>JAAYVI010000113.1 GCA_012517235.1 Elusimicrobiota bacterium | reverse complement strand
TCCTTATATCAAACTATTTTATTTTACCAAAAATATTTTAGCAAAAAATTATTTGCTAAAATCGGCCTGAGAAAAAAAGTAAGATATGAAGCCCAAATAGGCTATTGCGGCTATTAAATGGCGAGGCATAATGCCGTTTGAAAATATGAAAACTATTCCGGCCGCGGCAAAAGCGCCGAATAAAAACCGTCTCATTTTTGATATGGCGGCAAATTTTTCGTCTTTCATAAAATACGAAATAAAAGACTCTTTTTCTTTGCCTTTTAATTTCAAGTAAAAACCTCTCATAAGCCAGAGTATTAAATTGGCCGAAACCGCGGCGGCAAGAATTAAGAATAAGAAAATTAAAGATTTTTGAAAAAAATTATAATTACCATATCCGGATCTTCTATAAATCTCAACGGCATAAAAAGCCGAAGCCATAATAAAAGAAAATCTAAATAACGGCCAAAATTGTTCGTTCATATTATTTTATCTCCCTGTGAGAAAGTTCTATTTTAATACCTTTTTTCCCCTTGAAAGCGGCTGCCATTCTTTCCGCCATATAAACCGAACGATGACGGCCTCCCGTACAGCCGAAACAAACGGATAAATCCGTGAAATTTCTGGATAAATAATTTTCCGCGGCCAAAGATACCAAATTGAGAGAATTGTTAAAAAAACTATCGGCTTCGGGACTACGCTTTAAATACTCAACCACTTCTTTGTCTTTTCCGGTAAGATTTTTATATTTTTCTTCTCTGCCCGGATTGGGCAAACATCTGCAGTCGAAAACAAAACCGCCGTTATGCCCGCTGAAATCCTGCGGTATTCCGTTTTTGTAAGAAAAAGAAGAGATTTTAATAGTCAAACCCAATTTTTTTGCGCCGAAATTCCTGAGATATGTGGATGCCACTATTTTCTTAAAAACCTTCGTAAGTTCCGGCAATTTTATAGGCATTTGAGCGTGAGATAAAAGCCATTCCAAATTTTTTATCACATAAGGCACGCTTTGAAGGAAATGCGTTTTCTTTTCGTAAAATCCCCTAAGACCGTAAGCGCCCATAGCCTGCATAAGTCTTATATAAACGAAAGGATAATAAAACCTCATAAATCTATCTTTATCGGTAACGGCTTTTATTTCCGGCAAAGACAAATAATATTCCAAAAGTTCTTCCCTCGCCTCGCAAGTTAAGTCCGCTTTGGCGTCAAACAAAAGAGAAGCTACGTCGTATTGAAGCGCTCCGCGCCTGCCGCCTTGATAATCTATAAAAAAGACTTCGCCGTCTTTAACCATTATATTTCTGGATTGAAAATCTCTATACAGAAAAAAATCGCTTTTTGCGGAAACCAATAAATCGGCCAAAGCATTATAATCGTCTTCCAGATTTTGTTCGTTAAAAGCTATGCCTCCCAATTTGACAAAATAATATTTGAAATAATTCAAATCCCAAGATATGGACTGTCTGTCGAAGGCGGCTCTGGGATAACAAAGTTTCAAATCTAAATTTTTTATTCCCAAAACCTGAAAACGGGCCAGCCATAAAAGAGATTTTTTATATAGTTCCGATATCTGCGGCGGAAAAGTTTCGTCTTTTCTCGCCGAAATTAATGCGTCGAAAAGAGTGGTATCGCCCAAATCCGTTTCCAAATAAACTTTATTAGGTTCGTCATAGGCGTATATTTCCGGCACAGGCAATCCCAAAGATTTAAAATGCTTTGAAAAACCGACAAATGCATTATTCTCTAATTTATCCGGGCCGTAAACCCCTACCGCAGAAAAATCTCCCGATTTAATGCGCAAAAGTTTCCTGTTGGAACCGTCGGCTCTCAAATCCGATATTTCGCAGGAAGATTTATTGAAAGAAGAGAGAAAAAGATCGGAAAGGTCTTTATAATATTTTTCCTTTACCGATTGTTCTTTCATATTAAGCCTTAGGTTCCGCTTTCTCCGAGCTTATTTCTGCGCCTATGCTT
>JAAYVI010000112.1 GCA_012517235.1 Elusimicrobiota bacterium | reverse complement strand
TGATAAGAAGCCATGCCTGCGGAGTGGGAGAGCCTTTAAGCGACTTAGAGTCGAGGGCTTTGCTTTTTATAAGAGCCGGAGAATTGGCCAGGGGCCATAGCGGGGTGAGACCCGTTTTGGTCAAAACAATGGTAGATTTTTTAAATAAAAGAATAGTGCCTCGCATACCTAAAAAAGGCTCCGTGGGAGCAAGCGGAGATTTGGCGCCGAGTGCTCATATGGCTCTTTGTCTTATAGGCGAGGGCTTTGCGAAATTTGAGGGAGAAAAAGAATGGAGAAAAACTTCCGATATTCTAAAGAAAGCCGAGATAAAACCTATTACTCTTAAGGAAAAAGAAGGTCTCGCTCTTATAAACGGAACTCAGGCTATGCAGGCTGTCGGCGGATTGGCGCTTTGGGAATCTTTTAATATTTTTTATACTTCGATAAAAACCGCCGCTTTGACCATAGACGCTCTTAAAGGCACCCCCGTAGCTTTTGACGAAAAAATACATATGCTTAAACCTCATCCCGGTCAGATACTGGTAGCCGAGAAACTTAGAAACTTTTTGAAAGACAGCCAAATAAGAATGTCGCACGCTAAAAACGATAAAAGAGTTCAAGATCCTTACAGTTTAAGATGTTCTCCTCAGGCTATGGGACCTATGATAGATAATTTGGCTTTTTGCAGAGAAACTTTGGAAAGAGAATTCACGGCCGTTACCGATAATCCTTTGGTTTTTGCCGACGGTAAAAATGTGGAAACTTTTTCGGGAGGAAATTTTCACGGTCAGGCCTTGTCTTTTATTTACGATTTTGCGGCCGTAAATATGGCCGCTTTGGGAAATATTTCCGAAAGAAGAATAGCTCAGCTTGTAAGCGATTTTAAAATACTTCCTCCTTTTCTGGCCAAAAATCCGGGATTGGAATCGGGATTTATGATAGCGCATGTTACCGCCGCCGCATTATGTAACGAAAATAAAATACTTTCTCATCCCGCTTCGGCGGATTCTTTGCCTACTTCGGCAAACAAAGAAGATTTTGTAAGTATGGGTATGAACGCGGCTTTAAAACTAAATGAGATAAATAAAAATGTTTCGTCAATAATCGCGGTAGAAATGATGGCCGCCGCTTCCGGAATAGAATTTCACAGACCGTTAAAAACATCTCCGGCTTTGGAAAGATTTATCGAAAAAATTTATTATTTCTCTCCCAGGATAGAAGGCGATTGCGAGTTTTCCGATAGGATGGAAATATTATCCGAGCAAATAAGAAAAGGCACTTTTTTGTAAAATATTAGAATATAAGCGGCCGTAAGCATATTTTTTATTGGAGGCATATATGATAATCAGAGCTCCGAGAGGTTCTAAGATTTCCTGTAAGGGCTGGCATCAGGAAGCGGCCCTGAGAATGCTTATGAATAATTTGGACCCCGAAGTGGCGGAGAAACCTCAAGATTTGATAGTTTACGGAGGCAGAGGAAAGGCCGCGAGAAATTGGGATTGCTATAAAGCCATAGTAAAATCTTTGAGAAATCTGGAAAACGACGAAACTCTTTTGGTTCAATCGGGCAAACCCGTAGGAATAATTAAAACACACCAAGAGGCTCCGAGAGTTTTGATAGCCAATTCGAATTTGGTCGGCAATTGGGCAAAATGGGAAGTTTTCGACGAACTCGAAAAAAAAGGTCTTATGATGTACGGCCAAATGACCGCCGGATCCTGGATTTATATAGGCACTCAAGGGATATTGCAGGGAACTTATGAAACTTTTGCCGCCTGCGCTAAGAAACATTTTAAGAGCGATTTGGCGGGAAAACTTGTGGTATCGGGAGGCTTGGGAGGTATGGGCGGCGCTCAGCCTTTGGCCGTTACGATGAACGGCGGAGTCGCTTTGATGATAGAAGTCGATCCGGAAAGAATAAAAAAGCGCTTAAAAACGGCTTATTTGGACATAATGACAGAATCTCTGGACGAAGCTTTGGAAATAGCCGAAAAAAATTTAGCTTCGAAAACTCCTATTTCGATAGGATTGTTAGGTAATTGCGCCGAAATTTTGCCTTTGATGCTCAAAAAAGGCGTTAAAATAGACGTTCTTACCGATCAAACTTCCGCTCATGACCCGCTTAACGGATATGTGCCGGAAAAAATGACTCTTAAAGAAGCGGAAGAACTCAGGAAAAAAAATCCTCAAGCTTATATAAAGAAATCTATGGCTTCTATGGCAAAACATGTGGAAGCTATGTTAGGGTTTATGAAAAAAGGAACCGTAGTGTTCGATTACGGAAACAATATAAGAACCATGGCTTATAATCAAGGAGTTAAAAACGCTTACGATTTTCCCGGTTTTGTCCCGGCTTATATAAGAGATCTTTTCTGCGAAGGCAAAGGTCCTTTCAGATGGGCCGCTCTTTCCGGAGAGCCGTCGGACATAGCATATACGGATAAATTGGCTTTGGAAACTTTCCCCAAAAACGAGAGTATGGTCAAATGGATAAAAATGGCTTCCAAAAAAGTTAAGTTTCAAGGTCTTCCGGCAAGAATATGCTGGTTAGGATACGGAGAAAGGCACGAATTGGGACTGCGTTTTAATCATGCAGTAGGCAAAGGAAAAATTTCCGCTCCTTTGGCCATAGGCAGAGATCATTTGGATTCCGGATCTGTGGCCAGTCCTTTTAGAGAAACGGAATCTATGAAGGACGGATCCGACGCGATAGCGGATTGGCCGATATTAAACGCTTTGGTAAATACCGCAAGCGGAGCTTCTTGGGTTTCTTTTCATCACGGCGGAGGAGTAGGGATGGGGTATTCTCTGCATGCCGGACAGGTTACGGTATGCGACGGAGAAAAGAAAACCGATAAAAGAATCGAAAGAGTATTGACAAACGATCCGTGTATGGGCGTATTGAGGCATGCCGACGCCGGATACGATAAGGCGAAGAAATTCGCAAAAGAAAAAAAAGTAAAAATACCGATGCTGTAATTTGAAGGAGGATATATGGCCGACTTTAGTTTCGATGTCGTTTCCAAAGTGGAGCTTACTCTGGTGGAAGAATCAATATCAAACGCTATGAAGGAAATAATAAACAGGTATGATTTCAAAGATACGAATTCTCTCATAGAATTAAACTCAAAAGAATTGACAATAACTATGACTTCTTCGGACGAGTTTAAGGTCAAATCTCTCTACGATGTTTTGCTTACGAGACTATCAAAAAGAGGATTGCCTCTTAAAAACTTTCAGCCGCAAAAAACCGAAAACGCTTTGGGCGGAAGAGCCAGGCAGATAGTGAAAATACAGCAGGGAATACCGCAGGAAAAAGCGAAAGAAATAACAAAGACGATAAAAGACGCCAAACTTAAGGTTAACGCATCCATACAGGGCGATACGGTAAGAGTATCTTCCAAATCCAAAGACGAGCTTCAAAATACAATAGCTTTGCTAAGAGAAAAAGATTTCGGAATAACATTGCAGTTTACAAATTATAGATAAATGCTTAAAATATTTTACGGATTTGATCAAGTTTTAACTTTAAAACCTTCCAAAAATTTTGACGTAGGACTTATAGAAAAAGGCGCCGTAGCCGTGGAAAACGGCAAAATATCTTTTGTAGGAAAGGAAAAAGATATTTTTTCAAATCCGTATTTTAAAAAAGCAAAAAAAATAAAATTAAAAGGAACGGCGATTCCTTCTTTTGTAGACAGCCATACTCACGCCGTTTTTGCCGAGGCCCGGCTTAAGGATTTTTCTCTTAGAACTTCGGGGCATACTTATAAGGAAATCAAAGAAAAAGGCGGAGGAATAATTTCAAGCGTCACGGCTCTTAGAAGAGCAAGTGCCGAAGATTTAAAGGAAAAACTTTTGTTTTGGTCAAAAAAATTTTTGGAAAACGGAACGGCTACCGCCGAAATTAAAAGCGGATACGGTTTGGATAATAAAAACGAAATAAAGATTCTAAAAACGATAAAAGAAACTTCAAAAGAAACTTGCTTGGAAATGGTCCCCACATTTTTGGGAGCGCATTCCATACCGCCGGAGTTCAAAAACTCGAAAGATTATCTTGATTATTTGATAAAAAAAGTTTTACCGCAAATAAAGAAAAATAAACTTGCGGTTTTTGCCGACATATTTTGCGAAGAAGGATATTTTTCTCCTCAAGAAAGCGAATATTATTTGAAAGAATGCTTGAAAGCCGGTCTTAAGCCGAAAATACACGCAGAACAGCTTAAAAATTACGGAGGAGCCGGGGCCGCGGCTGCGGTAAATGCCGTTAGCGCCGATCATATGGATTATGCTAATTTGTCGGATTTGAAAGCTTTGGCCCAAAGTAAAACAATAGTAACTTTTTTGCCGGCCTCAAATTATTTTTTAGGTCTTTCTCATTTTCCGGATGCTCGTCCGTTTATAGAAAAAGGAGTAAAAGTAGCATTGGCTACCGATTTTAATCCGGGAACAAGTCCTTGCTTTAATATGCAGTTTGTAATTTCATGCGCGGTTACTCATATGAAAATGACGGTAGAACAGGCTTTGTTTTCTTCTTGTCTTAACGGCGCGGCGGCACTGGGGCTTGAAAATAAAATAGGTTCTCTGGAAAAAGGCAAGCAGGCCGACATATCCGTTTTTGAAGTTAAAGATTATAGAGAAATAGCTTATTATTTCGGTTCCAATCTAAATATAGCCACCGTGAAAAAAGGAAATATAATATATGAAAAAAATAATACTGTTCGATGTTGACGGTACTCTGGTTAAAGCCGGCGGATGCGGGCTTAAAGCTTTGAATAAAGCCGTATTAAAAATGGGCGGGCCCGATAATATATGTTCGAAATTCGAACTTCAGGGCTCTACCGACAGGGATAATTTTAACAGAGCTTTTTTTTCGGCTTTCGGCAGAAAACCTAAAGAAAAAGAATTCTTGAAGTTAAAACAAAGCTATTTGGAAATACTTCCGGGGGAAGTAAATGAGGCCGTCAAAAATAAAAGATATCAAAATATAAAAGGCGTAGAAAAATTTTTGGAATATCTTTCGAAAGAAGAAAATATCGTTTTGGTTTTGGCTACCGGAAACTTTGAGGAAGGAGCATATCTTAAGCTTGCTCCGTCGGGAATATCTCATTATTTTTCTTTCGGCGGCTTCGGCGGAGATTACGAAAGAAGAGAGGATATGATAGAAGCGGCGGTAAAAGAAGCGAAAAAATTCCTCAAATGCGAAGAAAAGGAATTTCAAGTATACGTAATAGGCGATACAGAAAAAGACGTTCAGGCGGCGAAAGCTCACGGATATCACAGCGGGATTGTTTTGGACGGTTTCGGCGATCCCAAAAAACTTAGAAGCAATGCTCCGGAACTGATAGCCGATAATTTTTCGGATATGGTTCCCTGGCTTATGTGGTTAGGGCTTAAAAAAGATCCCAAAGGAGTTTCGAGAGGTTCTTATATTTGCCCGGATACGCCGATAGAACACGCGTATTACGGAATGACAGGCATGGGGTCTTTCTTGTCTCGCAAAGATTTTAAAGAAATGGAAAAAATGATAAAGAAAGCGAAAGTTAAAAAATAGCCACTTGCTTTTCTGCGGTTTACTTCAATAATTTGCAAATTTTATTATAATGTCAGGCTATAAGTTTCCTAATATATAGGGCTTGAAATTTATCGATTTCTCTGCTATCCTTTATTTTGTAATCGCGTTTGTTTTCCCGTTTAATCGGGGATAATAAAGCGAGATGTTTTATTTTGGGGAGTTTTATGAAAGACGGCAGAAGGAAAGTTTTTATAGTTTCCGTGCTCGTGTTCTTGCTTTTGGGCGGAAGCGTATCTATTTTTTTTATGATTAAAGGCGTGGATGATTTAAAAGACAGACCGGGTTTTTCTTTTGAGTATTCTTCTTTTCCTAAAAAAGCGATGTTTGCTTTACTTAAAAATACCGGCTTTGTGGACGGAGAAAAGATAGATCCTAAAATAACGGCATTCGTAAAGGAATTAGAGAAAAAGATTTTTCCGGAATTTTCCGATGAAAATTCGATTGCTTCTCCGGATGAACAAGCCGAAAAATTGTATCCTAAGTCCGCTTCCTCTTCATCTGCCGCTCCGTATATGCCTTCCGAAAAAATAAAATCTTCAATATCCGGGGGAGGAACTATGGCCTCAGGAGGAGGGACTAAAACGGAAGGACTTTCCGGAGGATTTTCCGGATCCGGACCTTCTCAAGGATTGACGGTCTCGGGAAGTTCGGCTCAGAGCGCGGCGAAAAGCCAAAATTCTCAAAAACTTTTATCCAGATTGGATTATATGAGTTCAAATATAAAAGAAGGGCTTAGAAGCGGTTCTTCTTCTCAGGCGAAATTTAAATGGGATCAAAGTTATGTAGGGAATATGGGAGGTTCTAAGCAGGGTAAATATTCGGAAGCGGTTACAAACTTAGATAAGATAAGAGGCGAAGTTGTGGATCTTAAAGCCGCCGAAACCGGCGGGCTTCATGCTCCAGAGCCCGGAGAACCGAAATCCGATAATCCCAACTCCGGAAAAGACGATGAGGTTAAAAAAAGTTTGACGGATCAAATGAAAAAAGATATGGCAAAGGGTGTCGTAAGTTCTATGTTTTCCGGTCTGTCAAACTCTATGTCCGGTAATTCTAATTCTCAAGGCGAAGGCGAAGAAGACGAATTGGGAAAAAAAGCCAAAGAAACTTTCGATAGTGCCGTAGATAAATATAAATTATATCCAAACGAAGATGTCGTTAAAACCGCCAATGCCTCTTGTACGGATTTAGGAGATCTTTGCAATCAGGTCAATCTAAGCGGCAGCGTTATGGCCGCAAAGTATTCTAACGGAGATACTCTTATAGTCGCTCAAAAAGACGATCAGGTAGTAGTCTACGGGTGTGATTTTTTGGGCTGCAGAAGTTTGCCTAATAATTAGATTGGGTCTTGACAGGAGAAGGGGTGTCTGCTATAACATTAACATAGGCTTCGCTTCGAACAAAAAGTGTATCGAAGGAAGCGATTAGTTATTTTTGAGGGCTTATGAAAACGGTAATGACGGCCAAGAAGCCGAAAAAAACTCAGTACATAATAGGCTCGATAGTAGCCGTCCTTATTCTTTTTATGTGGATTTCTCTTCCTCTTATGAATAAAACCGGAACTTCCTCTTCGGCCGCTTACGGAGGTACTTTTTCCAAAAAATCGGCTGATCTTTCTCTTTTGGCCGACGGAGCCGGTGCCGATGCTCCGGGAGCCCCTTTGAGCGGAGAGCTGATAGACAATCCCGCTACGGCTTTGGATATGGCGGCCTCTTCTCTTTTCTCTTCAGGAGATTCTTCGGAAAATCCTTCCGAGACAACCTCGGAAAGTTCGGCCAATTCCACCGCCGACGGTAATGTCCCGGTTCCCGATGCCAATCCCGGTTCCAATTACGGATCTGTGCCCAAAGGCAAGTTAAATGTTTTACCTTCTCTTACCGCGGGAAATTCCAATACTAATACCGTAGGCGGAACGCATAATAAATTTTTCGGACAGGATACCGCAAAGGCGGATTTTAAACCTTCGGATTTGGGCGATATAAAACCTAAGAGCGAAAAAGGTCAAGCACTTTTGGCATCTCTTAAAAATGCGCAGGACCAAAGTGTTAAAGCGGCAAATAGCGCTAATCTGAGCGATGCAAAAAATGCCGCTACTCAAGCTTTCGGAGCTTCGGTAAAGGCGGACGACTCCAAACTTAACACTGAGACGGAGCAAAAGTTTGCGGAAGCCGGTATGCAATTAGGAAAAGTAGATACGTCGATGAAGAAAAACGATCCGAGCTTGACAAAGAAAGAGATAAAATTACCGGAACCCAAAGAAATGGAAGTAGACAATAGCGACGAAGAAATGAAGAAAATGCTTATGCAGATGATAATACAAGCTACGGTTGGTGCGGTTTTTAGCGGAATCGGCGGTGCAATATCTGGTTCTATAACCGGGGCGATGGGTGGCAAGCCGACCGGCAAAAAGTGAGTAAGGGAGGTTATATGAGCTTTAATAGAGAAGATGAAAACAAAAAGGGCTTTTTGCCCTTGATAAGCAGGATTTTCTCGGGAGGCGCAAAAGGCGCAACCTCTATGGGAAAAGCTGCGGGTGCGGCCGGTATTTTTTCAAGCAAGGCCGGGCTCTTGGGAGTAATTTTGGGCGGTGCGACCATAGCTGCCGGAGTCGGTGTGGTCTATAATTTAATAGGTCCTTCTTCCGGAAAAGTTTATACCGCCGATTTATTCCAAAACGCATATTATCAGGAACAAGCCAAAAAGGCAAGTATAGAAAGAGAAGGCGTCAGAAATATGGCAAGCCAATCGGCTTCTTCCCTTGATATGTTCAGGGAACAAGCGAAAAAAGAAGGCTTGGCATCGGACGAGCAGGCGGCTAAGGAAGGCGAAGCGGCTTCTTCCGCGGATGCTTCGGCGGCCGATTCTTCTTCTGCTGCTCCCGATGCGGCCGGTGCCGCAGGAGACGGCGGTAAGCTTAATGCTTCTTTGGGTTTTAATAATGCCAAGGGCGGAGGCGGTTCGGGAACTTCGGGAGGAAAGCTTCAGACTTCCGGCGGATTTTTTGGAAATATGGGTAAAAAGCAATTTTCTCCTATGGGAGGAATGGCCAATTTATCTTCCGCCGGTTCTGCGTCCGCAATGAAAGGCGCTTTGGCTTCTAATGTCAAAAATTCTCCGAAATATACGGTACCTAACATAAAGAGAAGCGGCTCTTTCGGTCAAGCCAAGTATGCCGGTAAAGTAGGTCAAAAAGCGGCTTATTCGGCTTCCGATTCCGGATCGAGATCTGCGGCTGAGGCGGCTTTTACTGGAGAAACCGCGGGTTCAGGGGATGTCGCCACTCCTACCGGCGGTACGGGAATAGGCGGAGCGGGTGTTAGCGATGGGGCTAAGTTGAAAGCAAATGACCCTAATATAAATACGAACGAATATCAGCCTCCTACGCCGGAGAATAAAGAAGTAGACAGCCCTTGGAAAAAGCTTGAGGATAAGATATTTAACACTATACTAATAGCCGCTGGATTAGTAGCATTGGCTACTTTAATGGCAAAAAGCAAGAATCCTTATATTATGGCCGCGGCCGTTATATTAGCTTATGCCGCAATAGCAACGGCTTTATATGAAATGTATCTCGGCTGGCAAATGTGGAGCGAATATAAGCAAAAATGGTCAGCTATCATGTACATGATAGTAGGCGCGGGTATAATCTATGCCGCAATACAAGCATTGTCCGGTGTCGGGAAAACTTGCGCTGAATCTCAAACAAAAGATCTAAAATTCTTAACCAAAGGATTTTGGAAGGCTATAATACCCGGTTTTTAATGTTTTTGGGTAAGGAGGCATTATGGAAAACAAAGATTTGCCCGAGATAAACTTTCAAAAGAAGAAAGAGCGGAAGGGATTTTTACCGTGGCTTAAGCAGCGCTTGGGTTTCGGCCGCTCCGCGTCTATGGGGAATTTATCCTCACAAGGCGCCATTAATTTGGGTAAAATAGGCGCGGCTAAACCGGGGCTTTTAGCCGCTTTGGCCGCAAAATCTTCGGTACTCATTCCTATGGCCGTGGTGGCTTTAAGCGTAGGGACCGTAGTATACATGAAGAGCGCCAGGAATGCCTCCCCGGAACAAAACGCCGCTATGGGAGATTCTTCTCAGGCCGTAAAAAATAGGAACTTAGATTATGTTCCGGCCATACTTAGAGAACAAAAAAATGCTTCCTCTCTGGATATGTTCAAAGAGGCCAATAAAGGAAAAGTTTCTTTAGACGAACCTCAGCCGGCGGCGAAAGATGAAAAAAGTAAAGAACCGGAAGCTTCTTCGGATGCCAATGCGGGAGAACAGCCTAATCCTCAAGATGAAATGAATGCGCAGCTTCAAGGCGCCGCTCAAATAGGTCTTTCCGGAGATGTAGGGAGCGGAAATAAATTCAGCTCCTTGGGCGGATTTGGCAATAAAATGGGAAGCTTCGGTCCCAAAGTTGGTTTTAGCAATATGGGTAGCGGTTTTAGTAATATGCCTAAGTTTCAAGACAGGAAAAATAAACTTCTCGCAATGAACTCTAAAAAATTCGGCGTTTCAAAAGCTTCCGGAATAAGCACTAAAAAAGGAGATGCCGGAAAAAGTTTGGGAAGAGCTCAGGCTATTAAAAACACAATGAGAAGTTATCAGGGTACAAATTCCGATACCATAAGAGCGACAAGCGATGCGGCATGGGAAGGAACCACCGGAGAAGGAACTACCGGCGTAGGCGGAGA
>JAAYVI010000012.1 GCA_012517235.1 Elusimicrobiota bacterium | reverse complement strand
TCACCGGCAGTCTCGCTAGAGTGCCCATCTGAATGCTGGCAACTAACAATAAGGGTTGCGCTCGTTGCGGGACTTAACCCAACATCTCACGACACGAGCTGACGACAGCCATGCAGCACCTCGGCTGGCTCCCTTGCGGGTCATCTCTACTTTCATAGATTTTACCACCAGTCGTTCGAGCCCAGGTAAGGTTCTTCGCGTAGCGTCGAATTGAACCACATGATCCACCGCTTGTGCGGGCCCCCGTCAATTCCTTTGAGTTTTAACCTTGCGGCCGTACTCCCCAGGCGGTAGACTTAATGCGTTAACGTCGGCACGGAAGGGGTCGATACCTCCCACGCCTGGTCTACATAGTTTACGGCTAGGACTACCAGGGTATCTAATCCTGTTTGCTCCCCTAGCTTTCGTGTCTCAGCGTCAGTAAAGGCCCAGAAACCTGCCTTCGCCTTTGGCGTTCTTCCAGATATCTACGCATTCCACCGCTACACCTGGAATTCCAGTTTCCCCTGCCTCACTCTAGCGTCCCAGTATCTGTCGACTTTTCACGGTTGAGCCGTGGAATTTCACGACAGACTTAAAACACCGCCTACACACGCTTTACGCCTAGTAATTCCGAGTAACGCTTGCAACCTACGTATTACCGCGGCTGCTGGCACGTAGTTAGCCGTTGCTTATTCGCGGGGTACCGTCATAATCGTCCCCCGCAAAAGGAGTTTACAATCCGAAGACCTTCGTCCTCCACGCGGCGTCGCTGGATCAGGCTTTCGCCCATTGTCCAAAATTCCCCACTGCTGCCTCCCGTAGGAGTAGGGCCCGTGTCTCAGTGCCCTTGTGGCCGGTCATCCTTTCAGATCGGCTACCCGTCATAGCCTTGGTGGTCTTTTACACCGCCAACTAGCTGATAGGCCGCAAACCACTCCTCAAGCGATCCCTTGCGGGCCTTTCATCCCGGTAAGATGCCTCACCGAGATAATATGGGATATTAGCCCGACTTTCGCCAGGTTATCTCCCTCTTGAGGGCATGTTGTTTACGTGTTGCTCACCCGTCTGCCGCTAAGAGCGCGATACTCTGCCACTCTCCGCTCGACTTGCATGTGTTAGGCACGCCGCCAGCGTTAACTCTGAGCCAGGATCAAACTCTCCAGATAAATCCGAGTACGGTTTATGTCCGCTTTCGCGGCTAACCATAAGCCGGAATCGGAGAATTATTTGGCTCTTAATTACTTACTCAATATAATAAGGTTATAAACACACCTGAAATATAGAGAACAAATTGCCGTTCTCTTTGATCAGGGTGCCCGTTCATACATATTTTCAGAGAGCGAAAAAATCCCGCCGGTATTTTTCACCGGGTTTTAAATTCGCGTTTGGTTTTTTGGGAACCGTTACGCGACAAGATTTATTTTATCAAATTTTTTTTTGATATGTCAAATGTTTTTTTGAAAAAACTTTTTTGAACTTATTTTTGAAACTTTTAGAAGCACGTTAGAGATCATTTTTTACTACAAAAATATTTAACCAAATTTCTGCAAACCTTGTCAACACTTTTTTTTCATTGGAGAAAAAAAAATTTTTTGAAAAATATTTTTTATTTTTTCAAAAAAAAATTTAAGGAACAAAAAACTTCTATAAACAAATTATACAAAAAAATTTTAGTAAAATATTTTGTGTTTTTTTTAAATTTTAATCTTCAAGTTCCATTGCTTTTCTTTTTATCCGCATATTATTTATTCCTCTAATCGTATTTTTTGCCATACGTCTACGCCTCTATACTTCTATTACTTTAATATCCTTTTTGATATTTTATCCGCTAAAAACCGCCTAATAATGTCCTTAGTATTTAGAGCGTAGCTTTCGGCAATTTCTCGCCGGCCCGATTAGGAAACCAGTCCCGTCGGTTTCCCCCGATAAATCGGGCCCCCCTTCCGCTACGGGCCGTCTTTAAAACCGCCGAAAGCTTTTTAATCGTCAATTCTTATATCCGTCCGATCTTCTAATATTTTTCGCCATACATCCACACATCTATGCCTCTACGCATCTAATTTGCTCGCTTGCTATTCTCGCCGCTAAAAAGCCGTTCAACAATGTCCTCAAAACTCGGCGGCCGGCAACTTCTCGCGAAAAGCAAAGTTTTCGCTCGTCGAACAAAGCCGGTCCGTCTTCAAGAGAAGATACCCTCGTTTTTCGGACATGCGGCTTATGCTGCTCGAAAACACAAGCTCGCTTCCTTACTAACCATCTATTCTTCCGATCCTTCAATCTTTTTATTTTTCTGCCTTACTCTAACTTTAATATTCCCATTTTTTTATTTTTTGTTATAATAATATCTTTGTTATTATGTATTCCTATTAATAGCACGGTTTTATTGAGGAGAAAATATGAGTATACATAAAAATCAGCCCAAGGGCTTATTCCTTTTATTTTTTGTAGAAATGTGGGAAAGATTTTCATATTACGGAATGAGAGCGCTGCTGGTTTTATATATGGTAAAAGCCCTTCAATTTACCACGGAAAAATCCGGGCAAATATACGGATGGTATACCGGAATGGTTTATTTCACTCCCCTTTTAGGCGGATATATAGCCGACAAATATCTGGGACAAAGAAAAGCCATAGTAGTAGGAGGAACGCTTATGGCCCTGGGACATTTTGCCATGGCATTTCCTCCTTTGCCTTTCTTTTTTTCCGCTATGATACTGCTGATAATCGGAAACGGTTTTTTTAAACCGAACATATCCACGGTAGTCGGTTCTCTTTACGAACAAAACGATCCCAGAAGAGACGCCGGTTTTACTATTTTTTATATGGGCATAAACTTAGGAGCTTTTTTCTCGCCTTTGGTATGCAGCACTTTGGGAGAAAAAATGGGCTGGCATTACGGCTTCGGAGCTGCCGGTGTCGGAATGGTAATAGGACTCGGTATGTATCTTTGGGGACAAAATATGTTTTTGGGAGACAAATGTAAAAAACCGGCGGAACCGAAAACAAATTATCATGTCCCGATACTTATGGTCTCGGCCGTTTTACTGTTTTTAATATTAAGCGCCTTTCAATTTAGCGGTTATAAAATAAAAGAATCGATACCTTCTTATGTTTACTGGATAGCCGCCTTATTAACCGCTTTCGGACTGATATACGCCTATGCTTCTAATTCGGAAAAGTCGACGCTTACTCACGTAGAAAAACAAAGAATAGCGGTAATATTTATAATGGTATTTTTCTCCATATTTTTTTGGGCCGCTTTCGAACAAGCGGGAAGTTCTCTTACTTTATTCGCCGATAAAGAGACAAATAGAATGTTGAATATTTTCGGCTTCCAATGGGAAATGCCTGCGGGATATTTTCAATCTCTAAATCCTCTTTTAATCTTCATACTTGCGCCTTTCTTTTCAAAAATGTGGATTAAACTTTCCGATATGGGAAAAGAGCCTTCTTCTCCGATGAAATTTGCCGCCGGACTGGGGCTTTTGGGAATAGGATTTGTCGTAATGATAATAGCGGCAAGCGTTTATCAGCAAAGCGGACCCGTAAGCGTATTCTGGCTGGCCGGCGCCTATCTTTTCCACACCTTGGGAGAATTATGTCTTTCGCCGGTAGGTCTTTCTCTTATAACCAAATTGGCTCCCGCTCAATTCGTATCCCTTTTTATGGGCGTATGGTTTTTATCTTCTTTCGTAGCCAATTTCGTAGGCGGTTTTTTTGCCGGCAATTACGATACAATGAATCATACTCTTTTTTATATGATACCCGCATCTACCGCTTTCGGCTCGGCCATACTTCTTCTTCTTATAACTCCCAGGCTTAGAAAATGGATGCATGGAATACATTAATTAGAAGTATGGATGCATAGAAGCGTAGATGTATTGCAAAAAAGAGAATTAAACATCGGAATAATTTACAATTAGATCGATAAATTACTCGCGAAAAGCGAATTATCTCTATTTAAATGAAATATTTTTAAAAAGTATATACAAAACCGCTTGTAATTCCCAAACCGTAAAAAGGCGAATGACCGCCCGAAGATATTGATCTGTATCCTTCGCTAAGAATATGAAATCTCCAATTTGAATCGTTTAACTGCCACTCGTAACCTAAGGCTAAATTCCAAGCGGGCGTCCATCCCAACAAGGAGTCTTTAAAATCCGATTTTTTAGCGGAGCTTGAAAAATAATGTTCCGACAATCCGCCTCTAAGAATTAAGTATCTCGTATGAGGAGTACCCAAAGGAATCAAAGCCAATTCTAAGCCCGCCGGAAATTCAAAATGAGATAATCTCGCTCTTTTTCCGTCAATCTTATCTTGTCCCATGCGATTATATTTTACCCCTCCGTAATATCTAATCCATGAAAAAAGATGTCCTCCGAGAAGAAATTTGGCTCCCAAAGCGGCGGGTTCCGTTTTGCTCGTAGCGCCCTGATCTCTCACTACGGAATCCAAAACCAAGCCCAAAGAAGCATAAGAAGCTTTTGAAATTTTAACTTTTTCTTGAGACCCCGACGCCGCCGCATATTTTACCTGACTTTCCGGCATGGGACGTGAGGATTTTATATAGTTAAGAAATTCTTTTTTTTCTTTATCGCTCCAACCCGCTTGATTTTTCATGTCCGGCAGATTTTGCGCGCAAAGAGAACTTGCCGTTATAATTAAAAATAAAAATTTTTTCATTTTTCCTCTTTACGATATTCTATAATATCTTATGATGAGCGGCAAAAAAATATTTTTATTTATTCTGATATTCTTTACAGCTTTTGAAGAAATTCATTCCAAAACCATAGCCGAAGCCAGAAACGAAATAGTAAAAAATACGCTTAACTATCTCAATACGCCTTATCTTTGGGGAGGGATGCATCCCCAAACCGGCATGGACTGTTCGGCTTTCGTAAAGCTCGTATATCTTGATTCCGGGATATTTTTACCGAGAGTTTCTTCGGAACAGTTTTTTCAAACGGCGAGGATATCGCCGTCGGAAGTATTGCCCGGAGATTTGATATTTTTTTCAATGAAAGCGCCGGGTTCTCAAAAAGTAGACCATGTCGGCATATATGTAGGAAAAGGCTTTTTTGTCCACGCTTCTTTTACGGCCGGCGTACATATAGATTCGGTTTATAATCCTTATTATTTCTCAAGAATGATAAGCGTAAGAAAATACAAAGGATTTTAAATATCCGTCTTTTTGCGGCATTCGGTACAAAGCCAAAAAGCATTACCGTAAAATTCTCTATATCCCATTAAAGAGCCGCAGCGCGGACATTCCGGCATAAGTCCTTCCCTCTCAAATCCTAATATCCCTTTAATCAAAGGCATAAAGCCGAGAATAAAACCGGAAATTCTATTCATTTTTTCCTCCTTAAATAGGCCTTATATAAATTATAAAATTCTACCGCGACAGCGTCTTGTCGCATAAAATAAAACTCTAAACCGCGGGCTTATTTGGAAAACGAATAGAAAAATATATAATAAAAATATAAGCTTCAAGGAGATTTTATGAATATCAACGATTTAAATCCGAATCTTTTAAAAGCCCACTATGCGGTACGCGGCAAAATAGTATCTCGCGCTCAAAAACTCGAAAAAGAAGGCAAGAAAATAATTTACTGCAATATAGGCAATCCTCAAGCCCTAAAACAAAAACCTCTCACTTTTGTCCGCCAGCTTTTGGCCCTGACGGAATACCCGAAACTTTTGGAAACGGATGCCGTTAAAAATTTTCCAAAAGACATACAAGAAAAAGCAAGATTAATATTAAAAGAAAATTCTCACGGTCTCGGAGCTTATACCCAGAGCGAAGGTATGCAATTTATAAGACAGGCCGTAGCAGATTTCATAGAAAAAAGAGACTCCATTAAATCCGATTATAAAAGAATAATGCTGACCGACGGAGCCAGTAAAGGCATACAGCTTGTTTTCACAATGCTCATGAAAGACTCTAAATCGGGATTTATGATTCCCATTCCGCAATATCCTCTTTATAGCGCTACGATAGCTCTTTACGGGGCTTCGCAAATAAATTACTATTTGGACGAGGAAAACAACTGGGAATTAAACGAAAGCGAACTTAATATGAGCATTTCAAAAGCGAAAGAGAAAGGCATAAATCCCGTCGCCATAGTCGTAATAAACCCGGGAAATCCTACCGGCTCGGTTCTTTCCAAAGAAAATATAAAGATGATAATAAATTTCGCAAAGAGAAACCGGCTTTCCATACTTGCCGACGAAGTATATCAAGAAAATATTTACAATAAAGCTTTGCCTTTCCATTCTTTCGCCAAGGTTATGGAAGAAATGAAAGAAAAAGAAGTTCCCTTATTTAGCTTCCATTCCGTTTCAAAAGGCTTTTTGGGAGAATGCGGTCATAGAGGCGGATATATGGAAACAAGGAATGTTTCCGACGAAGTTTACGAACAAATGATAAAACTTCAATCCATAGGACTTTGTTCGAATACCGCCGGACAGGTTGTAACATACGCCATGGTGGCGCCGCCGAAAGAAGGCGAAGAAAGCCGCGAGCTATACGTAAAAGAAAGAGATTTAATACTCGGAGATTTAAAAGAAAAAGCCGAGATATTGGGAACGGAGCTTGACAGGGTTCCGGGTATGAAAATAAAAATACCGTCCGGAGCCATGTATGCTTTTGTAAAATTCGAACTTCCTCAAGAAGAAGGAATATATCCGGAAAAAATGAGTCCCGAAGAAAGAATAAAATACGAATCTGCCCGAGATAACGATTATTGTCTTAAACTTCTTGAAGAAACCGGAATATGCGTGGTACCCGGTTCCGGCTTCGGGCAAAAACCGGGCACTTTTCATTTTAGAACCACGTTTCTTCCGCCGAAAGACGAAATAAAACAATTGACCGAAAAAATAAAAAAATTTCATCTTTCATATACTAAAACAAAAGCCCCGGCAAATCAATAAACCGATTCAATCGGGGTTGATTTGCAGAGTTTTAGGGCTTATAATTTAATATATGATCAATATTGCCGTCATATTTATTTTTTCTCTTGTCTTTTTCTCATGCAAAGCCAAACAGGATCCTTATGACAAACTTTACGAAGCAATAAGAAAAGGCGACGAAAAAGAAGTAAGCGAGCTGATAAATTCCGGAATAGATATTAATCCTTCGAATAAAAATTGGACGCCGCTGATGATAGCCGTGCTTAGGACTAATATTAATCTTACGGATATGCTTTTAAAAAACGGAGCGGACATACATAAGAGAAACGACAAAGGACAAACGCCCCTTCATCTGGCGGCGCGCTGGGGTAAGCCGGAAATAGTAAATCATTTATTGGAAAAAGGCGCTTTCACCGAGTCGAGAGACTGGCTTTCATGGACTCCGCTTTTATGGGCTTCTCTAAGGGGTCGAAGCGAAGTGGTAAAAATACTTTTGGATAAAGGCGCAAATGTCAACGTAAAAGACATTGACGGAAATACTCCTCTTATTCTGGCAAGCTTTCACGGACATAACGAAACGGTTAAAATTCTTCTGTCTTACGGCGGGAACAGATTTCTAAAAAATTCCGAAGACAATACGGCTTGCGATATAGCCAAAAAGAAAGAATTCCCGCAAACTTTAAAGCTTTTGGGCGCTTGCCGTTAAAATTCGTTGAAATAAGATACTTTCCCGTTGCCTTCTCTGTTTATTATCCAATGGTCTACTTTACTGTGTCTGGGATCGTCTTTTATTTCTACTTCGTATTTTTTGGCCGAAGTTTCCAATATTTCCCGAGACATAGGGCAAGTAAATTTTTTCTGAGGGTTTCTCGTTTCTAATTCTTTCAAAGCCTCTTCGAATTTTTCATATCCTCTTTGAGTGGCAAATTTTGAGCAATTTATGCTCTCCTGCATAGTTTCGTCTATATAGTTTCTAAAATCGATCGGCCTTTCCGGATTTTTTACCCACTTCCCTTCT
>JAAYVI010000111.1 GCA_012517235.1 Elusimicrobiota bacterium | reverse complement strand
TCATTTGGTATTTTTTTTATACCTCGCTTATAATGCTTTATTTGTAAATGTTAAAATGAGAGATTATAACTATGCTTTGGCCTCTTTTTTGATTGCTATTATTGTTTTTGGTTTTAACGGATTAGCTTTGCAAAATAGGTTTCCTTTAAATTTTATTATGTATTTATGTATTTCCATCATTTTCATTATTCCAGACTTGAAGGAATAGAATTTTATATAATTTAACTATGCATTATGATTTGCTTTTTGCGGTTATAGCTCCGCGCGAGGTTGAGTTTTTTGCAAATATCGCTGATATTTTGAAAACAAAACATGGTTTATCGTCGGCATTCCTTACTTTTTATGAGCCCGGGGACAGAGTTTTGCAGGCTCGCGGATATAAAGTTTTCAGCATTCATAAAGAATCGCCTAAATTTTCTTTAAAAGCGGATTTTTTTAATATTAAAGAAATAGAAAAAAAATACGCTTTATCAAATATAAGATCTCTCATTTTACATGAAAAACTAACTTTCCAGCGTTATGATGAACAAACTCTATTAAATAAACTTCTTACTTATGACGCTTATTTTACCCATGTTTTAAAAAACAATTCCTTCGGTTGCATAATACAGGAACTCGGCGCTTTTATAGCTCCTATTTCTCTATATTTTTGTGCGAAATCTTTTAATATTAATCATATTTTTATAGAACCGGCTCTTTTTAGAGGTTATGTTTTTTTAAATTATAATTCCATAGATGTTAACCTCGAATCTCCTATTTATTCTTCCGACAGAGCAAACTATCTTCTTGAAGAGTATAAAAATCAATATCACGGCTTTAAAACGGTGTCCATGCCTGTAAAAGATCGTCATCATTTTATGGACGCAGGTTTAAAAAAACTAATAAATGTTAGAAATATAAAGAGACTAAGCGAAAAGCTTTATTACAAATATATAAGGGGAGAAAAAGAGGAATATGATGCGATATATAATCATGTCAAACGCGGATTTGCGAGCGTAGTGAGACGCGCTTCTTTGTCGTCCTTCTATTCGTCTTTTGATAAAAGCCAAAGTTATATCTATTTTCCTCTGCATGTCCCACTTGATTTTCAGCTTACTTTTCGCGAACCAAAATATCTTAACCAGTTAGCCATAGTCGAATATATTTCTAATGTTCTTCCTTACGGAATAAAACTTTATATAAAAGAACATCCGGCATCTATCGGAGCGTATGATTTTTGGCAATTAAAAAAAATACTAAAGTTAGAAAATGTAAAATTAATAAACCCTTCCGTTAATTCATACGATATAATAAAAAATTCAATGTTTGTAGTAACAATAAATTCAAAAGTCGGAGCGGAAGCTCTTTTCCAAGGAAAGAAAGTTTATGCTTTTGGCTCTCCTTATTATATTTCAAATAAGTATGCGATGAAACTTAATAACCTGGAGGATTTTAAATCTTTAAATTTCTCTCAGGATGTTTATTCTGGCAATTATTTTGATCGAGATTTTTTCCATAAACTTGCTTCCGGAGTTTCGATAGGTGAGTTGTATTTTAATTCTCCTGAAAATCTGGAAAATTTTTCAAATTCCCTTATAGAGAGATTAAAAAAATGAAAATATTATTGATGAATCCTCCGTTTAAACCTCAATATGGTAAGTTCTCAAGAGAACAACGTAGCCCGGCAATTACGAAAAGCGGAACTTTTTATTATCCTATGTGGCTTGCTTATGCAACCGGATTACTTGAAAAGAACGGGCATGAGTGTATACTCCTCGATGCCCCGGCCGAAAGAATTGATTACAATGAATGTATATTAAGACTTGATGGTTTTAAACCGGATCTTATAGTGGTCGATACTTCAACCCCCAGTATTTACAACGATGTCTCAATCGCTGCGGATCTTAAAAAAAGATACGGAGCTTTTGTTGTCCTCGTAGGTCCGCATCCTTCGGCTCTTCCGGAAGATACTTTAAGAATAGATGAAAATGTGGATGCGGTAGCTATGAGAGAGTATGATTATATACTTGTGAATTTAGCCGCTCTTTTGGAAGCCAGATCTGGTCAACCTTCCAAGGAAGATCTTTTGGGGATAAAAGGTATTGCTTTCAGAAAAAAGTCGGAAATTATTGTTAATGAGAAGGCGGAAATGCCTCAGGACCTTGACTCAATTCCTTTTGTAAGTTCTGTCTATAAAAAACATTTGAATTACAAAAATTATTTTTATGCGCATAGCAAATATCCGATAGTTACCATAGTTTCCGGAAGAGGCTGTCCGCATCAATGTATTTACTGCGTCTATCCTCAGGTTTTTAATGGTAGACGCGTAAGAAACAGAAGCATAAAAAATGTTGTCGATGAGATGGAGTATATAATTAAGAATTTTCCGGAAATAAAGGAAATAATGTTTGAAGACGATACTCTTACTTTGGATAAGAAAAGATGTATCGAACTATCCGAAGAAATATTAAAGCGCGGGATTAAAATTGAATGGTCGGCTAATTCAAGGGCCGATGTCGATCTTGATACTATGTATGCCCTTAAACGTGCTGGTGCCAGATTATTTTGTGTCGGGATAGAAAGCGGAGATCAGGAAGTTTTGGATTCGATGAAAAAAAATTTAAAAATAGAAAGGGTAAAACAGTTTTTTATTGATTCAAAGAAAGCGGGTATTAAAATACACGGATGTTTTTTGGTAGGGAATCCCAAAGAAACCAAAGAAACTCTTGAAAAAACATTGTCTTTGGCTTTGACCCTGGAACCCGATACCGCTCAGTTTTTCCCTATTATGGCTTATCCAGGAACCGAAATATACGATTGGGCCTACAAAAATGGATATCTTAAAACTACAGATTATTCAAAATGGCTCGATGATTGCGGTATGCACAATAGCGTTATGTCAAGACCGGAACTTACCGATAGAGATTTGGTTAGCTTTTGCGATAAGGCGAGAAAGAGATTCTATTTGAGAGTTTCTTATATATCTAAGAAGTTTTTACAAGGTCTTTTTGATTCGTATGAAATGAAAAGGCTCGTTAAAGGCGGGGTTAATTTGCTTAAAACTTATTTAATAAAATAATATGAAAATATCTATAATAATTCCAGCCTATAATGCTTCTAAAACAATAAGACAATGTCTTAGGGAAGTTTTGAAGCAATCCGAGTCCTTTGATTGTGAGATTATAGTTGTCGATGACGGATCAAAAGATGAAACAGGCGAAATAATAAAGAATGAATTTAAAACCGTAAATCTTTTAATTCAAGAAAATGCCGGTCCGGCAAAAGCGAGAAATTACGGAGCGACTGTTGCCAAAGGAGATTATATTATTTTTACGGATTCCGACTGTGAACCGGCGGATAATTGGTTAGAAGAGATGATACGCCCTTTCCAGTTGGATCCTGAAATAATCGGAGTAAAAGGTATATATAAAACAAAACAAAAAGAGATAACAGCAAGATTTGTTCAATTGGAATATGAAGATAAGTATGATGTGATGAAAAAATTTAAATATATAGATTTTATAGATACTTATTCGGCAGCTTTTAAAAAAAATATTTTTTGGGAAGTCGGAGGATATGATACGAGGTTTAGAGTCGCATGTTCCGAAGATGTGGATTTATCGTTTAAATTGTCCAATAAAGGATATAAAATGATTTTTAATCCCAATGCTATTGTGTATCATATTCATCCAAGCAAGTTTTTTGATTATTGTAAGAAAAAATATAAATTTGCTTATTGGAGAATGCTCGCTATAAAAAATAATCCGAATAAAATTGTTAAAGATACTCATACGCCTCAAACAATGAAAATTCAAATTATCTTGATTTTCTTAATGTTTATTTCAATATTTTTAACTTTGTTCTCGTTAAATTATGCAAAAATATTTTTTATTATGCTTTTTGTTTATCTTGTTTTTTCTATAAATTTTATATTCAAAGCGATAAAGAAAGATTTTATTGTCGGCCTTTTTTCTCCGATATATTTATTTTTTAGAAGCTTATTTCAATTATTTGGCATCATATTAGGATTATCAGACATATTTTTATTAAACAAATTAGATAAGATTAAACAATAATCTTCATATTAGAAAATATAATTTCAGCGGTAAATTCTTTTGAAAAGAAGAGTTTTGAGCCGACAAAAATCCGCATAAATGCGGAAAGATTTTCCATAGATCGCTTTAAAAGCGAATTTCTAAATTTCGTTAATTCTAAAATTTAGCAGGCGCCTTCGCGTTTTATTACGGCGGAAACCGTTTTGAAAAGTATTGTTATATCAAGCCAAAGATTCCAGTTCTTAACATACCAGCTGTCCAACGATATTCTATATTCGTAAGAGGTATTGCTTCTTCCGCTTACCTGCCAGAGACCTGTGACGCCGGGGGGAACTTTAAAATAATAATGCGCGTCCTCTTTGTAGTATTCGTCTATTTCTTTTTGTACTACGGGCCTTGGGCCTACCAAAGACATTTCGCCTTTTAGAACATTGAATATTTGAGGCAGTTCGTCTAAAGATGTTTTTCTTAGAAAATTGCCTATGGGAGTTATTCTCGGATCGTTTTTTAGTTTAAATGTTTTATCCCATTCTTCCCTTAATTTCTCGTCTTTCTCCAATAATTCTTTTAGTTTTTTTTCGGCGTCTTTATACATAGTCCTGAATTTATGACAGTTAAATTCTTTCCCGTCTTTGCCTATTCTTTTTTGGGAATATACGGCCGGTCCTTCGCTTGTCTTTTTTATTATTATCGCCAATATGATCATTAACGGAGATATCAATATGAAAACGATAACGGCAAGCAAATAGTCCAATACCCTTTTTGTTATGTATGTTATGGGATTAGAAAGATTATTTTTTATTTCTATCGCTATTGTCTGTTCCCTGAAAAAATATTTAATTTCCGTGCCCGACACGGCTATGCCGCTTAATTCGGGAATATATAAGGTATTTTGCGCTTTATGCTGTATGTGATTTATTAAATCGGCCAATTGCTCTTTCGTAAGGCCTTCTTTGGCTACGATGACATCGGTTATTTGAGCGTTTTTTATGTATCTTTCTATGTTTTTTATTCCTCTGTGCACTTTATATTCGTCTATTTTGTCGGTTCTCGAATCGTCGAGTATGCCGGCGACGGAATATCCTAAGTTTTTCTCATTTCTTAAAGCGCATATTATTTTTAACGCGGTTTCGCCCGAGCCCACTACTAAAACTTTTTTAATCATTAATCCCGACAGAAATATCAATCTTTTGGCATACATTCTTATTATCGGCCATATCATTATTGTCAATATGGCATGCGTGATAATTACGGCTCTCGAATAAGATTGCCCTTTTTTCATTATGAATAATATGCTGAATACGGCTATCAAAGACATTAATACGCTTTTTACTTCTATTTTTATTTCGTCCCAAAGAGATAATCTTTTATTGTATAAACCTTCGTAAAGGAAAATTACCATAAAAACGGCAAATAACCAGGAGTATTGTATTTTGGTATAGGAGAAAACGGGCAGATCGGAGTTGAATATGGGGAAAAGTTTTATTCTTAAAAGTACGGCAAGATTAAAAGTAAGTGTCAGAGTTAAAAAATCGATTAATGCCAATAAGGCCATTCCCAAATAATTTTTTGTTCTGCTCCAAAGCATATTAATATTATATTATAATCCTAAAAAAGAGCCAAAAATTAAGCGGATATCGTATTATTGGGATTATAATTCTATGGAGGACTTATCTATTATTTTTCGGAAATTTTCGGATAGGGAATTGTAATCTATAATGTCTATTTTGAAATTTATATCTAATTCTTCCAAATCCATTTTTATTTTGGCGAGTGTTTCCAAATCTATTTTGGAATCGCTTTTTATTGCTATGTCCGCATCCGAATTCTCTGTGAAATTTCCATTTGCCCTTGAGCCGAATAAAAATATTTTAGCGTTTGGAGTATGATGTAAGATTATTTTTACGGCCGGTTTTAAAAGGTTTAAGTCAAAGCCGTTCATTTTTAAGTTTTAGGATATTAAGAAGTTCTTTGCTATGTGGAAGAAATTTTAAAGCTATTTCTGTTATTTCTTGAGCTTTATTATTATCGTAAGTGTGAGAAGTTTCGCTTCTGGCCTGGTGAAATAACATCCATAAATCTATGTCGTTTATAAGTTTTTTTTCTTTGGCGTATTTGAAAAGTTCCCTTCTCGAAAGTCCTTCTATGATATCTTTGTTTATGTTTGCTTTAAGATATCTTTGTATAAACTTCCATGAAAGTTCGTATGTAAATTCAAAATTTTGTATCAAACCGGCTCTTATTATATTTTTTTTATTTTGATCGAAAGCCGCATATTCTTGCGAATTTATAAAGTTTACCGCTTGTTCGAGAGAATATATAGCTTTTTCTAAAGAAGTCAAATCCAATATCATAACTAAGATTATAACAATTTTCTGTCTGTCTTTTCTGTCTGTCTGGCACCTTTTTCGCTATAATTAATATAATAATATGATGAAAACTTTAATTACCGGCGCATACGGGCAGTTGGCTAAAGAATTTATAGCTTCGATTAAAGGCGATGTCTATTCTTTTGACGCCGATAAGCTTGATATAACCGAAGAAAAAGCCGTTTTTGAGGCCGTTAATGCGTATAAACCGGATTTTTTGATAAATTGCGCCGCATATAATAATGTGGATAAAGCCGAGACAGATTATGACAATGCTTTTAAAGTTAATGCCCTTTCGCTTAAATATTTCGCTCGGGCTTGCGAAAGATACAAAACGAAAATAATACATTTTTCCACCGACTTTGTCTTTCCCGGCAAAACCGAAAAGGTGCCATACAGAGAGACGGAATTGCCTAATCCTGTTAATAAATACGGTCAAAGTAAGCTGGAAGGGGAAAAACTGCTAAGTTCTAATTATGAGAATTACTCTATTTTTAGAGTCAGCTGGCTTTACGGTCAAGGAACTCAAAATTTTCCGTTTAAGTTGAAAAACTGGGCTAAGGATAAAAAAGAACTTAAAATAGCCGAAGACGAAGTTTCCGTTCCTACTCCGACATCGCTGGTGTCAGGCATTGTTAATAAGTCTTTAGACTTAAAAGGTGTCTGGCACCTTTGCTGCAAAGGATTTGCTTCCAGATACGAATGGGCATTAAAAATAGCCAAAAAAGAGAATATTTCCGTAAAAATAATAGGTGCCAGACAGGCGGATTTTGGCTTGCCGGCCAAAAGACCGCAGTTTTCGGCTATGGATTCTTCCAAATTAGAGTCCGAGATAGGCGTAAAATTTCCATATTGGACCGAATTTTATGAGTAAAACTCTTAAATTTATTCAAGAAAAGTCTTTTTATTTGATTTATTTGTATGCTTTGGCCGGCGCGCTTTCTAATTCCGCAATTACCGTTTTTATCGCTTTGTTTATTTTGCTCTATTTATTCAATATAAAGGAAAATTTTGCTAAAAGTCCTAAAGGTTTTATTATTTTTGCCGCATATTATATTTGGAGATTTCTTACATTGTTATTTAACGGGATATTTTCGCAATTCGGCAGGATAATAAATATTTGGGATAAGACGCCTTATCTTACGGCATCTTGCATAAAGGTAGATAAAGAGAAAATAATTAATTTTTTCCTTATATTATTTTGGATTAATTCCGCCGTAGTTATTTATGCTTTGTTTGAAAAATATGCGGGTTTTCCGCCGATTGTAAAATCGCTTTTTACCGACGATATGACAAGGTTTAGAGGTTTTTTTTCTCATCCGCTTAGATTTGCGGGATATATTTCTTCGGTGGCGGTGATTTCTTTTTGTTTTTCGGTTTTTTATTCGAAAAAATTTATAAAATTTGCGCCTATTTTGATATTTGCCGTTTTCTTTACCGGATCAAGAAGCTACTTTTTAAGCGTTATTTTTTCTACCGTTTTTTTGTCTTATTTTAAATCTAAGAAATTTTTTAATTTATATGCTTTGTTTATCCTGCTATACGGAATTATTATATTTGCGGCTTTCCCTCAAATAAGAAATAGGGCGGCTTCTTCTTTCGATAAAATAAGCGGAGAGCAAACTTCGGCATCTTTGAGATTGAATTTTTGGAAAGCCGGGATAGAGACTTTCTCTTTAAGTCCCATTTACGGAGTAGGCGACGGGCAATTGACTAATTATTTAAAACCGTATAAAGAAAAAGGATTAATAGATAATGTCGCACATGCGCATAACGCATATATAACCTGCGCCGCCGAAAGCGGAATTATAGGATTGTTAATATATTTGTATATTTTTTTCTTTTTTATGAAAAAATATTTTTTGACCGCTTTAAAAACCGAAGATAGTCTTAAAAAAGCTTTTGCTTTTTCTCTCTTTGGCGTATATCTCAATTTGGCGATAGCCGGCTTTTTTGAGAGCAATTTTTCAACTCTTGTTATTTGGTCTTTCGTAACTTTTTTAATGGGACTTTTTCATTCTTATGAAAATTCGGAGGCAGTATGATACTTATAGTCGGCGGGGCCGGTTATATAGGCTCTCATACAAATAAATATCTTTCGCTTAAAGGCGAGAAGACGATAGTTTTGGATAATTTGGTTTACGGACATAAAGAATTTGTCAAATGGGGGAATTTTTATTTCGGAGATTTGGCGGATAAATTATTTTTGAAAAAAATATTCGCGGAAAATAAAATAAAGGCCGTTATGCATTTCAGCGCGTACGCTTATGTCGGGGAATCGGTTAAAGATCCCGCAAAATATTATCAAAACAATGTCGTCAATGCCATAAATTTGCTCGAAGCGATGAGAGAGTCAAAAGTAAATAATTTCATATTTTCTTCGACATGCGCCACATACGGCAATCCCGTAGAAATACCTATAACCGAAGAACATCCTCAAAATCCGGTTAATCCTTACGGCAGAACAAAATTGATGATAGAACAGGTTTTAAAAGATTATTCGGCGGCATATGGTATTAAGTATGTAAATTTAAGATATTTTAATGCCGCCGGCGCCGATCCCGACGCCGAAATAGGCGAATGGCATAATCCTGAAACACATCTTATACCTCTTGCCATAGATGCGGCCTTGGGCAAAAGAGATTCTTTAACCGTTTTCGGCACGGATTATCCTACAAAAGACGGGACATGCGTTAGGGATTATATTCATGTCAACGATTTAGCCCAAGCTCATTGTCTGGCACTTAATTATTTGCTGGACGGCGGCGAAAGCGATAGTTTCAATTTGGGCAACGGAAACGGCTTTTCCGTAAAAGAAATAATATCGGTAGTAGAAAAGGTGTCAGGCAGAAAAATAAAGGTAATAGAAGGCGCCAGACGCGAAGGCGACCCGGCGGTTTTAATCGGCAGTTCCGATAAAATAAAGTCCAAACTTGACTGGCACCCTAAGTTTGACGATATAAATACAATAATAAATACCGCTTATAAATATAGGTGCCAGGCACCTTTTTAAAGGTGCCGGACAAAATTCCTATTCCTGTCAAGTCAAAAATAAATCTAACCAAAAGCCGTAAAATCCCGTCAAAATAAATCTAACCGTAAATTACCTCCTTTTTCAGCATTTTTTCTATCTTTTCTATTATTTCCTCTTTCCCGTTTGCGATGTTTTCCCTTGAT
>JAAYVI010000011.1 GCA_012517235.1 Elusimicrobiota bacterium | reverse complement strand
TTCCCACAGAGTAGGACAGTTAGGCAAAATTTTGACAAAGATACTTACATTGGGCACCGTAAGAGACGCCGGCAAAAAAGTGGAATTATTTTTGAACCGTTTTCAATTTTGGGGCAAGAACTTCATAAAATTTGCCAAAAGGGCAAAAGTTATGTTTTTCCCGGGAATGATTTTTGAAGAAATGGGATTTTCTTATTTTGGTCCCATAGACGGACATAATATTGAAGAGCTTGTGGAAGTTTTGGGATATCTCAAAGATTTAAAAGGTCCGGCGCTTCTTCATGTGGTAACTAAAAAAGGCAAGGGATACGAACCCGCGGAAACCAAACCCATAGGATTTCACGGAACGGGTAAATTTGACATAGATACCGGAGAATCGTCTAAGTTTTCTTCTTCGGGTGCCCCGTCTTTTACCGAAGTATTTTCAAAAACATTGGTATCCTTGGCTCAAGAAAATAAAAAAATAACGGCCATAACGGCTTCCATGCCCGAAGGTACCGGTTTGGACGCTTTCAGGGATAAGTTCCCGGAGAGATATTACGATGTGGGCATAGCGGAAGAACATGCTTTGACTTTTGCGGCCGGTTTGGCCTGCGAAGGACTTAAGCCGGTTGTTGCGATATATTCTTCGTTTATGCAGAGAGCTTATGATCAGGTTATGCACGACATATGCCTTCAGAAACTGCCGGTGGTGATATGTATGGATAGGGCCGGGGTAGTCGGCGAAGACGGACCCACTCATCACGGGGTTTTTGACATTTCTTTGTTTAGGAATCTTCCGGATTTGGAAATAATGGCTCCGTCGGACGAAGACGAACTCAGGCATTGTCTGGCAACGGCTGTAAAGAAAAATAAGCCGGTTATAATAAGATATCCCAGAGGCGTCGGATTTGGCGTAGAAATGAAAGGTTCTCCGAAAATAATAGAGGACTATAGTGCCGTAAAAATTAAGGAAGGAAAAGATATTTCCATTTTAGCCTGCGGTAATAGAGTCTGGCCTTCCTATAATGCGGCTATGAAATTGGAAAAAGAAGGGATTTCCGCTTCGGTTTATTATTTCAGGTATGTAAAACCTTTGGATTATAAGGCCGTAATAGAAGCCGCTAAAAACGAATTGATAGTTACCGTAGAAGATAATGCTTTGGCCGGAGGCTTCGGTTCTTCGGTTTTGGAATCTTTATCCGATTTGTCGGTAAGCGCGCAAGTACTAAGATTGGGAATACCGGACAGATTTGTGGGACAGGGAAAACCTTCGGAATTATACGAAGAATTGGGTTTGGACGAAAAAGGGATTATGCTTAATATAAAAACCGTTTTTGAAAACAAAAGCAAACTAAAATCGGCTAACTAAGGAGAAAAAATGGGATACGATAAGAACTTAGAAGAAAAAAGAAAAAGACTTTTGCAATCAAAAGCATACATAAAAGCTTACGAAGACATAGAGTTTTTAAAGGAAGACGAACAAAGGCCGATAAGACTTCAGCTTGAACTTTTAAAACCCGAACAAATACTTCATCAGCACGGCATAAAACATACGGTAGTATGTTTCGGAAGCGCGAGAACTTTCGAGAAAAAAGAAGCTTTGACGAGAATATCGGAAATAGAAAAAATGATTAAAAATAAGCCTAAAGACAAATCTCTCAAAGCCAAACTTAAAACTGCAAAAATACTGTTAAAATCGGCAAAGTATTACGAAGAAGCCAGAAGATTTGCCTATTTGGCAAGTAAAAATTATGTTAGCGGAACTCAAAAACTTACGGTCGTTACCGGCGGAGGACCCGGAATAATGGAAGCGGCCAATAGAGGAGCTTACGAAGCCGGAGAAAAAAATATCGGGCTGAATATAACTCTTCCGATGGAACAGGGCGCAAATCCCTATATTTCCGAAGAATTTTGTTTTAGGTTCCATTATTTTGCGATAAGGAAAATGCATTTTGTCATGAGAGCCAGAGCTCTGGTGGTTTTTCCCGGAGGATTTGGTACTATGGACGAACTTTTTGAAGTTCTTACTTTGATACAGACCGGCAAAAAAAGAAAGCTTCCTGTGATACTTTTCGGCCCCGAATACTGGGAAAAAACCATAAATTTTAAAAATATGGCCGATTGGGGATATATAGCTTATGAAGATACCGGTATTTTTAATTATGCCGAGACCGCCGAAGAGGCCTGGAAAATAATAGAAAATTTTTATAAGGATCATCCTTTGGATTAATTTTGGGGAGGGAAAATGAAGGACGGTAAATGGCTTGAGCCGAGACATGCTTCCAAAGAAATATTTGAAAAAGATTATCCGAAGTTGGATATATCCGGAATGGATGTTAAATGTCCCGGATGCAAAGAATCCGTTAAGCTTAGCAGAAAAAATAATTTTGGTAAGTCCGGCGGATGGTGTAAAAAATGTAATAGGGGCGTAACGGTATAGCTAATAATTTCGTCTACCCTTTAGTCCCATACTTAAGTAGGTCTAAAGACCTTTGATTAAAGTCATTAATAATAATAAATAATTAATATATGCGTCTTTTTTGCGGAGGAAAAATGAAGCTTATTATTTTGTCTTTGATACTTTCGATAAATTCTCTTTATGCTTTGGAAAAAAACGACGAAGCGCAAAAGAATTTATCTTTTGAAAAAATTCTAACGGAATTGATTTCAAGATACGAAAATCCCTCTCTCCCCGCTCCGCAAATGGACGAAGAAACCAGAAAAGAATTGGAAAGCGACGATAGAATGTATGTCTCCGTCGCCGTTTCGGATAAAAGAGAAAGGACAAAACTTCTCGAGTTAGGAATGGATATAATAGAAGTTAAAAAGGATCATGTATCAGGCTTTATTTCCAAGAAAGATTTGCCTTATATAGAGAGGAAAGAATTTTCCGTCATGGAGAAAAAAAGCATATACGAATGGGCAAAACAATTTGAAAAAGATTTTCCGGCGGCGGATTCCGCATATCACAATTATAAAGAGACTTACGATTATTTGAGTCAATTGGCTTCCGCCAATAAAGATATCGCTTCTCTTTTTTCCATAGGTAAAACCATAGAAGGAAGAGATATTTGGGTTTTAAGACTTAATTCTTCCTCCAAGGGCGAGGCTAAAAGTTCAAAGCCCGGCGCGGTTTTTGTCGGCAATCATCATGCCCGGGAACATTTGAGTAATGAAGTCCCTCTTCTTTTTGCGGCGTATCTTTTGGATAATAAGCAAAATCCCGAAATAAAAAAATATTTGAACTCTTTGGACATATATATAATCCCTATGTTTAATCCCGACGGAGCGGAATACGACATAGCTACGGGAAAATACCGCTGGCATAGAAAAAATATGAGAAAAAACTCCAACGGTACCATAGGAGTGGACTTAAATAGGAATTACGATACCACATGGTGCAAATACGGATCTTCCTCAAGTCCCGGCGCGGATACCTATTGCGGCACCGGCCCGTTTTCCGAACCGGAGAGCTCGGCTATGAGAGATTTTATACTTGCCAGAAAAAACATAAAAACTCTTCAAAGTTATCATTCTTACGGTTCTATGATGCTTTATCCTTGGGGCGGTTCTTATGACCCGGTTCCGAATGAAAAAGACAGAAACGCTTTTATAAAAATGGCCCAAAAAATGGGCGAACTTACCGGATATGATCCAAAACAGTCCAGCGATTTATATGCCGCCAGCGGCGATACCTGCGATTGGGCTTATGAAAAAGCCGGGATATTTGCTTTTACGACGGAGTTAGAGGGAAGCAGTTTTTATCCCGGAGCTTCGATAATAAAAACCGCCGTAGAAAAAAATATAAATGCCGCGGTTTATCTTTTATCGATGACAGATAATCCTTATAAATAACTTTTATTTAAGTTCGAGAATATAGGATTTTAATTTTTTTACGGGATGGTAAGAGGATTTTGCTTTTGCCAATCCGGGTATTCCCATGTCGGATTCTTTATTTATAAAAGAAAATTCGGAAGGTATGGATTTTGCAAATTCTCTGTCTAAAAATTGGTATAGTCCTTTTATGTCTTTTCTCGCTTTTTCAAAATTAAGATCCGCGGTTTTCGAATTTAAAAAAGAGCCCAAGGCAAAGCCGGCTATTTTTTTATCTATGTATACGGAAACTCCGAATAATTCGAATTCTTCCCAGTTTTTTACCGCTTTATCTATCGCTTTAAATTCGCATTCCATTATATCCATAAGTTCTTGCGCTTCTTTTTGGTCTTTCCAAGTTTGAGAAATAGACAATATATCGGCGGCGTTTGTTTGATTTATTACCAGAACTTCCGTTAAACCGGTTTCTACGAAGTTCTTTTCAAATTGGTAAATTAAATTGCGTTTTTTGGAATATTTTGATCCTTTAAGTAAAGCCAAGTCTTGAGTATCGTATATGTAATCGCAAGAGTCTTCTTGAACATATATGTTAAAAAATTCTTCCGCTTGCGAAATGCCTTGCGAAAAATAATTATCCGGACAGTAATAAAAAGATTTTAATCCGGCGTCTTTTAAAATATCGGAAAGCTCCAATGGGGAATAACGCTTTTCGTCAAAAGGCATTAATAGCCTTTTCTTCTGAGGGTGATCTTCTCCTTCTTCCATTATCAATAATCCTTTCTCTAAACGAGAAAAGTAATAAGAATTTACGCATTCGTTCCACATTAAAATAGAAGCCGGGCAGTAAAAAGAATGTTCGAAGAAACTTTTTTTCGCCGTTTCTTTTAAAAATTTATAATCCGTATTTTTCAGTTTTTCGAATTTTATCATATAACATTGCCTTAGCGTTTTTCGCCTTTCTGAATCCGTTTTTTTTATAGAATTTTTCGGTTTTATTTTGCGCTATTAGAGATAAAAAAGAAAATTTTTTGGATTTTTCGGACAAAAAATTAAGAATTTTTGTCCCTATGCCTTTGCCTTCGTATTTTTTAAATACGGCCAAATCTTGTATATATGCGTCGCTTATGCCGTCCGATATTATTCTTCCCATACCGGCTATTTTTCCTTTTTCGTAATATGCCGCAAAAATAAAACTTCCTTTTATCATTTTTTTAAGATAAGAAGACGGCTCTTTATCCCACCATCCTTTTTCTTTATAAAGAAGAATCAAATCTCTGATGTCTTTTTTTGAAATTTTATCGGCTTTAATTGTTTTTATCATTTTTTTAAAAAAGCTATCAAAGCAAATCTGCCTTGGTCTTTCCTTCGATGCGAATAAAGAATATCCGTTCTCTCATAAGTACATAAATCGGAAAATTCGCAGTTTTTTATTCCTAAAGAATTAAGCTGAAATTTTAAAACCTCTTTTATGGACAGCTTTAACAATCCTTTTTCTTTTTTGAAAAAAGAAAGAACTTTTTTGCCGTAAAAACTTTTAAATTTTTCATATAGTTCGCGGGAAACAGGATAGTTCTTTTGAGATATGAAAGGCCCTATACCGACAAAAAGGTCTTGAGATTTTGTTCCATATTTGAATTTCATGGTTTTATATAATTGCTCGTATATGTTTAACAAAGCTCCTTTCCAGCCGGCATGACAGGTTCCTATGGCTTTATTTTTTTTGTCATAGAATAAAGAAATCGAACAATCGGCGGAGAAAGAAAGCAAAGCTTTGCCGGGCAAATTAGTGCATGCGGCGTCAAAAAATTCCGCTTTGAACGGAGAATTTTTTTCTACCGGATAGACATTGGCGGTGTGCATTTGTATGGGAGAAAAATAGGAATCCGCGCCGTTTTCTTTAAGGAAATTTAAGAAAGGGGAATATGACGGCAAAACGGAAGGAGAAAACGATGCGGAATTTTGGTTTAGGTATTTTTTAGTAAAAATACCGCAAAAAACTTTTTTTTCTTTTTTTAGTTTTTCAAAAAAAAGCATTTTAAAACCGGATATGTTCTTTTCCGTCATTTATTTCACCATATCGTAAAATATTTTCGCCAAAAGAGCGTTGGAAACGAGAAATATGGCCGGTTTTATGAAAGATGCTCCTTTTTTTATCGCCGCTTTAGAACCTAAAAAATTTCCGGCGGCGGAAACGGCGGCCATGGTCAATCCTAATTTTATGTCGACTCTTCCCAAGTATAGAAAGGTCAGAAGAGCCGAAAGATTGGAAATTAAATTCGCAAATTTTGCCAAAGCCGTGGCTTTAAGCAAATCGTATCCGGCAAATCTGCAGTATGAAAAAGCTAAAAGGGTACCGGTTCCGGGTCCCAACATGCCGTCATAAAAACTTATTATAAAGGAAAAGAAACTCAGACGTAAATTTAAAGAGGAATCGGAGAAAGAAGCAGAAAGATCGGTTAAACCGAAATCTCCTTTTGCGAGCATAAAGACGGAAACGGACGGCAAAGCGGCAAATAAGAAGTATTTTAGAAATTCGGGGGGGATTTTACTTATAAAAAAAGCGCCTAAAAAAGATCCGGATAAGCACGATAGGAAAATCAGCAATAAACGTCTTTTTTCAAAAGAAATTTCCGAAAAATACTTTATTACCGCCATCAATGTTCCGAAAAAAGAAGAAAGCTTATTTGTTCCCAATAATAGTTCCGTCTTTAAGCCGTAGTGCATATAAGCGGGAAAGGTTATGAGTCCTCCTCCTCCCGCCGCGGCGTCTATAAAGCCCGCGGCAAAAACGGCGATAGACAGCAGTATAATCGGATAATCCATAACTAAATTATATGAAATTAAATTGGCCGTATCGGGGCAAATAATGTAAAATAAGCGTATAAAGCAAAAATAATCGCCCTTTATAAGGCGGAGGCAAAATGAAAGATTTTAACGAAAGAGTTTCGGAAATAAAAGAAACCATAGACATCGCTTCGGGAGACAGAAAAGTGGATTGTCTTCTTAAAAACGCAAAAGTTATCAATACTTTTTCCGGAGATATATACAAAACGGATATAGCGGTAAATAACGGAAAAATAATAGGATTTGGGTCTTATCCCGCCAGAAAGGTTTACGATTTGAAAGGGTCTTATGTTTGCCCCGGTTTTATAGACGGACATGTCCATATAGAAAGTTCGATGGTAAAGATACCCGAATTTGCCAAAGTGGTTTTACCAAAAGGAACCACAAGCGTCGTCATAGATCCTCACGAAATAGCGAATGTTTTGGGATTGGACGGGATAAAGTACATGCTTTCTTCCAGCGTAGACGCGAAATTAGGAGTTTATGTCATGCTGCCATCTTGCGTGCCGGCCACTTCTTTGGAAACTTCCGGAGCCGAGCTTTCCAGTCACGATTTGGGGCTTTTGCTTAACGACGAAAGAGTATTGGGCATAGGCGAAATGATGAACTATCCCGGCGTAATATATAAAGACGAAGAAGTGCTTAAAAAAATAGCCATAGCCGGAAATAAAATAATAGACGGGCATGCCCCAATGCTTAAAGGCAAGCAGCTTTATGCTTATGTGTCCGCCGGTATCAAATCGGATCACGAATGTACAGACGTCGCCGAAGCCAGAGAAAAATTAAGAGCCGGCATGCATATAATGATAAGAGAAGGTACCGCGGCAAAAAATCTTAAATCCCTTCTGCCTTTGGTAAGCGCGGAAAATTCCAGAAAGTTTATTTTTGTAACCGACGACAGGCATTTGGAAGACATATATAATCAGGGTCATATAGATTATCTGGTAAGAACAGCAATATCGATGGGGATAGATCCGGTCAGAGCCATACAGATGGCTACGATAAATACGGCGGAATTTTTCGGAATAAAGAACCTGGGCGCCATAGCTCCGGGATACGGCGCCGATTTGATAGTATTCGACGATTTGAAGAAAATAAAAATAAAAAAGGTTTTTAAAAACGGCGAATTGGTCGGAGAAAACGGGAATATAATAGAGGGAATAATACCCGAATATAAAGCAAAGGTAAGAGGCACCGTAAACGTAAAATGGATAGAGCACGAAGATTTTGCCTTGAAAGCCGAAGGATCTACCGCCAAGGTAATAAACGTAATTCCCGGAGAAATAATAACCAAAATGAGTTTGGAAAAAATTAATTCGGACGGCGGATACGTATCTTGCGATATTAAAAAAGACATACTAAAGGTGGCGGTCATAGAAAGACATATGGCCAGCGGCAGAGTCGCCAAAGGATTGGTAAAAGGTTTTAAATTAAAAAAAGGAGCAATAGCTTCCAGCGTATCTCATGACTCGCATAATATAGTGGTTATAGGAACTCATGACGGCGATATGTATACCGCCGCCGTTCAAGTAGTAAAAATGCAGGGGGGTATGTGCGCGGCATTGAACGGACAGGTATTGGACGCTTTGCCTTTCCCCGTGGCCGGATTAATGTCGGACAGAAGCGCGGATTTTGTAAGAGAAAAGCTTAAGCGTTTGGCGGAAATAGCGAAAAATTTGGGAAGCGATTTGCCGGATCCTTTTATGGCAATGTCTTTTTTGACATTGCCTCCCATACCCGAAATAAGAATAACCGACAGAGGAATAATAGATGCGGTAAATTTTAAAGTTACCGATCTTTTTTCGAGGAAATAATGCTCAAAGATGCATTCGTTTTTCTTCTTTTTTTTAGCGCAAGTCTTGATGCGGCGGCGATTAAAAGAGGACCTTATGTCGAGGATTTTACTCAAAAATCGGCCGTTATAAGTTTTAGAACTTTTCCCGCAACATTTACATGGCTTACCTACGGAGCTTATCCGGATTGTGAAAGGTTTGCCACTTTTTCCGGATTTGATACGGAGCATAAGATAAGATTAAACGGCCTTTTAGAGGATACCACTCATTGTTATAGAATATATCTTCCGGTAGATTTATCGACATATTCTTACAAAGCCTTTGAAGGATATTTTAGGACCTTTAGAGAAGAAAAAAATGAAATCCTTTCTTTCTTGGTTTTAGGCGCTTCAAACAACGATCCCGAAGAACAAAAGAAACTTGCCGATTCTATGTTAAAAATAGAGGATAGCGAATTTGCGGTTCATACGGGTAACATTGTTAAATCCGGTTTGGATAAAGACGCCGATGAAGAATATTTTTCATTGTATAAAAATTTGATTAAAAGAATTCCCGTTTATATTTCTTTGGGGGAGCGGGATTTCGGTCCTAATTTTAATAATAAAGACGGATCCGGATTTTTAAAAGAAAATTTTACTCCCTATCGATCTTGGCCGAGAAACGGTATGGGGCCTCATTATTATTTTTTCGATCAAGCTCATGCGAGATTTATAATATTAGATTCCAATGCCTTTGCCGGAGGATTATATTCTCCCGCGCTTAAAAAAGACTCGAAGCAGTATATTTGGCTTGAAAATGTGCTTAAAACAGATACTCATAAATGGAAGTTCGTAGTAATTCATAATCCTCTTTATTCTTCTTCTTTTCCCGTAATAGCGGAAGAAAAAGAAGTATTGACGCCTATGTTTGAGACTTACGGAGTCGATATGGTTTTCCAATACGGCGGCGGGGGATATGAAAGATTTAAAGCTATAAGGGAAGACGAAGAAGACGAAAGCGGGGTAACATACGTATCTTTGGGATGGGGACAGGAAGATAAAAAAGAAGAAAATCCTTTGACTGATATCTTCTTGTCCGGTAATTATTTCGCTCATATAAAAATAGAAGGATTGAAATTGGAAATGAAAATTTACGATTCTTCCGGCGCGGTTAAAGATGTTTTCGTATTAGAAAAAAAATAATCTTTTTTCTCCGAGTATGTTGTGTCGCTTTAAAAGCGCCGTTGTAATAATTTATAAATAGTCGGTAGTATAAAAGATCTTTGTCGATGAGTTTTGATAGAATATGTAAAAAGGAGGTTTAATTATGAAAAATATATTGCCGCTTATAGCCGTATCTCTGTCTCTGTCGGCTTGTGCTAC
>JAAYVI010000110.1 GCA_012517235.1 Elusimicrobiota bacterium | reverse complement strand
AGCTCGCCTTGCTCTTCTAAAGTTATTCTTAATCCTTCCTTATTTACTTCGACTTTACCCGACATTTCGCCCTTTTCCATCATTTCCTTTATTTGCTGAGCCGCATTTTGCACATTTTTATTTAAGGCGGCGCTCAAAGCGTATAATATGACAAAAAAACAAACAAGTTCCGTCATTAAGTCGGCGTAATTCACCATCCAAGGCGGGGCCGGATGGCCTATCGGGGCGACTCGAGGGTCGTCCTCGGGAATCATGCCTTTTACTTTAACGGCCATTAAGCGTTTTCTCCTTCTTTGGCTATCGGTTTTCTCTTAGACGGTTCCAAATAAGCCTTAAGATTGGCTTCCACCACGCCGGGAGTAGCTCCGCTTTGAAGCAAAAGAACTCCTCTTATTATTATTTCCTTTACGAATAATTCTTCTTCGGAACGAAGCTTAAGTTTTCCGGCCATAGGCAAAAAAAGCCAATATCCGCTGCCCAAACCGTAAAAAGCGGCGGCCAAAGCCAAAGCCATTCTTCTCGGAACTTGAGCGACGTCGTCTATGGAAGAAAGCATCAATATCATTCCCAAAACGGTTCCTATTATTCCGAAAGCCGGAGCATATGTGCCCAAAGCGTTAAAAATTTCTCTGCCGACCTTATGTCTTTCCCTTATGAAATCTAACTCCGTTTCAAGCATGTTTTTTATAAAATCATGGTCCGCGCCGTCTATTACCAGCTGTATTCCTCTCTTCATAAAATCGTCCTGCAAAACCTTCACATCCGGTTCCAGGGCCAAAAAACCTTCTTTTTTCGCTTTTTGAGAAAGAGATACGAAAGTGCTTACGAGTTTGGAAGTGTCTTCTCCCTTGGATGCCATAACTTTTTTCAAAACTTTTATAAGACCTATTACCTTAGAGAGAGGAAAATTTACAAGCAAAGCGCAGAAAGTTCCGCCCATAACTACGAGCAAAGCTTCCAAATTCATAAAAGGAACAAAACCCGCCATTCCTTCCTGCAAATAAACGGCGCCCAAAACAAAACCTAAAAAAACTATTATACCCGTAAACGTAGCTATGTCCATATATACTCCCTAAATTTATTTCTTTTCGTATCCTTCCAAAGGATTTACGCATTTTACGGAAGAATACACTTTTTTTCTGTATTCTATCACCTTATCAACAACTTCCTGAGGACTTTCCTTAACCAAAAACCTATTGCCGGTAGCCAAATTTATTACGGTATCTCCGGCCTTTTCCACGCTCTCTATAAGTTCGGCGTTTACCGCGACTTCCGAGCCGTTTAGTTTATGAAGATTAATCATTATAATAATTATACAAAAAGAAACTACTTCGCTTTATTTTCTTCGGAACCCGGCTGAGATTTTTCTTTTTTTTCCTCGCCCTTTATGGCCCACTTTATTCTGTCGTAAAAAGAAGATTCTCTATATCTGTTCAATTCGTCTTCTCTCAAAGACAGCTCTTTTTTAGCGTCTTCCAATTCTTTGACAAGCCTTTCTATGGTCTTTTTTAGTTCGTTCTGCGCTTTAACCGCTTCCGCTTCTTTTTCTTTTTGTTTTTTCTCCAACTCGGCAAGTTTGTTTTTAAAATTCTCCGTTTCGGCTTTAACCGCTTCAAAAGACAATCTTAAATTTTCTTTCTGAGACAAGGCTTCTCTTAAAGCGGATTCTTTTTCGTCGGCCAGAACCGCCGCTTTTTTATGCTCCTGCGCCACTCTGGAATATTCCGCGGATACGGCCTTAAGTTTGTCGTTGTTTTCCATTAAAGCTTTTTCATAAGCTTTTATTTTTAAGGCATAATCTTTTATAGCCGAAGAAAGCTTTTCTTTTTCTTTGTAAAAAGAAGCCATTTCTTCTTTGGATTTGGCAAGTTCTTGAGATACTCGATTTAAATTACCGGAAATCTTTTCTAACTCGAGAGAAAGTTTTTCTTTTTCGGCTTTTTCTTTTTCCCATTGAGTTTTCAGTCTTTCCATTTCGCCTTCGATTTCTTTTTTGAAAGAATTTATCTTGATTTCGCTTTCGGACGCCGCAGATTGAGAAAGTTTTTCTTTTTCGGCTTCCAAGGAAGATTTTATCTCGTTTATTTTATTTTCATAAAATTCTTTCAAGGAAGCGATATCTTTTTCGGCTTTGCTTTTGACCTCTTCCAATGCCTTCTCTTTTTCATCTTTAAGGGCCTGTTCTTGAGCTTCCTTTCTTTTTCTGTTTTCCTCGGCTTCCCTGTCGCTTTCATCCTTCATTCTTTCTATTATTTTTTCATAGGAATTTTTAAGTTCTTTTATCTTATCTTCGTACTCATGAGCCTTTGAAAGTATCAAATCCTCTTTTTCTTTTATAAAACCTTCTTTTGACAGCGAAGCGGCGGCTTCGTATTTTTTTTGAAGTTCTATGATTTCGGCGGCATGTTTTTTATTCATTTCGGAAATTTTATTTTCATATTCTCTTACTATGTCGCCGGCGGAACTTTCTCTTATTCTTTCTATTTCGTCTTTATATTTTTTTATCGTGCCTTCAAGTTCGCTCTTATAAGCTTCTCTCATGGAAGAAATATGATTTTTAAGATCTT
>JAAYVI010000109.1 GCA_012517235.1 Elusimicrobiota bacterium | reverse complement strand
GGCTTCCCTGTCGCTTTCCTCTTTCATTCTTTCTATTATTTTTTCATAGGAATTTTTAAGTTCTTTTATCTTATCTTCGTACTCATGAGCCTTTGAAAGGATCAAATCTTCTTTTTCTTTTATAAAACCTTCTTTTGACAGCGAAGCTGCGGCTTCGTATTTTTTCTGAAGTTCTATGATTTCGGCCGCATGTTTTTTATTCATTTCCGAAATTTTATTTTCATATTCTCTTACTATGTCGCCGGCGGAACTCTCTCTTATTCTTTCTATCTCGTCTTTATATTTTTTTATCGTGCCTTCAAGTTCGCTTTTATAAGCTTCTCTCATGGAAGAAATATGATTTTTAAGATCTTCCGTTTCTGTTTTATGCAGTTTTTGCAGTTTTTCAAGCTGAACCCTAAATATTTCTTTAAGCTTTTGAGAGTCTTCTTTTATTCTTTTGTTTTCCTCCATTGCCATGGCCAAATTTTTGGCTATCTGCATATTTTCCATTTTTGCCGCCGCTCTCTCTTTTTCCAGAGCGGAATTAAGAGCGCTTAATCTGGACAAATTTTCTTTAAGCTGGGCCGTTTCGGCCGATATTCTGTTTCTTTCCAAAGTCAAATTTGCTATTTTTTCTTCTAACTCGCCTAATTTTTTATCGTATTCCAGAGATTGTTTTCTCAAAGCCGCGGCATATTCGGTTTCTTTTCTTTCCAGTTCGAAAGAAAGCTCTTTTTGAATTCTTATATTTTCTTTTTTTGCGTTTTCAAGTTCGGCCGAAAGTTTGGCCTGAATTATTTCGCCTTCGCTTTTTGCCTTAAGAGTTTCGGCGTTTGCGAGAGATATTTTACCCTTAAGTTCGGCCAGTTCTTTTTCTTTTTCCGGAATCATTTTTATAAAAGATTCCACCTGAGCTCTTTCGACCTTAAGGGCCGCTATTTCTTCCTTCAATCTATTTTGCTCTTTTTCAAAATAAATCTTTTCGAGGTTAAGTTTTTTTATCTCGTCTTTAAACTCGTCGGCTGACTCGGCTTTGTTTTGCAATTGTCTTATGGCTTCTTCTTTTTCGTTTAATATTTTCTGCCACTGTGCCTTTTCTTCCAGCCAGCGCCTTTCCATTTCGTTTAATCGCGCTATAAAATGAGATTCCGTCTGTCTGTTTCCGGCTTCTTTTTCGGAAAGCTGACTTTTAAGAGTCTGAAGCCATGTTTCTCTTTCTTCGATAAGTTTTTGTTCCAATTCCTTTATTTTGTTTTTAAGAGATATTCTCTCTTCCTCTATCTCTTGCTGTCTGCGGCTTTGGCGCATCCTTTCCTGTATGTCTTTTAAAGAAGCTTCGACTTTGCTGGAAAGAGCTTCTTCCTGCTGACTTTTAAGAGAAGCCATTAAGGTTTTTTCTTTTTCCTGCAAAAGAAGCTTTTCCATATCCATAAGCTTCTTTTCTAATTTATCTTTTTCTTCTTTTAAAGCTTGAGCTTCTCTTTCCGCTTTATCGTCTTTTATCTGCTGAGGCTGAGCTTGAGGGAAAGAAGGCGCCGGAAAATTTGACGGGGCCGCGGGCATAGCCGGGCTTAAAGGAGGAGCGGCCGGTTTGGCGGCCGGTTTGAAAAAGCCTGGCGGCAGGGGCGGAAGCCCCGGTTTTTTTATTCTGTCCGATTCGTTTCCTGCCATAAGTTTATGCCTCTCAATACTTATAGTTTAAAACTTACGAATTTCCTTTTGATTAAAAAATTGTTAAATAATTTTAGACTATTTTACAAACCCAAACTCTTTTTAAGCTGATCCAGCCATGCCGACACCTGTCGGTCTCCGGTAAGCCTAACATAGTTTTCATAAGCCGAAACGCATTCGGCCGTCCTGCCGCTGGAATAAAGAGCGGATCCCAAATATTGCCAGGCGGTAGCATTCTGAGCGTCGGCGGAAACGGCATAATTGAGGTATTGTATGGCATTTTCAAAATCGTTTTGATTGAAAAAGTTTATTCCGGCTTCCACATACTGCGAGACGTCGCCGGACTTATCCGAAGAATTATCTTCTGCTTTATCTTTTGAAAGTTTCTCAAATCTTTTTCTTCTTTGTTCTTCCATCGAAGAATCGGAAACGTCCACTATATAAATACCTTCGTCCGTTCTTCTATAAGCCGATATTTTCCCCTCCGCCTCAAGCGTCTTAACGGAGTCTACTATTTTCATTTGGGCCTCGTCGGCCTGCTGAACGCTTACTTCTCCCGAATATTCCATTATTTCTTTTATGGCGGCGGCGGCGCCT
>JAAYVI010000108.1 GCA_012517235.1 Elusimicrobiota bacterium | reverse complement strand
TATAAGCGGGAAATCGGTTCCCTGTATTTGGTTTCCGGCCCAGCCGGTAAATGTTTTTTTGCTCGAAGCTACGGCTATTATTATCGGAGCTTTGGCCGCGAAAGAACAAGCGGAATAAGCGCCCGTAAAAACTTTTTTACAAAAATCGTCTTTTGCTTTCTCTTTAAGTATGAAAACTTTATAAGGCTGAAGATTGCAGGCCGAAGGCGCAAGACGAAAAGCTTGAAGACATTTTTTTAATTTTTCGTCTTCCACTTCTTGAGTTTTATATTTCCTTATGCTTTTCCTTTTTTCGAAAACTTCTTTTATATCCATACTACTATGTTATAAAATTAGCGGGCGCGTATGCCATTACGCGAGTTAAATATAATATAACTAAGAACAAATTTAAGGTAAGAACTATAATTTAATAATCCGAAAATTTTATTTAGGCTCGTTAGCTATTTCTCCGCTAAAAAGCCGTCATCAAACCATAGTTTTCGGCAATTTCTCGCCGGCCCGATTGGGAAACCGGTCCGGTCGGAAACCTGTTATAACCTCGTAGGTTATAACATTGATAAAAACGCAGTTAATTGATTTTTTCAGGATAGATTTGGCTTGGTAAGTTACAGAGAAGTTCTTTCAAAACGAGCGGTAAGTTCCTTTAAGGAAATTTCTATCAAAGTAGGCCGGCCGTGAGGGCAATGCAGCGAATCTTCGCAGGCGTTTAATTCTTCCAATATTTTAACGGCGGAAGCCGGGTCTATTTTTTCGCGGGCTTTTATGGATTTTTTGCATGCCAAAGTCGCTATTGAATTTCTTTTTAGTTCCTCGGGCGCCTTGGCGGGATCGCCCAAAACTTCGGAAAGATAAACAAAAAAATCTTTTAACGCTTCGGGCGTAAAATAAAAAATAGAAGGGGAAGAATAGGCGGTTATTATATTGGGGCCGGTTCTGTTTATTTCAAAGCCCGCTTTTAAAAGCCAATCTTTCCAAAGCATAAGTTTTTCCGCGCCCGAAGCCGTTAGTTCTATTACGGCCGGAATAAGCAAATCTTGAATTTTAATCGATTCTTTTCTGAATTCTTCCAGATATTTTTCGAAAAGTATTCTTTCTACCGCGGCATGCTGGTCGGCGATTAATACGGATTCGGGAGTTTGAAAAATAAGAAGGCTGTCGAAAATTTGGCCTATGTAAATCAAAGGTTTTTTATACCATCCGCTTTTTGCTTCGGCTTTATAAATGTGATTTAAGAAATCTTCTTGAGCGTATTGCGACAAAGATTGAGGATTTGTCTCCTTTTGGAAAAAAGAATTTTGATTTTCGGCCGGGAAATTAGAGGGGGAATCTTGATTATTTGCCGAAGAAGAAAAAGAAGCCGGCGTTTGTTTTTCCATAGCCGATTTGTAAATAGAGGAAAGGACGAAAGAATATATGAAGTTTTCGTCTTTAAATTTTACCTGCTTTTTCTGAGGATGAACGTTTACGTCTATGTCTTGAGCCGGACCTTCCAGAAAAAGTGCCAGAGCCGGATGCCTGCCGTTTCTTATATGTTCGTAAGCCTTATAAACCGCTTTTCGCATAATATCGCATTCCACGGCTCTGCCGTTTACGAAATAATATTGCGAGGTTCTGGAAGATATCAGATTTGACGGATCGGAAATTTTCCCGTAAAGCCGCCATTCTTTATCTTCGGACGAAATATCTATCATTTTCTCCGCGGTTTTGGGCATAAAAACGGTTTTGACCGAATTTTTCAAATCGGAGCTTTTATGTTCGAAAATAGGAGAAGAATCTATTTTAAGAGAAAAAGAAATATCGGGCTTTGATAAAATAAATTCTTCGACTACTCTTATTAAGGCCGCTTTTAAGGAATTGTCGCTTTTGAGAAATTTTTTTCTCGCCGGAGTATTAAAAAATAAATCTCTTATTTCTATTATCGTGCCTTTTGAAGGCGGGGCGGGTTTTATTTGCGCTTTTTGCGGGTCTCCGCCCTCTCCTTCGAGAGAGAATCCGTGTTCGCTTTTTCCGTCGTAAGTTTGTATTTTTATTTTTGACACGCTGTATGCCGAATAAAGCGCTTCGCCTCTGAAACCGTATGTATTTAAGGAATTTAAATCGTCGTAAGAATCTATTTTACTTGTGGAATGCGGATAAACGCAAAGTTTTAAATCTTCTTTGCTCATTCCGCAGCCGTCGTCCTTTACCCTTATTAATTCTTTGCCGGCTTTTTTGATTTCTATGTCTATGCTTTTTGCTTTTGCGTCTATGGAATTTTCTATCAATTCTTTTAATACGGAAGCCGGGCTTTCTATCACTTCGCCCGCGGCTATTAGCGAAACTATATTTTCCGGCAGAATTTTTATGGGCATAGATAAATTTTAACAAATTTGGATAAAACAAAAAGGCATTTTAATGTTATAATCTTTTTTGAGAGGTGTTTATGGAAAAGACAATAGAAAAAATTTTGGCCAAAGCGGGAAAAATGCCTTGCGAAGTCATATTTGTTTCAAATAAAAGCGCTCTTACGAGAATAGGAGACAATGAAATATCTCAAAATGTTTATACAGACAACGAATATGCCGAAGTGAGAGTTCAGTCCGAAGGGAAAAACTTTAAGTTTTCTTTGAATAAATTCGACGACGAAACATTGAATAATGCCTTTAAAAACGCGCAAATGTCCTTAAAATATATGAAGAAAGAAAGCAATTTCTTCCCTTTGCTTAAAACATCGGTCAAAATAGACCATAAAAGAAATTTCAATAAAGAAGCGGCGGAGCTTTCGCCGGATTTCAGGGCTAAGAAAGCCAAAGAGATAACCTCTTATTGCTTAAAGAAAAATTTGACCGCTTACGGTATAATTTCAAACGGCGCCATGGGCTTGGCTTTGGCCAATTCGCAAGGTGTTTTCCAAAAATATGAAGAAAGTTTTTTGGATTACGAATTAACCGTAAAATGCGGACAGGGATACGGCGCGGCGGAAGCGCATTCGCATTTATGCGACATAGATTTTTCCAAAATAAACGAAACGGCGGTGAAAAAAGCGGAGCTTGCCAAATCGCCAAAAGACATAAAACCGGGAAAATATAAGGTAATATTGGAACCGCAGCCGGCCAATGAGCTTTTAAGCTTTTTGGGATATTACGGCTTTGCCGGACAGGCTTATGCCGAGAAAAGAAGTTTCGTAAGCGAAAATTTGGGCAAGAAAATGTTTGCCGATTTCATAAACGTACAGGATAATGCTTTGGACGGGAAAGCGTGCGGCATGCCTTTCGATTTCGAAGGTTTTCCAAAGCAAAAGGTGGATCTTATTTCAAAAGGGGTAATAAAATCGATAGTAACAGACAGGGATATATCCAAAAAAACCGGTTTTGCTTATACGGGACATTCTTTGGCTCAGCCCAATTCTTACGGACCTTTGCCGATTAATATGGAAATGAAAGAAGGGGATACTTCTTTGGAAGAAATGATAAAAAACTGCGGATACGGCCTTTTAATTACGCAATTTCATTACACGAATTGCCTTAAGCCCAAAGAAGTTGAGATGACCGGCATGACAAGAAACGGAACATTTCT
>JAAYVI010000010.1 GCA_012517235.1 Elusimicrobiota bacterium | reverse complement strand
TCTGCGGCGATGGGCGCGGCTTCTTTTTTTGTTTCTTTCGTATTAATTTTTATTTTTTCGTTTTATGTTTTAAAATGGAGCTATCAAGCTTCTATTATAACGGCTTCGTCGCTTTCTTCGACTTCCATAGCGATAATATATTCCATTATGACGGAAAAAGGATTAAATAAAACGTCATTGGGAAAAGGAATTTTGGGAGCTTGTTTTGTAAACGGATTTTTAACTCTTTCTTCTTTAAGTCTGTTTTTTCAAAAAACGGATTATAAAACGCTTGTTTTTTTGTTTTTTTCCTTGTTTACATTGTTTATTTTTCCGTATCTGACTTCCCATCTTACAAATGTTTACGGAAACAGAACGGCGGCAATAAGGTCAAAATGGGTTTCTTTTTTTCTTTTTTCTTACGGAGCTTTGGCTTTATGGGCGAAAACGGAACCGGTTTTAGCCGCCTATATAGCCGGAGTGGCGCTGGGAGAATTTGCCGGGAATAATTCTCAATGGATAAGAAGGATGAGAACTCTTACGGTAGGTTTTTTTACTTCTTTTTATTTTTTACGAGTAGGAATAATGTGTTCGATAGATGTCTTTTACTCTTCTTTGGGGATTATAATATTATTTTTTATAGTTAGGTTCATAGGGAAATACGCCGGACTTTATCCCGTTTCCGGACTATTTATGAAAGTAAAAAAAGAAAGGTTTTTTTACTCCATGCTTCTTACTACGGGATTAACTTTTGACACTATAGCCGCGGTTTTCGGATATTCGCATTCCATAATAGATAAAACGCAGTATTCCGTTTTAATAGCGGTAATAATACTGGCCGCAATAATTCCGGGATTTATCGCAAACAAATACGCGCCGGCAAGAGCCGCTCACGAGCAATTGAAAGAAGAATATCAGGAATAATTTAGTTTCTTACTATCTTAAATATTTCGGCAACGAACAAAAAACCGGCCGAATTGGAAGCTATGTTTTTAGGAAGGGAAATTTCGATTCTTTCTCTGTATTCTTTTAATTCTCTTACAAAAGACTCCAAAGCTTCTTTTTCCGCAAGCTTGAGTTTTTCAAAATCCAGCCTGAGCTTCGCTTTATTCTTATCCAAATAATTTTTTAAATCCGCCGCCAATCGTTCCGCTTTTTCTTTATACAAATTCCCTTCGAATCTTATATGAACTAATTTTCTGTCTTTATATTCCATGAGTTTTATTTTAAAATTTTCAAGTTCCTGGGAATTTATTCTTTCTTTAAGCCATTCGTACGACCATGCTTCCGGCGGAAAATTCCAGGTTTTCCTATATAAAGAAGGATGCTGAAAAAGATTAAATCTTAGCTTAAAAGAAGTCCATAAAGCCGCGGCAACCGCCGCCAAAGACATAATTCTTTGAGAAAAAGAAGGATTGCCGAGAGTTTTATACAATCTTCTTCTTATTTTCATAACTTTTACTCTGGCTCTTATTCCGGGAGAGAATAATTCTCCCGGAAGAAAAACGGGATATGAATTTTTTAATTCCTTGGCGAATTTTTCAGCTTTTGCTCTAAGCATGGGATTTTCCGAATCCTTATGCTTAACATATCCGTTAATCATAGTATCTGCGACTCTATATATGGAAGGTCCTAATCTTTTGAAATCCGTTTCATAGCAGTATTTCTGCATTTTTTCTATTTGAGATGCCGTCATTTTTGGATGTTTCAATAAAGATTTAAAACCGCTGGCCCATTTCCAGTAAGCTTTGGGATTTTCTTTATAAAAATCCCTTAACAGTCCCTCTTTTTTGACTCTTTCGTACAAAGGCGTACCGGGGTTGGGATTGTAAATCATAAACTGACATAAATCGGGATTCATGGAGAGAAGATTATTCAGCTCCTGTTTTATTACTTCTTCGTCTTGATAATCAAATCCTACTATCATGGAAGCCAATATCATTATCCCGTTTTCTTTAAGAGATTTAAAAATTTCTTTGGCGCTTTTGCCCGCTCTTTTTTCATAACCGCTTTTTTCGCCTTCATATCCTATCCAAACTCCGTCTATTCCCATTTCCAAAAGCGTTTGGGGGGAATATAAACTTAAGGCTTTCAAACTCGCAAAAACAAAAATAGAAAGAGGTTTGCCTCCTTCCAATACGCATTGCCTGAATTCTTCGGCTCTTTTTGTGTCAAGCAGGAATTCCTCGTCTAAAATAGTAAATTGAGCGTCCGGATTTATTTCAAGATGCTTTTTTACAACCTCATATATGTCTTTTCCGGTTTTTAAAAGTTTTACGTGTTTTCTTGAAAAGAAGTGAGAGGTAGAACAAAAATCGCAGCCGTTAGGACATCCTAATCCGGCAAAAATCATTCCGGTATACGAAATGGTTTTAGAAAAAACTTTAAGACGGCTTTCTATTACCGGATGTTTATAATTTTCTATTTTGGGCTGTCTTAAAAGTTCGCGCATAAAAGCTATGCCGTCCCCTCTGCATATATAATCGCCGTAAGGAGTCAAAGCCTCGTCGGGCAAAACTGTTCCGAAACCGCCCAATATTATTTTACTTTTCGGAGAATATTTTCTAATTAAGTACGATACTTCTTTCATTCTATGGTAAGTTACCATAATAAAAGAAATTCCGACATAATCATATCCGTTTTTAAGCTCTTTTATCAATTCTTTCTTGCTGGGATAGTGTAAAACCGTAACGGGGTTATCCAAGTTTTCGGCTATATAATCCAGAGAAAACTGTCTATGCACCGCTCTCGGACTAAACATTCCCTGTTCTCTCGTGACTTGAGCGTGCAAAAGCTCGTATCCTACGCTTTGAGCGTCGCCGTAGGAAGGGCCCAAAGGCCGCATTATGCTTGTAAGAAGAATTTTTGGGGATTTATTTTTCGTATGCTCTCCGTGAATCATTCAAGTAAGTATATTTTAGCATTTTAATTCTTTGCTTCCAAATTTATTATAATTAACTTTAATTTGAGTATAATAATTTTATAAGGAGGCTTATATGGCTTTTTGGTCTTTATTTTCCAAAATACCGTGGGGATTTATCATAAGCAAAGGACCGGAAATAGCTCAAGCCGTTAAAAATTTCGGTAAGAAAAAAGAACTTGAAATACCGGAGCCGGATCCTAATTTTACGGTTCTCGAAAAGCTTGTAGTAGAGCAAGCAAAACTTATCGCTTCTTTATCCGACGAGACCAACGAAATGAAAGCTAAAATAGATAATATGACAAAAGACATATTATTTCTATCAAAGCTTGTTCTGGCTCTTTTGATAGGTTTTATATTTTGTTTTGCCGCTCTTATAGCGGTTTACTTTAAAATTTCATAAAAAGAGGAAAATATGCCTAAAATAGCCGTTATTCTCGGAAGCGATTCCGACTTACCTAAAATAAAAGACTGCGTTTCTTTTTTACAAGAAGTGAAAATAGATTTTGAGGTTAATATTTTATCGGCTCATAGGCTGCCGGATGAAACGGCTTCTTTCTGTAAAAACGCAAAAGCAAACGGTTTTGAAATAATTATAGCCGCCGCCGGACTTGCCGCGCACCTGCCCGGCGTATGCGCTTCTCATACGGATTTGCCGGTAATAGGAATACCTTTGACATCCAAAGATTCCGACGGGAAAGACGCATTGCTTTCCATAGTTCAAATGCCTCCGGGCGTTCCTGTAGCGACCGTAGGAATAAATAATTCCAAAAATGCCGCGGTTTTGGCGGCTAAGATTTTGGCCTTAAAATATCCGGATTTGTCGGATAAGTTAAAAAATATAAAAGATAAAAATATTCAAACTCTAAAAGAAAAAAATAGAATTTTAAAAGAAAAAGGGCTGGAACGATATCTTGAAGAAAAAAAGTAATTTCATAAAAGTTTCAAATAAATCTTTAAAAACAGCCGCTAAAATATTAAAAAAAGGCGGAGTAGTCGCTTTCCCTACCGAAACGGTTTACGGACTGGGCGCTTGCGCTTTCGATTCAAAAGCCGCGGCTAAAATTTTCAAAATAAAAAAAAGACCATTTTTCGATCCTTTAATAGTTCACATATGCGACAAAAGCCAGCTTTCTATTTTATCGCTCGAAATACCGCCGAAAGTAAAAAGATTGACAGATTTATTTTGGCCGGGCCCCCTTACTTTGATTCTGAAAAAGAAAGAATCGGTTCCGGATATAGTAACGGCGGGATTAAATACCGTCGCCGTTAGAATGCCTTCCTGTCAAATATCTTTAAAATTAATAAAAGAAGCCGGATTTCCAATAGCCGCTCCGAGCGCAAATCTTTTTTCGAGGATTAGTCCGGTTAGGGCTTCTCACGTAAAAAATCAGTTAAAAAACGGACCCGATTTGATTTTAGACGGGGGAAAAACTTTAAAAGGGCTTGAATCTACCATAATCAAATTTGAAAAGGGTAAGTTTTATATACTAAGAGAAGGCGCTTTGCCGTCGGATAAAATAGAAAAAAAAGCGAAAATAAAACTTATAAAGCCTAAGCAAGCTAAAATAACGGCTCCCGGAATGCTCAAAAAACACTACTCGCCAAAAGCCGAGGTAATAATAGTAAAAGGAGAAAAAGAAGCGGGAGATCTCCGCGCCGCGTATATAGCTTTCAAAAAATTGCCTTTAAAAAACTTCAAATATAAAAAAGTTTTATCCTCCAAAGGATGTTTGGAAGAAGCGGCCGCTAATCTTTTTGACTTTTTTCATGAAACCGAAAAAATGAAAATAAAAAAAATATATGTTGAAAAAGTTCCTCATAAAGGTTTGGGCAAAGCCATAAACGACAGAATAATCAGAGCGGCCGCCAAAGAAGGATAAAAATGAAAAACAATCTTGCAATAAGATTCATAGAAGATCTAATAAAAGCCGAACCCGCAAAAGCTTCGGACATATTCGAAAAGATGGAGTTCAAAGAGGCGGTAAATCTTTTCAAAAAACTTTCTCTTGAAAATCAAGCGAAATGCGTAAAACATTTTGACGCAAAATTCGCCGCCAAAATTCTTTCAAAAACTCCTATTGAAAACACAAAAGAGATTTTGTCAAAAATAGACAGATATAAACTCGTTTCCATAATAAGAAATTCCCAGGAATCAAAATTTAAAAATCTTCTAAACTCTTTGGATCAAAATCTAAAATCTTCGATTTACTACTTATTCGATTATCCCAAAAACAGCGCCGCGAGAATAATGTATCCGGATTTTATTTCCCTTAAAAAAGACATAACGGTCGGAGAAGCGGTAAAAAGATTGCGTCTCTTGTCAAAATTCGGAGAAATAAAAAGCTACGTATACGTAACCGACGAGGACAATAACTTGACCGGCGTAATAAACGCCAGGGACCTTGTTATTTCGCAAGACGAAATGAAAATAGAAGAAATAATGATAAAAAAAGTTATCAAAGTTTCTCCTTACGCTCATAAAAACGATCTTATAAAAATTTTTTCCGCAAGAAATTTTATTTCTCTTCCGGTAGTGGATTCTTCCGGGAAAATACTCGGCGTAGTCGAATCCAAGGACGTGTTGGAGTCGGCAAGAGAAGAAACAATGGAAGATATGCAGCTTCTTTTGGGTTCAAATCCGGACGAAAAAATCGACTCCTCTTTTTCATTCAAACTAAAACATAGATCTCACTGGCTTACGATCAATCTCGTCACCGTATTTTTATCGGCTTCCGTAGTGGCATTATTCGAAAATACCATAGCGCAAATAAGCGCCCTGGCCGTATTGATTCCGGTAGTAATAGGGCAAGGAACCGTCGCGGGATCTCAAACTCTTTCCGTAGTAATAAGAGCTCTGGTTATGAACGAAATAGACATAAAAAATTCCAAAAAAATAATAATACAGGAAGTATCTCTCGGATTGGCCAACGGTTTGATATGCGGACTGCTTACGGGATTTACCGTATATTTATGGAAAAAAGAACCGCTGCTTTCTTTGGCCGGTTTTTTTGCCGTAGTGCTTAATACTTTGGTAGCCGGAGTTTCCGGAGCGGCCATACCTATTTTGATGAAAAAGCTTAACTATGATCCCGCGCATTCTTCGGTAGTAATACTTACCACGGTAACGGACATAGCCGGAATATTTTTCTTATTGTCTTTGGGAACTCTGGTCGCAAGCCGAATTTAAGAAACAAATTTAAGATATACCTTCAATGTTTCTTCTCCCATTCTTTCAACCGTAAATTTTTCTTCAAACGAAGAAAGCGCCGCCTTAGACATTTTCAAGCGCAATTCTTCGTTTTTAATAAGAGTTTCCAATTTATCGGACAATCCTTTAAAGTCTCCGGGTTTAAATAAAAATCCGTTTTCTCCGTCTTTAAGTATTTCGCTATTTCCGGCTATATCGGCCGCAACGGAAGGCACCCCGCAAGCCATTGCTTCTCTTAAACTTCCGCTTAAAGCCTCGCCTTTAACGGCGGCGTTTACGTTAATATCGGTAATATTCAATATCTTTTCCACATCGCTTCTAAGGCCCAAAAATAATCCGATATCTTCCTTTATTTTAGAGGCAAATATCCGTTTGAGTTCTTCGCAATCGGTATTTTTACCGGCAAATAAGGCCTTAAAACGATATCCTTTTCCTTTCAAAATATTTAAGGCTTCGATAAAAATATGCTGACCTTTATCTTTGCTGTAATTTCCTATAAGAGATATTACAAAATCTTCTTCGTTAAGACCCAAATCCTTTTTAAAAATAATATCTCTCGGAAATTTTCGGTATTTATTTTTATCCGTCCCGCTATAAACCGTAAAAATTCTTTCCTTTTCTATTCCGTAATCAATGAGCATTTTTTTTACATAATCGCAAACCGGTATATAAGCGTCGACAAGCTTTGTTTTATATTTGAGTCTGGCCAAAAAATTATTAGGTAAAATGTGGGAAACTCTTCTCGATACGATAAGCGCTGGTTTGTTTTTTGAAAAAAATTTTGCCAAAAGAGAAGCGTTATGAGCTTTCGGATGATGGGCGTGTATCACCGAAATATTTTCTTTTTCCAAAAAAGCCGCCAAAGCCAAAGAAGCTTTTAAGTCGGTCTTGTTTTTCGGGGAAAAATCATATGTCCTGATATTTTCGGATAAGGATCTTTTATGAAGATCTCCGCCTTCGGGACAAGCTATTATATTCTCATATCCTTTTTTTCTCAAATAATCGGCTAAAAAAACACATTGAGCGGCTCCTCCTGACCAGCCGAAAGCTTCGCTTACGTGCAGTATTTTCATTTTGCTCATTTAGTAAATTATACTAAAATGATAATATACGGTATCGTTTAAAACAGGAGTGTATTTATGGAAAATTTCGCATATTCAAATCCGGTAAAAATACTTTTCGGGAAGTCGATGATAAATAGAATAGGGAAAGAAGCTTCTTCTTTCGGTAAAAAAGCTCTTTTGGTTTACGGGAAAAGCAGCATAAAATCCAACGGAGTTTACGATCAAATAGTAAAATCTCTACAAAAAGCTTCGATAGAATTTGAAGAACATCCCGGTGTAAAACCCAATCCTATTATTTCGCACGCAAGAGAAGGAGTAAAAAAAGCAAGAGAGACCGGCTGCGATTTAATAATAGCCGCCGGAGGCGGCAGCGTAATAGACGAAGCAAAAGCCATAGCCGCCGGCATACATTACCAAGGCGATTTATGGGACTTTTTCATAGGTAAAGCAAAGATAAACTCAGCATTGCCCTTGATAACCGTACTAACCATTCCGGCAACAGGTTCCGAAATGAATTCGGGTTTTGTGGTTACTAACGAAGAAACAAAACAAAAATATTCCGCTGGATCTTTTTATTCTTTTCCCAAAGTTTCCATATTAGACCCGGAAACGGGATATTCTCTGCCTAAGGAGCAAACCGCCTACGGAGCCAGCGACGCTGTCGCTCATCTGTTGGAAGGTTATCTTACCACTTGCGACGAAGACAGCGAAATAACCGATAATTATGTTTTTGCGGTTTTTAAAACAATAATAAGCTCTTGCGAGCGCATATTTAAAGATCCTAAAGATTACAATGCGAGAGCTTCAATGATGTGGGCGGCGACTTTGGCTTTAAACGGCCAGCAGGCTCTGGGATATAAAAATATATCTTTCCCAAATCATGCCATAGAACATTCTTTAAGCGCGCTTTACGATATGCCCCACGGCCTGGGCTTGGCGATAATAATACCCGCATATATGAAGCATAATATAAGCAAAATTTCAAAAAGATTGGCAAAATTGGGGGGAAATGTTTTCAAAGTATCAAAAGATACGGAAACGATAAAAGCTTATGAAAATTGGCTTAGGAAGGATTTAAATCTTAAAACCAAACTTTCGGAGAATTCAATTCCCAGAGAAGATTTTTCAAAAATAGCGGATAATGCCGACGGTTTAATAAAACTTTGGGGTATGGGCATAAGTAAAAAGGAAACCGAAAGCATACTGGAAAAAGCTTTTTGAACTTAAACTTATAAGATTAAATTTTCTCTATTTTTTAGCCGAAATTATTTTTAATCTGTAAGATAAGTATTTTTCCAGCATCTTTACCGCTTGATCCGCGCTTGAAAAAACAACAAATCCCAACGACGAAGCAAGAGATCGGTAAGATTCGTAAAGCTCGCCTGCGGCTACGCAAAATAATATGGGTTTTTTATATTCTTTTACCAAATGAGCGGCTTTTACAAGAAAAGATTTTTCCTCCATATTATCGGGCCAATTTCCGCCCTTGGGCAAAGTATGCATGGCGGCCGTCAGAGGAACCATTGAAATAACGGCCGAGGAATAATTTTCGTTTTTAACGGCTTCAAAAACCAAAGAAGCTATGGTATCGTCGTCGGCCATAGGCGTGACATCGAGGGGATTTTTAACGTCGACTATGGAATCTATTTTTCCTTTTTTCAATATTTCGTTCATCGCTTCGCGCATATTTTTATCCGGTTCCGCGGCTACGGAAAATTTCGCCGAATCGGCCATACCGGCGGATTCGAATCCGGCATTGCTCATAAAAAATACGTTTGAGTTCTTGGGTTCGCTTTGAGCAAAATAAGAAAATAAATAAGACAGATCGCAAAACTCTGCGAAATCTTCGCAAACCAAAGCCCCTGCTTTTTCCATCAATGATTTTCCGACTATATAATCTCCGGCTATGGATGCTGTATGTCCCATTACGGCTTTTTGCCCGGCCGAAGTTCTTCCGGCTTTGTATACCAATACGTTTATTCCTTTTTTTACCGCTTTTTCTATTATCTTTAAAAACAGCAAACCGTCCAGGTACTTAAATCCTTCTATGTAAACCAAAAGAGTTTTTATGTCTTCTTCTATGAGTCTTTCGCAATAATCAACCACCGTTACGTCCTGCTGATTGCCTACCGTTATGGAATAAAGAGGCTTAATCTGAGGCATTTTGCTTAAGGCGGAAATGACAAAAGCTCCGCTTTGGCTTACGAATGCCGTAGGACTCATATTCGGATTTTCGCCTATGGGATATTTCATTTTATATTCGGGAATAAACAAAGTGTTAACTTTGGATTTGTTTAAAACCAAGCCCAAAGAGTTTCCTCCGCTAAGACAAAAAAGAGGATTATTTTCGCGGGCTTTGGCGATAACTTCGTTTACTTTTTGCGCCGCTTTCTCGCTTCCTTCTTTTTCTCCCATGCCTCCGGAAATTAGAACAACGCCTTTTACTTTTCCGCTTTGAGCGGCTTCTTCTATTACGCCAGCGGCTTGTTCGGAAGGAACCGCAACGACATATAGATCCGCCGGCATAGGAATATCTTTTATTTTCGGATAACATTTTATAGAATCTATTTCGGCGACGCCTTCTTTTATCGCGAAAATTTTATCTTTTGGGAATCCCGCTTTTGCGACATTGTTAAGTATTATTCTTGCCATATTCATTTTCTTTTCGCTTACGCCGACAACCGCCACCGTTTGAGGTTTTATCAAAGCTCCGACTCCCTGCATAGACGGTCTGAGTCTTTTTTTCCCGGAAGACTTGGAAAACCTCAAGACTCCGTCCAAAGCATAAAATTTTCCCTTATAAGCGCAAAGTGGATTTACCTCTATTTCTTCTATTGAATACGAAGAACCGCAATAATCGTTAAAATTTTTCATAAGAAAAACAAAAGCTTCCGCCCACTTTATTATTTCTCCGTCTTCGGCAATTTTTTTCGAACCTCTCACTTTGCCTCTGCAATAATCCAAAATCCAAGATTCTTTAAAAAAATCCTCCAAAGATTCTCTATTTATAAGAGTTTCCACCGCGGCCGTTTTAATTCCGTTTTCCGCTTTTAAAGCTTTGGCCAAACCTTCCGAATTAGTTCCGCCCGGACCTATAGTTAAAATCGGACCGAAAGCGTCGTCTTTTCTCGCTCCCAAAAGAAGCTCTTCGCCCAATGCAAAAGGAGAATGTTCCAGGAAAGAACATGCCAACAATCCGTCCAAATCTTTAAAAGAGGACAAAAATTCCGAAGCGGCTTTTTCAATCGCCGTTTTGTCTTTGTAAACTATTTTCACGCCTCCGGATTCGGTTTTATGAAGAGTTTTTCTCGAAACTATTTTTATTACGATTTTTTGAGAAGATATTTTTTCGAAAGCGGCCGAAGCGAAAGACTGCGCGCTTTGAGAAGAGGGGGAGAAGTGATATTCCGGAAGATTTAATCCCAAAAGAGAAAAAATCTCGTAAACCTCGTATTCGTTGAGAGAGTTACTTCCTTCGTCTTGAGCTTTTTTAAAAAAATTCTCTATTTTATCCTGAATCATATTTTTTTCTCCTTTATTTTAACAAAAGGCAAATATTTTTTTATTCCGGATGCGGTTATTATGCCCGCTCCCAAAGTTTCGCAGTCGCAGGCGGCCGCCGCGGCGCAAAAAGAAAGAGTTTCCTTGATATTTTTTTTATGAGAAACGCACTTTATCAATCCGGCCATAAAAGAATCGCCCGCTCCGACTGGAGTAACATAAGATTTCAGCTTAGGAGGCAAAACTTCGAAGAATCCTTCTTTGGTTAAACAATAAAACGGTTTATGTCTATTGGTAACTATTAAAATTTCAAGACCTTTAACGCGGTTTTTATCAAAAATTTTCTTCATCGAATAAGGAGAAAAAGTCATTTTAAAACTATGTTCGAACTCGTAATTATTTATCTTGGCCGCAAAAACGCCTTGATTTAATATTTCGATTAAAGGTTCTCCGCTCAGGTCGGCAAAAAAAGGTATTTTTTTATCGGCCGCGAAGCGCGCCAAAAAAGAGTAAAAACCTTTTTTTAATCCCAGAACGCCTCGGCCGGACAAAGAAACCATATCGGCGTTTAAAAGTTTTTTTTCATAAGCATCGATAAATTTTTGCGACAAAGAATAATTTATCGCCGGGCCGTCTTCGTTAAAATCCGTGGAAATTCCTTTTTTTTCGACTATGGAATAACAAACTCTCGATTCTCCCAAATTATGTTCTATCAAATGCGCTCTTAGTCCCTCTTTAATAAGTTCTTTTTTTATCCATAATCCCAAATAGCCTCCGGCAAATCCCATAAGTTCGGCCGGAACGGAAAATGTTTTAAGAGCTCTGGCTACGTTTACTCCTTTCCCGCCTGGCATGGTAAGGGCGCAAGGATATCTGTGTATCGAGCCTCTTTTAAAACGTTTTAGGTATACCGTCTTATCGACGGCCATATTAAGATTCAAAACAAGCACCATTAATACAATTTATCATTTTTTTTACTCGCACAAAAAGAGGTATCATTAT
>JAAYVI010000107.1 GCA_012517235.1 Elusimicrobiota bacterium | reverse complement strand
CCGGTTTTTTTAAGATTATACATGGTATAGAAAGTTAAAACGGCTTTTATTCTCGAATAAGGCAATTGCGTTAAACCGGATAATTCTTCGATGTCTTCTTCGCATATATGGCCGTTCTCTTTTTGTATCTCATGGAGCATGGCAAGTAAATGAGGTTCCAAATTATTGTCCGATTTTTTCAAGTTTTCAAAATATTTTTTGAAATTTTCTTTTAACATTTTATCTTTCCAGCTCTCCGCCTATCATATTTATTTGACCGAAAGTGGCTATTATGTCCGCCACATATCCGCCCTTTATTAACCTTGAAAGAGCCGACGTTATCGGAAAGCAAGGAGGTCTTACTCTTACTCTCCAAGGTTTGTGGGTACCGTCGGAAATTATATAAAATCCCAGTTCTCCGTTCCCTCCTTCCACAGGAAAATAAATCTCTCCTTTCGGAGGCTTGGGACCTTCGAATGTCAGCTTAAAGTGAGCCATAAGAGCTTCTATGTTAGAGTATGTCTCTTCTTTTGAAGGCAGTGCCACGGAAAAATCCCGGGAAGAAATAGGGCCTTTGGGAATTTGTTTTAAAGCTTGCCTTACTATGGATACGCTTTGTTTTATTTCTTCCAGACGAACCAAATATCTCGCATAATTATCGCCGTCCGAGCATACCGGAATTTCGAAATCGAATCTGTCGTATACCAAGTACGGACTGTCTTTTCTGACATCGTAATCCACTCCGCAAGCCCTAATCATAGGGCCGGTAAAAGAGTAGGATACGGCTTCTTCTTTGGTTATTTTCCCCGTGTCTTTAAGTCTGTCGTAAAAAATTCTGTTCCTGCTTAAGAGCTTTTCCGTATCGCTTAAATTTTTTTCAAGCACCTTGAAAGCCTCTTGGGTCTTTTGAGCGAAATCTTCGGGCAAATCTTTGGCTACGCCGCCTATTCTGGTATAATTGGGAGTGATTCTTCCCCCCGCCACGTAATCTCCGAGTTTATAAAGCTCTTCTCTTGCGTTTATAAGATAAAAATAAACGGTAAAAGCTCCCAGTTCCATAGCGTTGGCGCCTATGCAGGTAAGATGATCTGTTATTCTGGATATTTCGCTCATTACGGTTCTTATATAATCGCATCTTTCCGGCGTCTTAACTCCCATTAATTTTTCGACGGCCAAAGCGTAACCGACATTATTTATAAACGGCGAAACATAATTTAATCTGTCGGTATACGGGACTACTTGATTATAATTAATGTTTTCGCAGGTTTTTTCAAAGCCCCTGTGAAGGTATCCTATTTCTACGTCGCAATCGGAAACTTTTTCCCCTTCCAAGGTCAGATATATTTTCACTATGCCGTGCATGGCCGGATGAGACGGTCCCATATTAAGAACTATTTTACCGTCTTCTGTTGTTTCGACCGAATTATTTCCGGCTATTTTTTTTATTTTTTCCAAAATTTCCATCTAATCCTCATGAGGAATTCTCGGCTGCCTGGCTTTAAGCGGATAATCTTTTCTTAAAGGATGGCCCTTAAATTCTTCGTACATAAGTATTCTTCTAAGATCCGGATGACCTGTGAAATGTATTCCGTACATATCGTAAACTTCTCTCTCGTACCAATTTGCGGCAAGCCAAAGGCCGGTTAAAGAATCTATATTGGGAGAAGTCTCTTCTATGGGGAACTTCAATGAAATCCTCTCCTTAGTTTTATGAGAATAAAAATGGTAAACCGTTTCGAATCTCGGGGCATTTTCTCTTCCGGGATACCCCTTATAATCTACGCAGGTGAGATCCGATAAAAAATCAAAATGAAGCTCGTCTCTAAGAAATACGGCCATATCCTTTAGACATTCTTTTTTTGCGGTTATAAAATCTTGACCCGCGAAAGAATCGTGAGATATTATTTTATCGGAAAATTTTTCTTTTAACGATTCTATTGCTTTCATTTTAGACCTTTATATTTAAGCACGGTTTCTTTCGAAACCTTTTCTTGTAATTTTATCAAGGCGTCCAAAATAGCCTGAGGACGAGGAGGGCATCCGGGTATATAAACGTCTACCGGAATTATTTTATCTATTCCTTGAACGGTCGCATAATTATCGTAAAATCCCCCGCTTGTGGCGCATACTCCGAAAGATACCACCCATTTCGGTTCCGCCATTTGATCGTAAACCCTTTTAAGGGAAGGCGCAAGTTTTTCGTTTACCGTACCCACTACGAATAAAACATCGGCTTGTCTGGGAGAGAATCTCGGAAATTCCGCTCCGAATCTGGCTATGTCGTAAGTCGAAGCCCATACGGACATAAACTCCATTCCGCAACAGGCGGTTACGAAAGGATACTGAAAAAAAGAATATTTTCTCGCCCAATTAACGGCTTCGTCCACTCTTGAAGTAAGAAAAGAATTTCCGAAAATAGTTTCTAATCCCATTCTAATATTCCTCTCTTAACCGCATAAAACAGGGCGGCGGTTAAAGCGGCTATAAAAAAAATTCCGCAGTAGAAAGCGGTGTCGGATAAATTTTTAAAAGCCGCAGCCCAGGGATATATCAAGACCGCTTCTACGTCGAAAATTATCAAAAGTAAAGCCGTTTTATAAAAATTATTAGAAAAATAAAGAGCCGGTTTTTGAGCGGGAGGCATACCGCATTCGAAAGGAGAATTTTTTACGGCATTTTTTATTTTAGGACCGAAAAGATACGACGCCGCTATCATAGATACGGCTATCGCGCAGGCAAAAAGAAAAACTATTATTAACGCCGCGGTTTCCATAATTTGTAAGTATAGCAAATTAAAATCTTGTTTAGCAAATACTAAACAATCTTTTTGGGTCCTAATTTGGGATAGGACTTTTTATTTTTAAAATGAGGACTTAAGATTCTTATAATGAAACATATTTATACCTATAATATTAGTGTGATATCGTTCGAAAATAATAAAAAATTCAAGGAGATAATAATGAGAAAATCTTTTTTTATTTTGTTATCTTTTTTTTCGATTTCCTCTTTTGCTCAAACAAATTATGATTTTGAAAGCCTATATTCTCAACAAGATCTAAAATCTGCCGTTATTAGTTCTCAAAATTTGCCTTCGGATAGAAAATACGGAGTTTCTTATTCTCTTAAAGGAATAATAAAAATATCCGATAATAAGGTTTTGTTCTATACCGGCGACGGAAGAATATTCGAACTCGATATGAAGTCTTCAAAAGCCAAAGAATACGAAGGCAAACCGGTCGAAATATACGCAAAAGCTTTACAGGCCGATATGCTTTCCGTTTTAAAACCCGAAGAGATAAATTTTTACGATCCCTCTCAAGAAATTCATCCTCCTAAGTTCCTTCCCAAAAGAAGACAGCCCGTTTTAACGTCTAAGATCGAAGATACGTATGAAATACAAAATTTTAGATGGCATTCCGAGCCTCCTTCGGAGAATAATTTTGACTGGCGTTCGGTTAAAATAGACGCGTCTAAAATAAAAAACATATATTTTGTCAAAAAACCTTTTTCTCCCGAATGGATAGCCGCTCATTCTCTTATGCTTTTTACTTTTGAGAAAGGAGGAGTAATAGATTCTTTCGGAAACGAAACCGATTCGATAGTTTTATCGATAGAGGCTTTTTTAAGAGAAGGTCAAGAGTATTCTTTGACGGAAGGAATGAAAAATAAGTTTAACATAGTATGGGTTCTCGCAAGCTGGAAAGATTATGTCGAAAGAATGGTTTATTTCGACAAAGACAGCGACAGATTGGTTTTATATCCGGTAAATCTTTCCCAATCTCAAAAAAAAGAATTAATTTCCTATTCTCTCCTGCAGGCCGCCGTTAACAGAGAGGGCGAGTATTATAATACCATAACAAATAACTGCACCAATAATTTGGTCATATTGATAAATAAGACATCGGACGAAAAGAAAAAGGTAAAGCTTTGGGAAATACCTTATTTGGTTTACAACCTGAAAGCCACAATGCCGGTATGGGTCCCCGGATATCTTCAAAAAAAAGGAATACTCGGATCGGAATATAAAACGGTTACAAAAGAAAATTTCTTAGAAAAGATAGATTAATATTCTTTTATGAGTTGAGCCGCTATTTCATTTTTTTGTATGTGATTGGTACCTTCGTATATTTCGGTGACTTTTGCGTCTCTCATAAATTTCTCTACGGGGAAGTCTCTCATATATCCTATTCCTCCGCAAAGATTAACGCATTTTTGAGCGACTTCAAAGGCTGTTTCGCTGGCCAAATATTTTGCCATTGCCGAGTGTTTGGTCCACCTTTTTTTTGAAATTTTTTTCAATTCTTCTCTTAAAACGGTTCCGTTTTTACAGGCCGCTTCGAAAGCGGAAAGGAATTCTTTATCCATAGCAGACGATAAAGAATAGACAAGAGCTTTTGCGGCTTCGGTCTTGGAAGCAAGCTCTGCCAGAATGTGTCCTATTGCCTGGAAAGAAGATACCGATTGCCCAAACTGTTTTCTCGATTTCAGATAAGGAATTGTTTCCGCCAAAGCCCCTTCGGCTATTCCTATGGCTTGAGCCGCAACTCCGGGTCTTGAATAGTCGAAAGTTTCCTGCAGAACAAAAAGTCCGAACCCTTCGGAAAAAAGGATATTTTCGGAAGGCACTTTACAATTTTCAAAATAAAGCTCGTTTGTGGCATTTGCTTTTATCCCCAATTTTTTTTCTTTTTTGCCTATCTTAAAGCCTTCGGTTCCTTTCTCTACCACAAAAGCGCTTATACCTCTGGCTCCTCTGGAGGGATTTGTCGATGCGAAAACTACGTATAAATCGGATATGTCGCCGGACGAACAAAAATGTTTTACTCCGTTTAATATGTAATAGTCTCCGTTTTTTACCGCGGTGGTTTTTTGCGCCGTAGCGTCGGAACCCGCTTCCGGTTCGCTTAATGCGAATGCGGCCAATTTTTCCCCGCAAGCGACTTTGCTAAGCCATTTATCTCTTTGCTTTTCGTCGGCATAAAGCATTATGGGTATCGCGCCCAATGCGGAAGTGGCAACCGGCAGAGAAAGTCCGGCGTCTATTTTTGACATTTCTTCTATCGCCAAGCATAAACCGGTTATTCCTCCGTTAAGACCGCCGTATTTTTCCGGAATAGATATTCCGAAAAAACCCATTTCCGAAAAATCTTTTAATAATTCTTTAGGAAAATCTTCTTTTTCGTCGTATAACGACCTTAAAGGTTTAAGTTTTTCTTGCGCGAATTTAGAAGAAGAATCTATAATTTCTTTTTTTAGATCGTCGTATTCAAAAATCATTTTTCTTACCTCTCTTTAAAATTTCAAGCGCTTTTCCGGCGGCGTCTTGCTCGGCTTCTTTTTTGCTTTTCCCGGTGCCGGTCGCTATAAATCTGCCGGAAATTGATATGCTTACGGTAAATACTTTTTCATGTTCCGGACCTTCGGTCTTGATTATTCCGTATACCGGAAGAGTTTTAAAGTTTTTCTGAGAAATTTCCTGAAGTCTGCTTTTATAATCTTCGTCTTCGTAAACCGGAATATCCAGAAAAGATTTTGCAAAAGAAAAAGCCGATTCCCATCCTCCGTCCAGATAAAGCGCTCCCAAAACGGCTTCGAAGGCGTCGGCCAGTACCGAATCGGTTCCGGATATCGAAGATTCTCTGGCATCCTTGCCTATTTTGACATATTTTTCCAGAGAAATAATTTTTGCGAAAGAAGCCAAGGATTTTTTTGATACGAGTTTCGATTTTATTTTGGAAAGTTCTCCTTCGGATACGGAAGGATATTTTGAAAATAAATAATGCGCGGCGCAAAGTCCCAAAACGCTGTCTCCCAGAAATTCAAGTCTTTCGTTATGAAAAGAAAACCCCCGCTCTACCGAGTAGGATTTATGAGCGAGGGCTTCTTCCAAAAGCTTTTTGTTTTTAAACTTATGATTTAGCTTCTGTTCCAGCTGGGAGTACATTTCAAGAAGGCGGTTACTTGCTTATCTTCCGCTCTATGTAAGAAATAGCCTCTCCGACCGTTTTAATTTTTTGGGCGTCTTCGTCGGGAATTTCTATGTCGAATTTTTCTTCGAAATTCATGACAAGTTCGACGGTATCCAAAGAGTCCGCTCCCAAATCGTCTATGAATTTGGCGTCCGGAGTTATTTGATTCTCTTCCAACGAAAGAGCTTCGGCTATTATTTTTTTTACTTCGTTTGCTACGTTTATTTCGGGCATTTTACCTCCGTTAAAATAAATGAAAAAATCTATTTACGCAGTTTAAAATTAATTATATATAAATTCCGCCGTTTACCGCAATAATTTGTCCCGTTATATAAGAACTTTCTTCGGAGCATAGGAAGGCTACGGCATTTGCGACGTCTTCCGGTTTTCCTAATCTTTCCAAAGGTATTTGAGATATTATCGCTTGTCTTGTTTTTTCTTCCAATGCCGCGGTCATATCTGTTTCTATAAATCCGGGAGCAACCGCATTGACATTTACGTTTCTTTTTGAAAATTCTCTCGCCAAAGATTTTGTAAGTCCTATTAAGCCGGCTTTAGAAGAAGAATAGTTGGCTTGACCCGCCTGCCCGCATTGGCCTACTACGGAAGAGATATTTACTATTCTTCCGGATCTTTGTCTGGACATATGTTTAAATGCCGATTTAGACATAAAAAAAGGACCTTTAAGATTTACCGCTATGACATCGTCAAAATCTTTTTCTTTCATTCTTAAAACCAGATTATCTCGAGTTATTCCGGCGTTGTTTACGAGAATATCTATCTTTCCGAAAATTTGAACCGCCGAAGATACCGCATTTTCGCAGTCAAGTTCTTTCGATACGTCGTGAGCGAACCCTTCGGCTTTAACTTGATATTTGGCCGATAAAGTCTCGGCGGCTTTTTTTATGCCTTCCGGGTTTATGTCCGTCAAAAAAATATCCGCGCCGAGAGAAGCAAGTTTTTCGGCTATCGCATAGCCTATCCCTTTTTGAGCGCCGGTTATTAACGCTGTTTTTGCTTGAAGATATTTCACTTGTTCCTCTTTATTGCTAAGCGGAAGCGCCGCTTTCCGCTTCGGGCTCTTCCTCTTTCATCGCTTCGGCTTCTTTCCTTATTTTTTCCACATATCCGCAGGACGCAAGTCCGGCCGCTTTTTTGGCGGCGTTTTTAATCGCTTTCGGACTTGTTTTGCCGTGACTTACAAGAACTACTCCGTTTATTCCTAAAAGCGGAGCTCCGCCGAATTCGTCGGGATTTGTTTTTGCTTTCATATCGTAGAAAATTTTTTTCATAAGCATTGCGCCTATGGCATAGGTAAACTTTCCTTTTATTCGGTCTTTTATGGATTTAAAAAGAAACTTTGCCAGACCTTCGGAAAGTTTAAGCGCTACATTACCGGTAAACCCGTCGGTAACTACCACATCGGTAAGTCCGAAAGGAAGATCCCTTCCTTCTATTGGTCCGTAAAAGTTTATAGGGGCTTTTTTTAGAAGAGGAATAGTTTCTAAGACCAGGGAGTTCCCTTTACACTCTTCTTCTCCTATGGAAAGTATGCCTACCTTAGGATTTTCTATCGACGCCATATTTTTCATATAAATGGATCCCATTACGGCAAATTGAACCAAGTGCCAAGGTTTAGAATCCATATTTGCGCCGGCGTCTAAGAGCAGAGAATATCCTTTTTCGGTCGGATAGGGAACGGCTATGGCCGGTCTCGATACTCCTTTTATCCTCTTTATCTTAAGAAGAGCGGCGACCATTATGGCGCCGGAATTTCCGGCGGATATCATTGCGTCCGCCTTTTTTTCCGCAACCAAATCGGCCGCGGTCACAAGGGAAGAATTAGGCTTTTTTCTGCATTCTTCGACGGGCTCTCCGTCCATTTCTACTATCTGAGGAGCGTCTATTATCGAAAGTCTTTGAGGCAAAGAACTTATTCCCAGAGACCTTAAAACCTCTCTTATTTCGGAGTCTCTGCCGGTCAAAATAATTTCGTCGGGATTTTCTTTTAAAAAATCCAATGCGCCTTCGATATTAGGCTTTAATCCGAGATCGCCCCCGTGGGCGTCTATTACTACTTTCATGAATTATTTCGCCTTAGCATCCTGCTGTTCTTTATTTTTTTCTTTTTTGGGAAGAACTATTTTCCCGCCGTAAGCGCCGCATTCGGGACATACCCTATGAGGCAAAATCATTGCTCCGCAGCTTTTGCAAACCGAAAGATTTTTTACTTCCAGCTTCCAATTTTGAGCTCTTCTTTTATCTCTTCTGGCTCTCGTATGTTTTCTTTTTGGATTAGGCATATTATTTCTCCTTTTTCTTGAAATTAATTTTTTTTAATTCGGAAAAAACTCCGTTTTCCCTTTCTTCGGGGGCGGAGTATTTTTTCAAAAAAGTTTCGTCGCAGCCTTCTAAACAAACCGGTTTTTGAGGATACATCATAGCCAAGGCTTCTCTGACCGGATTTTCTATGTTTATTTCTTCCGGCGGATTTTCATAAAATTCCTCGAAAGAGTCTTGTACGGAAATTTCGACTTTTTTTAGACATCTCGAGCATTGCAAATCAAGCGTTGCGGAAACGGATATTTCCGCGAGTAATCCGTCTGCGCCCAAAGAAAAAGAAGCCGATACCGCGACGGATTTTAATTCCCCGTCGGGAAATATGTCCGAGAAAATTTCCGGTTTCGGTTTAAGAGAGCTTTTAATTTCTCGCGCCGATTTTATGTCGGCCGTTTTAAAAATAAAAGAGTTCATGCTCTTTCTTTAATCCTATAAGAGGGTTTTCCGGAAGAGGAAATATAAACCCTCATCGTCATTTCCGCGAGCAAACCCATTAAACCGGTTTGAACGCCCACTATCGCCAAAAAAATCGCGACCAGAAAAAGCGGCTGGTCTTTTACAAAAATACCATTATACCATTTGTAATACAATGTTATCAACGCAAAAAGAAAAGATACCGAGAACAAACATAGAGAAACAAATGAGAAGAAGTATCCCGGTTTGGTCATAAAATCGCCCATAAATTTGACGGTAAGAAGATCTGCGGCAACTTTAAAAGTTCTAAAAATACCGTATTTGGATTTGCCGGCTTTTCTCGGTCTATGGTTTACTTCTATTTCCGAAATGGAAGCTCCTTTATAACCGGCTAAAGCCGGTAAAAATCTATGCATTTCTCCGTAGAGTTCTATTTCCTTTATTATTTCTCTTCTGTATATTTTCAAAGTACATCCGTAATCGTGAAGTTTTATTCCCGTAACCCACGATATAAGCTTATTTGCCGCGGCCGAAGGCAATATTCTAAGCCAATAATCGTCTTTTCTGTTTTTTCTCCATCCGCTTACCAAATCGTATCCCTTCTCTATTTCCTCCAGCATAAATTTTATGTCGCCCGGATCGTTTTGCATGTCCGCGTCCATGGCGGCTATGTATTCCCCTAAAGCGTCGGATATTCCCGCCGCCATAGCTTGGGTTTGTCCGTAATTTCTTCTAAAACGTATGCCTTTTACAAAATTAAAATTCTTTTTGGCTTTTTTTATTTCCCGCCAGGATTCGTCGGTACTGCCGTCGTCTACGAAAATCAACTCATATGTCAAATTCTTCGGAAGCTTTTCTTTGACTTCCGAGCATAATTCGGTTATATTTTCCTCTTCGTTGTATACGGGGACGACTATGGAAAGGTTCATACGCTCTCCGATAATACCGATAAGTAAAGAGATTCTTGATCTTTTACCATTTTATCTATGTCGAAATCGCTTAAATCGGTTTTTAAAACTTCGTTTTTCAGCTTCATAAAAAGATCCGGATTCGAAATCAAAGATTTTATCGCTTTATAAGAAGATTCGAAATCTTTTTGATCTATCAAATATCCGTTTTCGCCGTTTTTTATCAAATCGCTTACTCCGTCGCTGTCGTAACAAATAGGTATTAATCCCAAAGATAAGGCTTCTACCAAGCTTCTCGGCAGGCCCTCCCATAAAGATGTAAGAATAAATATGTCCGCGGCGGCGCAGTATTTTTCCGGATTTTTATCCCATCCTAAGAACAAACATCTTTCGCTTATTTTTTTATTTTCGGTTTCTTTTTTGAAATAGTCCAGTCTGTCTCCGCCTCCTATATAAAGAAAAGATATGTCCAAATTTTCTTTTTCCGCTTTCTCGGCTATTTTAATAAAATCCTCCGGATTTTTTTGCGGTTTTAGGTTTCCTACGCTTACGGCGTAAAATGAAGATTTTTTTAAAGGCAGAGAGTATAAAATTTCTTTGTTTTTTTCGGTTTTTTTTATTTCGCTTATTTTTACTCCGCTTCTTATTAAGATATAATTTTCGGGATTTCCTATTTTAAAATCTTTCGCTTTTTCCATATTGGATTTTGAAACAAAAATAATTTTTGAGCAAAATTCGGAGGCTATCTTTTCCAAAAATATATATAAATTTCTCATTAAGAAATTTTGTCTTTCGTTAAATCCGAATCCGTGATAAGTATGAATTATCTTTTTTATTCCGGCGGCTCTGGCGGCAAACCTTCCTATTATTCCGGCTTTTGAAGAGTGGGTATGCAATATGTCCGGTTTTTCTTTTTTTAGTAAAAAAAATATCTCCAAAAAAGCCCGTATGTCGGCCAAAAAATTTATTTCCCTACGCAAAGATTTTATTTTAAAAACCGAATTTTCATTTTCAAGTTCTTTTTCTCTTATTCCTCCGGGACCGAAGGCGATTTGAGGATAAAATTTTTCCTTATTCAAATTTTTAAAAGTATAAATAGTGTTGCCCTGGGCACCGCCCATCTCAAGCTTTGTTATAAGATGAAGAACTTTTATTCTCATTTCTTAGTTTTTTTGGGGGAAGAGTTTTTTTGTAATTGAGGAATGCCGGTTATTTGAGAATCCGGAAAATAATGCTTTAATATCTTATCGTAAGTGAAACCGTGATGCTTGGCCAAACCGTATCCGCCTAAAAGACAGAAGTCTTCGAGATCTCCGGTCCCTATTCCTTTTACTATAAAATATGCCGCTTTGTTTCCTTTAAGCAAAGGGCGCATAGTGAATATTTCCGATCTAAAATTATTGCCGGATAAAACCTGGTTTACTTCTTTGCGTCCTTGGACGGAAATATCCGCCGCCGTTCCTATTATTTTAATGCCTGTGGGACGGAGTTTTTCGTCTCTCTCAGTTATTAAAATATTTTTAATTTTTCCGACCGGGTATTTGGGATTTATTCTTTCTTCTATCCAGTAAGGTTCCAAAAGTATAGTCCACATCGCTTCGCTGAACATGGTACTGTCTTCGGGAAGGCAGTATGTCTCGCGCGACGGGGCGGAAGAAAAATATTTTTCCAGACCCCATGGAGTATATTCCAAATTTCTCATTGCTTTATCGTCGGCTCCCAGAAAAGTTTTTCCTCCGCAGGCTCTGTGAAATGTCAATTTATCTCCGTATCCGCCCGATAATCTTTGGCCTTGCGTTTTTTTTACCGCTTCGGCCGCCGCCGGATTTTCAAACTGCAGACCTATGTATTCCATACAGTCTTGAGAGTCGCATATGTCGTATTTGGAACTTACGGGTTTTGTCCAATAATCTTCGACGGCGGTTCTAAGCGCTATTGCGGCGGCTTTCAAAAATTCTTTGTTTTCTTTCGGAATATCCATTTTAGAGAGTATTCCCGTTATTATATGTCCGGAAAAAGTTTCGTTTATCAATCTCATTCCCGAAGTGGAAACATACACCTCCAAATTCCCGGTTAATTCTCTGTCGCTTTTGTTTATTCCAGGAGTTTCATATGAGAATTTAGGAGTCTTTATAAGTAGGACCTGATTTTTGTCGGAGGGTATTATGGAAAAATTTTGTCTGGTGGTATATACCCTTGCGCCGGCATTGTCTTTAAGTTCGAATATTCTGTCTTTCAAAATATAATTGAGCGAATATTGAAAATTCTTTTTCCCCGAAAAAGTTTTTCCGAGTTTCGAATCGAAAACTTCAAAATCGGAGTTTGAGATAAAATCGAATCCTTCCGTTTCATATTGATTTTTTAAAGAGGAAAAAAGTCCGACTCTCATTTTTTTGCCTTGCGGTATGTCAACCTGAGATTGATGCGCCGGCCAGGCGAGGCGTGCCCAATAAAGCAGATTGTCCGGATTTTTTTCTCTTGCCGCATTTTTGAGAAGCCGCTTTTTTGCGCTTATAAAATACCTGTTTTCGGGATCCAATTCGCTCAATGTGTAGTAGGATTGCCATGCCGATAAATAATAACCGGTATCTTCGTATAATTTTGCCATTTTTATGAAAGCTTGAATGTTTTTCGAATCGTATACCAAAGTTTCTTTTAAGAAATTTACGCTTACGCTTCTTTTTTTTGCTTTTTCGTAAGCGTCTGCTATCATATAAGAGGAAGGAGCCAAAAGGTAAGGATATTTTTGATAAATACTTTGAAACTCCTGCGCCGCTTTCATCGGTCCCGATAGTTCATATTCGGTCATTGCGGACATAAATCTTGCGGAGTAAATCAAATCTTCGTCGGAAGTCAGCAAAGGAGCTTCGTTAAAAGCCTTTTTTGCCTCGTAAAATTTTTTTAACCCGTATAATGCCAATCCTTTCTCGTATTTAAGATAAGGGTCTTCCAAACCGGCGGCCTCCAATTTTTCTATGTATATTTTAGCCGTTGCGGCGCGTCCCGTATCGTTTAATAATATGGCCAGATCTCTCGTATAAGTTATAAGGTCTTTATCTGCCGTAGATATATAAACCAGATATTTGTATGCCTCTATGGAATCTTCGTATCTTCCTTCTTTCCATGAATTAACCGCTTCTTTATACACCTGAGCAGGTTCGGAAGGTAAAGCATTGCAGAAAGATGTTAAACATAAAAAAAGATAAAAAATCTTACTCATACATTTATTAATGTAGCAATTCTTAGAAAAGCAAGCAAGCGTAAAAGGATGGAGGGAGGCGTAGAGATATGGCAAAAAGATATATGGCAAAATAGAGGCGTGGATACTTAGATCTACGGATGTATAGCAAAATAGAATAATAGACGATTAGATGAATAGAAGATTGAAAGATTGGCAAAGAAGCGAGATTGCGTTTTCGAGACGCATAAGCCGCATGTCCGAAAAACGAGGGAATCTTCTCTTGAAGACGGACCGGCTTTGTCCGACGAGCGAAAACTTTGCTTTTCGCGAGGAGTTGCCGGCCGCCGAGTTTTGAGGACATTGTTAGTCGGCTTTTTAGCGGCGAGAATAGCAAGCGAGCATGTATTAGATGCGTAGATGTATGGCAAAATAGAAGAATGGATGATTAGAGGATTGGAGGATTAGAACCGGAAGATTGGTAAATAAGCGAGTTATATTTTCGATCCGAAAACTTAATATGATAGATGAGTTTATAGATTAATTATTCGCATATCATAAAAAGACTTCTTATCTAAGATAACTTTGAGCCGATCGTTTGATTTGTTTTTACTCTTTTCTTTTTGTTAGAATATAAATAAACGGGCCATTAGCTCAATGGTAGAGCAGGCGCCTCTTAAGCGCAAGGTTACAGGTTCGAGTCCTGTATGGCCCATTTTTCTTTGTTCTTTATTATATTTAATTTTATGTCGCAAAGTTCCGATAAAATTGCCGCGGTGGCGGAACTGGCAGACGCGTTAGGCTTAGGACCTAATGCCCGCAAGGGTTTGAGAGTTCGAGTCTCTCCCGCGGCATAAGAATGTTTAATGCGAATAATAGTAACGGAGGAGCCATGCTGGGTCTAAATAAAAAATACAAGAAAATTAAACAAGAAGATTGCGTAGCCGTTTTTGAAGGTTATCTCGACGAAAAGGAGACCGTGGAAGCCGAAGCCAATGCCGTTTTAAAGCTGCAATCGGCCGTTTCTCTTCCCGGTTTCAGGCAAGGGAAAGTCCCCCCTCAAATGATACGCCAACAGTTCCCTTCGATGGTGAAGGAAGAAGCTTTGGATATAGCCGCCAGATCCATACTTAACGCCGTTCTCTCGCAGGAAAAAATATACCCGGTAGTCCCTCCTAAAATATCCGATGTGTCTTACGAACCCGGGAAAAAAATATCTTTAAAACTGACTTTGGAAACAAATCCGAAGTTTGAGCCTCAGAAATATGAAAAAATAAAAGTTACAAAAAAAATAAAAAAGGTAAGCGACGAGGATGTGGATAATTATATAAAGGGAATAAGAGAATATAATGCTTATCTTAAATCGGTTCCGCAAGATTGCGCCGTTTCGTCTTCTCACTATGTAATAGTCGACTATGAAATGTTTGAAAACGGAGTTAAAGCGGAAAACGGAGACGTTAAAGGCGAGATAATAGATATGTCGGCGCCTCAAGGAATAGCCGGTATGAGTCAGGCTCTTTTGGGCGCAAAAAAAGGAGAGACGAAAGAATTTGAAACGGAATTTGACGGGAAAAAAATTAAGTTTCTCGTTAAAGTTAACGAAATAAAGGAAAAGGTAATTCCCGAAATAGACGATAATTTTCTTGCTTCGGCGGGAGTAAAAACAAAAGAAGAATTGAGAGAAAACGTAAGAAAAATACTTCAAAACGAAGCGGATATTAATTCCGAAAGGGAAGTCATAAAACAGATAGAAGACAGTCTTATCAAGGACAATAAAATTCCTTTGCCTCCTACGGTAGTGGAGCAAGAGATAGCGGAATTGTTCGAGATATTTAAAAAAAGAGCCAACGTGCAGGAGCCGGAAAAACTTAATATAAAGGATTATGATTCTTCTTTAAGACCCATAGCCGAAAGAAACTTAAGAATAACCTATCTTTTGCATAATATAGCCAAAAAAGAGAACATAACCGCCGGCGACGAAGAATTTAAAAAAGAAATGGAAAAAGCTCTTTCTTCTCTTAAAACTCAGGAAGAAAAAGACAAAGCCGCCGAAATGTTTGAAAATAGAAAAGATTACGTAATAGCTTCGATAGTCGAAAATAAGACTTTCGAATTTATAAAGTCTAAGGCCGAGATAAAAGAAGAAAACGCTTAATAAAGGAGGAGCGATGATAATACCTACGATAATAGAAACATGGAAAGGCGCCGGCGCGATGGTCGGCTACGACATATATTCGAGACTTCTTAAAGACAGAATTATTTTTGTCGGAGATCCCGAAGGAGCCATTTCTACGGCTTCCGCAAATACGATAATAGCTCAGCTTTTATATTTGGATGCCGAAGATAACGAAAAGGATATAAATCTTTACATAAATTCGCCCGGAGGTATGGTTACGGCGGGTCTGGCCGTTTATGATACCATGCAGTTTATAAAAGCTCCCATATCCACCATTTGCATGGGAATGGCTATGTCTTTCGGGGCGGTTCTTTTGGCCGCCGGAACAAAAGGCAAAAGGTACGCTTTGCCCAATTCGAGAATAATGATACATCAGCCTCTTATTTTCGGAGGCGGCATATCGGGACAGGCTACCGACATAGAAATAGAGAGTAAAGAAATGCAGGAAAATAAAAACAGACTTATAAGAATTTTAGCCAAACATACCGGACAAACAGAAGATAAACTTAGAACAGATATGGAAAGAAATTTTTATCTTTCCGCTCAAGAGGCGAAAGACTACGGACTCATAGACGGAGTTCTGGATTTCAAGAAACAATAAATTTGCTTTTCGGACAGGAGAGAAATTATGAGTAAGGAGATAAATCCGGATTTGCCTTTGACGGTTCCGGTAATAGCGATAAGAGACGTAGTAGTATTTCCGGAAATGCCTTTGCCTTTGGCAGTAGACAGGCCAAAATCCGTGGCCGCCATAGAAAAAGCGCTCAAAGACAATAAAAAATATATTTTGGCTTTAACTCAAAAGAAACCTCATTTGGACGATCCTAAAGGAGAAGACCTTTATTCCATAGGAACTTTTGCCGAGATATCTCAGTCTTTAAAACTTCCCGACGGTTCTATGCGCGTGTTTATAACGGGTATAAGAAGAGCCAAAGTCAAAGAACTGAGAAAAGCGGAAAATACTTATTGGGAAGCGGATATAGAATATTTGAAAGACAGCGGAGAAAAAAATGCGGAAGTAATCGCTTTAATGCGTCATTTGGTCGAAATATTCGACGAGTATGTGAAACTTGCGGCGAGAATTTCCGTCAACCCGCCCGCCATGTTAGAACAGCTGGAAGATCCCTCCAAACTTGCCGATACAATCGCCGCAAATACCGTTTTTAGAATAAACGAAAGGCAGGAAATTTTAGAGACTTTAGACATTAAGGAAAGGTTAGAAAAACTAATAGCTTTTCTTACGAGAGAAATAGAGATATTGGATATAGAGCAAAAAATACAAAACAGAGTAAAATCCCAAATAGACAAATCTCAAAAAGAATATTATTTAAACGAGCAGATGAAAGCCATACAAAAAGAGCTTCATCAGAAGGACGATTTTGCAAGAGAAATAGAGGATTGGAAAAAAAAGATAAAATCCGCCAAAATGCCCAAAGAGGCCGAAGCCGCCGCGGAAAAAGAATTAAACAGACTGGCCAAAATGATGCCTTTTTCCCCCGAATCTACGGTTTCCAGAACATATCTGGATTGGCTTATTTCTTTGCCATGGTCAGTAGAAACGGAAGACGTAATAGACATAGAAAAAGCCAGAAAAGTATTGGAAGACGAGCATTTCGGTCTTAAAAAGCCCAAAGAAAGAGTCTTGGAATATTTGGCCGTGGCAAAATTAACGGAAAAACTTAAAGGCCCGATACTCTGTTTTGTCGGCCCCCCGGGAGTGGGCAAAACATCGATAGCCAAATCCATAGCAAATGCCATGGGTAGAAGATTTGTCAGAATGTCTTTGGGCGGAGTTAGAGACGAAGCGGAAATCAGAGGACACAGGCGTACATATATCGGTTCCATGCCCGGAAGAATAATACAAAGCATGAAAAAAGCCAAAAGCAAAAATCCGGTTTTTTTAATGGACGAAATAGATAAAATGGGTATGGATTGGCGAGGAGATCCCGCGGCCGCTCTTTTGGAGGTATTGGATCCGGAACAAAACAGCGAATTCGCCGATCACTTCATAGATTTGCCTTTCGATATTTCTAAAGTAATGTTCATTGCCACCGCCAATACTTTATCGGGTATACCGATAAGTTTGCGCGACAGACTGGAGATAATAGAATTCAGCGGATATACTCATGCCGAAAAGATAGAAATAGCCAGAAAATATCTTATTCCCAGACAGTTCAAAGAACACGGAATAAAGATTGAAAAAAGAGAGATAAAAATAGCCGATTCCGCTTTGGATAAAATAATAAGAGAGTATGCCAGAGAAGCGGGAGTAAGGAACTTAGAAAGAGAGATAGCCAATTTGGCTCGAAAGATAGCGAGAAAAATAGTCGAAGAAAATCCTTCGGTAATATCGGTTAACGGGGATAATATACACGAATACTTAGGAGTACCCAAATATATCTACGAAAAAACCGACGAAAATTCCGTAGGCATAGCCACAGGTTTGGCCTGGACCGAACACGGAGGCGAAGTCCTTTCCGTGGAGGCTATAAAGTTTCCGGGTAAAGGAAATCTTATCCTTACCGGCAAATTAGGCGAAACCATGAAAGAATCGGCTTCGGCGGCATTCTCATACGTAAGATCCGTTTGCGGCTTGCCGGCCAAATTCTTTTCTTCAAGCGATTTCCATGTGCATATACCGGAGGGTGCGGTTCCCAAAGACGGACCTTCCGCCGGGATAACTATGGCTACGGCTCTTTATAGTTTGATTTCCGGAAAGCCTGTCAAAAGGGGATGGTCTATGACCGGCGAAATAACGCTTACCGGAAGAGTTTTGGCCATAGGCGGATTAAAAGAAAAGTTAATAGCCTCTTACAGAGACGGAATAAAAAATGCCATATTCCCGAAGGCTAATCTAAAGGATTTGGCCGAAATACCGGAAGAAATAAAAAGAGATATGAATCTTAAACCGGTTTCAAATGCGTCCGAAGTTTTTGAACTGGTAATAGAGGGGTTTTCCGGCAAAAGAGGCACGGGGGCAAAAAAATGCGCGGCAAAATCTTAATATCGTTTCTTCTGTTCTTTTCCGCTCCTTCTTTTTCATACGAAGAAAATTTGACCGACGAACAAATACAAGGCGCATTGGAACAAAACAGAATGAACGAGGTTTTCGAAAGATATATCGCCACCATAGTTATGTATGATCCGGAAAGAGCGAGCGCTATGGGCATACACGATTCCGATCATATGCTTACAAACAGAGGACAAGAGACTCTTAATCAACAAATAAAATCTTTTGAAAAACTTAAAAGCGATTTGGAAAATCTCGATAAAGAAAAAATGTATGTTTACCTTCAGGCGGATTATTTTTTGCTAAATTCCATGCTGGAAAACGATATTTACAATTACAAGAACATGAATCTCCTTTCCAAATATCCGCAAAATTACCTTAAACCCTTGGAATTGATATATATGCAAATGAGCAAGGAAACCGGCAATTATATACAAAAAGCGTCAAATTCCATAAAAAGACTTAAACTCTATCCTCAAATACTTCTTCAAGCCGAAAGAAATATTTCGCATCCGCCGAAGATTTGGACGGAGTATGCCATAGAAAGAACACAAGACGCATACGACAATATGTCGGATTTTTTCCCTCTTTTTAAAAACTATGTCAGATTAGATCCGGCTCTTAAAACTCAGCTGGACGAAACGGTAGAAAAAGTCAAAGAGGCCTTAAAAAGATATCAAAATTTTCTTAAAAAAGAGGTTTTAAAAAAATCCGACGGCGAACCTTTTGTAGGAGAATATACCTACGGATTTTACCTGGATAGATGGCACGGTTTGGACCATAATACCGCTTCGGCTTATAGATTCGCAAAAAAATATTTTAAGAATTCTATGAAAGAGCTTAAAAAAGAAGCAAAAAATATAGATCCTTCTCTGGAAGCTTCTCAGGGATGGTCCGCGGTTTTAAAAAAAATGTCTCCGGATCACCCGTCTTCTTCCGATTTAATAAAAACTATTTCCGACGAGGTTGCAAGAGCTTCAAATCATATGGACGAATATAAAGTTGTGGCATACCCTAAGATGAGATTTCAGATAAAATCTTTGCCGGCTTTTTTATCATCCTCTTTGCCTTATGCTTATTATTCCGGACCTTTGGCTATGGAAGACGATAAATCAGCCGAGCTTTATCTGCTTATGCCCGACGAAAAAGACAGCAAAGAAAAAAACGAAGCGATGATGTCCGCCATGTATTCATATGCCAATATAGAACTTTTAACCGCCGGTATGATGGTTCCCGGCCTTCATTTGAGAGCCAACGAAGTGGCAAAAAGCAATTCCAGGATAAGAAGAAACGCATGGCAGCCGGTTATGTATTACGGATGGCAGGTTTACGCCGAAAAATTAGCCGAAGAAATGGGTTTTTATTCTTCGATGTGGACTAAATTTTTAAGAGTATACGTAAACGCCATTAGGGCCGCGAGAGCTTATGTGGACGTAGGATTTCATACGGGTAAAATGAACTATGACGACGCCGTAGGCTTTTTCGTTAAGGAAATGAATTTCAGTAAAAAACAAGCGGAAAGAGAAGTCCTTACGATATCTATGAATCCGACAATTGCTTTTTCTTACGTCATAGGTTTTGACAAAATATATAAGATGAGAAGTTATTATCTTAAAAGCGAAAACAAGTATTTTGACTTAAGAAGTTTTCATAATGATTTTCTCCAACTCGGAAATCTATCCATAGATTCCGCGCAGGAGCAATTGAAGCTTTTTAGAAAAAGAGCCAAAAAGAAAAGCGATGAAGAATGAACATATTCTTCTTTTCGATAATGTAAGCAAAACTTACAAAAAACCGGGTTTTATAAAATCTTTTGAAAAAAAAGCCTTGGACGGAGTATCTTTTTCCGTATCCGAAGGAGAAGTGGTCGGGCTTCTGGGTCTTAACGGCGCCGGCAAAACCACGATAATAAAATCTATTTTCTCAATAATACGTCCCGACGCCGGAATCATAGAGGTTTTTGGAAAAAATCCGCGCGAAGAATCTGTTAAGAAAAATTTGGGTTATATTCCGGAACTTCCATATTTCTCCCCCTTGTCTTCGGCCTACGACGTATTATGCCATTATGCATTTTTATCGGGTATGGACGCGAAGAAAATATCCGAGTCGGCAAATGAAATTTTAGACAAAGTAGGCCTTAAGGATAGAAAGAACTCGAAATGTTCGGAATTTTCGAAGGGAATGCTTCAGCGCTTGGCTTTTGCTCAAGCTTTGATACATAAACCCTCGCTGGTTATTATGGACGAGCCGGTAAGCGGACTTGATCCCATAGCGGTAAAGGAACTTCGGGATTTAATAGCGGAACTTAACTTAAAAGGAACGACTTTTTTCTTTTCCTCTCACAGTATATCGGAATTGGAAAAACTTTGCTCGAGAGTGCTTATAATAAAAGACGGAAAAATTGCGGACTGCATAAATAGGGAAAGATGGCAAGATCAAGGCGACAGTTTGGAAAATATTTTTGTGGAGGCCGTTAAAAAATGAAATTTAAAATATCGGCCGCGGCGGCCATAGCGTCAAATTTTTTAAAAGAACAAATTAATTCCAAACTATTCTACTTTTTTTTGGTCTTTTCTCTCTTATCGGCGTATGTTTCTTCTCTTCTCGGTCTTATGGCGGTAGACGAAGAAAGAAAAATTTTAATAGACTTCGGATTGGCCGCGGGAGAAATTTCCGTTTTTTCTTTTATGTTGTTTATGTCTTCCTTGGCAGTAAATAAAGAGATGGAAACCAAAACGGTATATTTGATTTTAGCCAGACCAGTACCGAGAACTTCTTACATATTCGGAAAGATTCTCGGGCTTACCGGCTTATGCGCTTTATTAATGTTTGCCGTAAGCGCCGTTAATATTTTGGTTCTTCTGATAAAAGGATATCCCGCCGGGGAAGGATATTTTTCCGCTATTTTTGCCTCTTTTTTAAAAATTTCCATAGCGTCGCTATTCGCTCTGGCGGCTTCTTTAATTACGACTTCTTCTTTTTCCGGAATGATTATTTCTCTTAGCGCTTGGATTTTCGGTCATTTTTCGTCGGAAGTGAGGTTTTTGGCGGAAAAATCGATAGGTATCAAAAAGTTTTTTTTCCTATTTTTTATGAATGTTATGCCTAATTTCCAGATTTTTAATTTTAGAGATTCCGCGTCATATCAAGGCCTGGGATATTCTTTCGTTTATTTTTTGTGTTATTTTTTTGTTTTATCTTTGATTTCTTCTTTTATATTTTCAAAAAAGGAATTTTGATGAAAACAAAAATTTTTATTTTCCTTTTCTTATCCGCAACTTTCGCGCTTTCTTACGCTTTCGTTTATAAATATCCACCACTGTCTCTTTACAAACAGAATTCCGTAATGCCTATGACCGAAATGATTTCTTTGAGTTTTGGTTTAAGAAAAGCCGGCGCCGGTATCTTGTTTATAAATTTGCTTCAATATTACGGAACTCCAGAAATTCCGGAACATGCCGAAATTATTGAGCACGAAGACGGACACGGACATAAACATATTCACTACGAAGGCGAACCGGAATTCGGCGCCGGAGAATATCCTCTTTTTTACGAATACTCCAAGAAAATTCTTTTTCTGGATCCTTATTTTGTAAATGCCGCTTTATATTCCTGCGGAGCTCTGGCTTTTAATTTAAACAGACCGGACCAAGCGATAGCTTTGATTAAAACGGTTTTATCCTATTCTAAAAATCAGGACTATTATAAAATGCTGGCGGCCATAGCGGCCAAAAATGCGGGCACAAGAAAAGAACTTGCGGAAATAATGTATGAAATAGCTTTAAAAGAAGATACTCCGGTCATACTTAAAAATTCCGCCGCTTTCATAAATAAAAAAATAGGCCGCAATGACAGGGCTCGTGATATATATAAAATTATACTGAAAACGACAAAAGACGAGTTTTATATTAAAATAGCGGAGAAAAATCTGCAACTTATATGAAGATAAATATAATAAATTTTGATAATGATAACTGCATAGCCGCTTACAATGCGGAAGTTCTGTCTTTGTTTTTAAAAAAATCGGGAGAAGACGTTTCGGTTTTCTGCGAAAGCGGGTCGTATCTTTTCGCTCAAGCGGAAAAACTAAAAATACCGGTTTATCCTTTGAGTTTGGCTTTGAAAATAGGTCTTAAAAGTCTTCCTGCGGCGGATATAAACGATTATTTCGGATATTCTTTTTTTATAAAAACGATGCTTCTTAAAAATAATAAGCATAATCGAAAATCTTTCTTGAGAATATATGATTTTTATCCGCAAAAAATACTTTCTTCCGTGAAAGAAATCTCCAAATATTTTTATAGAATTTTACCGGCTTGCGAAAGTCTTAAAGACGAGCTTATTTCCGCCGGCATAACCCGTGATAAAACATTTGTTTTCTATCCGATTCTAAATATGACCAGATGGGAAAGCGCCAAACTTATAAAAACGGCCATGTTTCTTAAAAGACCTTTTAAGATAGGTATGTCATATAGGGAAATAAACGAAGAAAATCTCCTTTTTTTTCTTAGAATTGCAAAAAAAACGATAGAGGAAGTTTCGAATGCCGACTTCATAATGGTAGGGCCGAGATACGAAAAGATAAGAGAAAAAGCCAGAGAGATGGGAATAAGCCACAGATTGGATATGTTAGATTGGCGTACCGATATGCCGGAAGTGATGGCCATGCTTCATGTGTTTATTAAAACCGAAATTAATCCTAAGATTTCTCGTTCTCTTATGGAAGCCATGGCAAGCGGAGTGGTTTGTGCGGTTCCGAGGATAAAAGGGTTAAGCGATTTTATAATACATGATTTTAACGGAGTTCTTACGGAACCGGGGAATGTTACCGATTATGTTATGGCGATAAAAAAATTTTTGGGAAATCCTCCGTTATGCCAAACGATGTCTCTGGCCGCTTTTAATCATATCAACGACAATATGTCGGCTCAGGTATTATCAAAGCTTTCAAAAGTTTTATACGAAGAGCCTGTTCAATAAGAAACAATCATTTATTAGATTGAACCGGCGGTCTTACCGCAACTAAAGCCAATTTGGGTTTTTCCTCAAGTTCTTTTTTGAAAGCGTCTTCTCTTATGGCATTTACATAGTCGGGTTTTTGAAAAGAATATGAAAATCGCGTATGTATGTCGTAATTGCCTTTTAAAAGCCCTATGACATCTTCTACGAAAACTCTTTCTTCGTCGGTCGGAATGACGAAAATTTTTACTTTTGAATCGTTAGAAGATATTTCCGTTTCCGCATTTCTTGTTTTGGAAACCGCATTTTTATTTTTATCCAATTTTACCCCCATAAATTCCAGACCTTCCAAAGCTTTCTCTCTGGTTATGGCACCTTTCTCTCCTACTCCCGCCGTAAAAATTACGGCGTCTACTCCGCCCAAAGCGGCCGCATAAGCTCCTATATATTTTTTTATTCTATAACCTTCTATTTCTATGGCAAGTTTGCATTTTTCGTCGCCTTTTTCGGCTTCTATCTCCACGTCTCTTCTATCTGCGAATCTTTCGGTTATCCCCAATATGCCGGATTTTTTATTTAACAGCGAATCCATTTCTTTCGGATTTTTATTTTCTTTCTGCATAACATAAAGACCTATCGCCGGATCATGATCTCCGGCTCTGGTCCCCATTACCAACCCTTCAAGAGGAGTGAACCCCATCGATGTATCGAAAGAGCATCCGTTTTTAACCGCGTTTATCGAAGCGCCGTTGCCTATGTGGGCTATTATGAGATTTGTCTTAAAAGGATCTTTCCCAAGTAAAACGGCGGCTCTCTTTGCGACATAAAGAAAAGATGTTCCGTGGAAACCGTATCTTCTTATGGCATATTTGGAATACCATGAATGAGGCAAAGCGTAAGTATACGAAGAAGGCGGCATAGTTTGATGCCAGGCAGTATCCATTATGGCCATATGTTTTACTGAAGGCAGAAGATCCATTGCGGCTTCTATTCCCATTATATTGGGAGGATTATGAAGAGGAGCAAGGTCGGCAAGTTCTTTAAAAGTTTTAAGAACTTCCCGGTTTATAATTACGGATTTTGTGAATTTTTCTCCGCCGTGGACTACCCTGTGTCCTACCGCCGCTATTTCCGAAATATTTTTTAGAACTCCGTTGTTTTTATCGGTAAGAGCGTCTATTACGAGTTTTATGGCCTCTTTATGATCGGAGCATTCTTTATTTATCGTTATTTTTTCCTTTCCTAACGCCTCATAGTTTAAGAAAGAACCGGATATTCCTATCCTTTCGACTATTCCGGAACAAACGGGAATATTTTTTTGGGCGTCAAAAACCGAGTATTTTAAAGATGAGCTTCCGCAATTTAAAGATAATATTTTCATAGAATCTCCTTAGTTAGAAAAAATCTCATAATTTCATTTTAGCAAATTTATATAATTGTCTTATGTTAAAAAAGATTTTTATTTTCTCTTTTTCTTTATTTTTTCTGCTATCCTTTTTATCTTTTCTTGTTTACTTAAGATCCGAGCAAACGGCTTCGCAGATAGTAAGAAAACTTTCGGCGGTAAGATTGGCTTTTACCTTATATAAAGTAAATAATAAAAAAGACGCAATGTCTCCGGAAGAGCTTATAAAAGCCGGCTATCTCGAATCTATTCCCGCAATAAAGCTTAAATGGAAACTGGCTTGCGATAAAGCGGAGACGAGGAATACGTTTAATGTTAAAAACACGGGCTGCTGGGCATATGTAAACAATAATAAAGATTCTTCTTTCGGACTTTTTTATATAGATTCTTCGGCCAAAGATCCAAACGGAAGGGACTGGAGCGCGCTTTAATCTAAAAAAACACTCTGCCGTACTTTTATAAATGAAAATCGGAAGTAGTTTCCTAAAGGCTCGCTTGGGTTTTCGAGCCGCATAAGCCGAATGTTCGAAAAACGAGGGTATCTTCTCTTGAAGACGGACCGGGTTTGTCAGACGAGCGAAAACATTATTTTCGCGAACAGTTGCCGGCCGCCGAGTTTTGAGGACATTGTTAAGCGCCTTTTTAGCGGCGAGGATAACAAGCGAGCCCGGCTTATTTTTACTGTGTTTCTATTTTTAATTTCCCGTTTTCGGCGCTTAAATCTATTCTTTTTATCCCGGGTTTTTTTAAAAGCTCCAGAGCCAAAGCGTCCAAAACGGCTTTTTGTAAAGCTCTTTTTAGGGGTCTTGCTCCGAATTGAGGATCAAATCCTATTTGAGTCAAAAAATCTTTGGCATTATTGTCGAAAGAAAAATCTATCCCTCTTTGATAGAGCTCTTTTTTTACTTTGTTCAGTTGTATCTCTATTATTTTGAAAATATCCTCTCTGTTCAAAGATTTAAAAAGAGCTATTTCGTCCAATCTGTTTACAAATTCCGGCCTAAAATGTTTCAATAGAACTTCGTTTATTTTTTTAGGGTCCGAATATGTGTCGCTTTGAGTTATCAAATTAGAAGTCATTATTATTACCGTATTTTTAAAATCTACTTTTCTTCCTTTTCCGTCCGTCAGTCTTCCCTCGTCTAATATTTGTAAAAAGATATTAAAGACATCGGGATGCGCTTTTTCTATTTCGTCAAAAAGAATAACCGCATAAGGTCTTCTTCTTACTTTTTCCGTAAGCTGTCCTCCTTCTTCGTATCCGACATATCCCGGAGGAGCTCCTATGAGTTTTGCCACGGAATGCTTTTCCATAAATTCCGACATATCGAATCTTATTAAGGATTTTTCGTCGTTAAATAAAAATTCCGCCAAGGTTTTGGCAAGCTCTGTTTTTCCTACTCCGGTGGGGCCGAGAAAAAGGAAAACTCCGACCGGCTTATTCTTGTCCGATATTCCGGCTCTCGAGCGTCTTATGGCATTTGATACCGCTTCCAGGGCCGTATCCTGTCCCACTACCCTTTTTCTCAGTTCGTCCTCCAGCCTTATGAGTTTTTCTCTCTCGCTTTCTATCATTTTACTTACCGGAATCCCGGTCCACTTGGATACTATGGCCGCAATCTCTTCTTCTCCGACTTCTTCTTTTAAATATCCGCTTTTTTCTTGCAGTTCTTTAAGTTCTTGAGAAGCTGTTTTAAGTTTTTTTTCAAGTTCCGTAAGTATTCCGTACTTTATTTCGCCCGCTCTGGCCAAATCTCCGTTCCTCTGGGCTCGCGATTCTTCGGCTTTATAATTTTCTATTTCTTCCTTTATTTTTTTAACTTCCGATATTATTTTTTTCTCTTTTTCCCATTTTATTTTCGCTTCTTTTATTTTTTCCGAAAGATCCGCAATTTCTTTTTTTATGTTTTTCAATGTTTTTTGAGCTTCTTTGCCGGAATCTCTGGATAAAGCCATTTCCTCCATTTTTAATTGGGTAAGCTTTCTCTGATCCTCGTCTATTTCCGACGGCAAAGAATCGATCTGCATCCTGAGACTTGCGGCGGCTTCGTCTATCAAATCTATCGCTTTATCCGGAAGGAATCTGTCGCTGATATATCTTACCGAGAGATTTACCGCCGATAGTATCGCTTCGTCTTTTATTCTTACTCCGTGATGTATTTCGTATTTTTCTTTTATCCCTCTTAGTATCGTAATCGCGTCTTCAGGCGACGGTTCGCCTATGTATACTTTTTGAAAACGTCTTTCGAGAGCAGAATCTTTTTCTATGTATTTTTGGTATTCGTTTAAAGTAGTGGCTCCTATGCACTTAAGAGTTCCTCTGGCCAAAGCGGGTTTCAGCATATTGGAAGCGTCTACGGCTCCTTCGGAGGCTCCGGCTCCGACCATAGTATGAAGTTCGTCTATAAACAATATTATTTTACCGGCCGAACCTTCCACCTCTTTTATTACGGCCTTAAGTCTTTCTTCAAATTCTCCTCTGTATTTCGCTCCCGCTATCAATGCCCCCATATCCAGAGCGGCTATCTTTTTATTTTTTAAAGATTCCGGGACGTCTCCGTTTATTATTCTAAGCGCTATGCCTTCGGCTATGGCCGTTTTCCCTACGCCCGGCTCTCCTATAAGAACCGGATTATTTTTGATTCTTCGAGATAATACCTGTATGACTCTTCTGATCTCTTGGTCCCTTCCTATTACGGGATCCAATTTTCCGGCCGCGGCCAAAGCGGTCAGATCTCTGGCATATTTTTCTATGGCTTGATATTTTGCTTCCGGCTGAGGATCTGTTATTTTATGAGAGCCTCTTATTGAGACCATAGCTTTTAGTATTTTGTCCTTATTTAAAGAATGTTTTAGAAAAATTTGTTTTATATCTTTGTTCGAAGAATCGGCCAAGGCTAAAATTATGTGTTCGCTGGAAAGATATTCGTCTTTGAGTTTTATCATTTCGTCAAAAGCTTTTTTTAAAACCTCTTCGGATTCCGCGGATATGTATATTTCGGTTTTTCTGCCTATCTTCGGCAAATAAGAAATCTTTTCGCGTAAATCTTTTGAAATTTCCAAAGGAGAAGCTCCTGCTTTTTCAAGTAATCCGTAAGATATTCCGTCTTCCTGATCTATGCAGGCTTTTAATATGTGGATCGGTTCTATGCTTTGATTTCCGTTATCGGACGCTATTTCCTTTGAAAGCTTGAGCGCTTCCTGTGTTTTAAAGGTCATTTTTTCAAAATCTAACATAGAGCCTCCTTTATTGGCAAACGCGACAAATAACTGACAATTATATTTTAACAGAAGTAGCAAATAATTGTCAAGACTGCTAATAATAAAATTATTGCAAAATTCGGCTTATTTATATATATTTTTATTATATAGCAGGCGGGTTTATGAAAATAATTACCTTTATAATAGGCTACTTTGTTTTCGGAATATTTCTTATAAAATGGTTTTGGGCCTGGACCATACCGGAAATATTTCCCGAGGCGGTAAAGCAAAATCTTATAGCCGCCAATATAAGCTGGTGGACAGCTTTAAAATTTTCCGTCCTTCTTTCGATAATAACCGCCGTTACCACGATAAGGAGAGAAAAAAGCAGATGAGAAGGCTTTTGGCCATACTTATTCTGTCTTTTCTATCGTACTCTTGTTCCCCTTCGTCTTCTTCTAAAAATCCTTATGAAATAGTTTTATGGGAAATGGAGGATGCTCAAGTCGCCCCATACATAGACGAAACCTTGACCAATTTCTGCGATTATTATCTTAAAAAATATTCTATAAAACCTTCTATTTCAAGGACCCATTATCAAGGAGAAGACTTAAGGCAGCAGTTTCAGGCGGCTTCTCTGGCCGGAGTGCCTCCGGATATTTTAATCTCCCCTTCCGATACCGCCGGACTTTATGCGATTTCCGGATTTATAAAAAACTTAGAAAAAGAAATAGATTTTTCAATTTATAATAAGCCTGTAATAGAAGCCGTCGCTTTGGAAGATAAAATTTGGGGCGTTCCTATTTCAAACGGAAATCATTTGATGCTTTTTTATAATAAAAAATTTGCTCCGAACGCTCCGCAAAATACTCAAGAGCTTTTCGACTTTTGCGCTAAAAATAAAGGCAAATTCGATTATTGCTTGGCTTTCGATATGGGAGAACCTTTTTGGCTGATGCCTTGGCTGGGAGCTTACGGCGGCTGGCCTTTAAAAGACAGAACCCCCACTCTCAATACCGAAGCAATGATAAAAACTCTAAAATTCTATCTCTCTTTAAAATACGATAAGAAAATATCTCCTCCGGAATGCGATTATAATTGCATGGACTCTTTATTTAAAGAAGAAAAGACGCCTTTTATTATAAACGGAGACTGGGCTTTGTCTTCTTATTCTTCCGCCTTGAAAGACAAATTCGGCGTAGCATTAATTCCAAAACTTTCCGAAACGGGATTATGGCCTTCTCCTATGATAAGCGGAAAATATTTTTTAGTTTCTTCTTCGGTAAGTCCGGAAAAGATGAAGGTCATAAAAGAACTTATGCTTTTTTACACCAATAAAGAAAATCAAATAAAGCAATATAAAGTTTTAAAAAGACTTCCTTCGCTTAAAGAAGCATCATTTGCCAAAGAAATAGTTTCGGACCCTCTTTCGGCCGCTTCTATGGCTCAGATACTAAAAGGCAAACCCATGCCTATGGCGGTTGAGATGCGGGCAGTATGGGACACGGCAAGAAATTATCAAGGTTTGGCTACTACGAGAAAGATGACGCCGGAGGAAGCGGCGGAGAAAATGCAGAAGAATGTGGAAAAGAAAATAGAGGAGATGAACAGATGAGCTCAGTCATATCCTCTCTGGCCGAAATAATATCTTTTATAATTTTAATAGCCGCCGCCGTCGCCGCAATAGAATTATATCTATGGTCTCATTTCAAGTATCATAATAAAAAGCTTATTTTATACTCTTTGGGAATTTTCTTTAGCATTGCTTTCGCTTTCGTTTTTAAATTATCCGGTTTTTTTTCCGTTAAAGTTTTCTCTCTTTTTTTGATTTGGGAATTGTTTTTGATATACGCTTCTAAAAATCTTTTAAAAGGAAAAAAATATTTGCCTTACCTTTTGGCCGCCCCCGCTTTTTTGGGACTTGCCGCTCTTTTGATGTATCCTTTTATTTTTCAAGTATACCTTTCTTTCCACGATCTTAAGCTTACGACAATAATGAAATGGAAAGAAACGGGAGAATTGCCTTTCGCCGGAATCAAACAATATATCGCGGTATTTACCGTTCCTCCTTTGGCGGAAACCGGATTTTTTAAACTTTTATGGAGAACTTTGGCTTGGACTTTTGTCAATGTTTTCTTCCATGTCTTAGGCGGATTTATTTTGGCTTTAATGCTTTCGGAAGTAAAAGCTTTTAAGGGCATATACAGAACGCTTTTGGTAGTACCCTGGGCTATGCCTCAGGTGGTTGCGGTTTTGGCAATGCGCGGCGAATTCCATTCTCAATACGGATTCGTCAACGTAATGATAAAAAAAGCTCTGGCTATTTTCCCGTGGCTCGCTTCTCTGGGAATAACTCCGGTAAATTGGCTTAGCGATTATCCTCTTCTTACCTGCGTTATAATAAATATTTGGCTGGGAATACCTTTTATGACAGTGATAATACTGGGCGGTCTTCAATCCATATCAAAATCATATTACGACGCCGCATCCATAGACGGAGCGGGATATTTTCAAAAACTCTATTATATAACGATGCCGCTTATAAAACCGGTACTTATGCCGGCGGTAACATTGGGCACGGTCTGGACATTTAATAATATAAATGTCATATACCTGGTAACGGGACAAGCCGGAGGGACCGAACAAGCCGACATACTTGTCTCCGCTTTATATAAAGCGGCTTTTACCTACAATAGGTACAGCTATTCCGCGGCTTTTGCCATGGTCATTTTTGCCATACTTTTTTCCATTTCGGTTTCTTATTCGAAATTTTTTGCCGAAAAGAAAGAAGGTAAAACATGAAGAAAGAAACCGTAAAGCAAATATTGCTTCATATCGGCCTTATTTGCGCGGCCTTGATATGCGTATACCCTTTATCCAGAATTTTTACCGTTTCGATCAGACCGGGAGACAGAATAATTTCCACCGATTTGGCTCTCATACCGGATCAGGCGACTTTTTTGTCTTATATTAAACTTCTAAAAGAAACTTATTTTTTGAGGTGGCTTTATAATTCTCTGGTAATAACCGCAGCCACTTCTTTCATAGGGGTTTCTTTGGCTTCTACCGCGGCATATGCTTTTTCAAGGTTCGAATTTTTCGGCAAGAGGTCGGCTATGATTGTTTTGCTTGCCACTCAAATGATACCGGCCGGAATGTTAATACTTCCTCTTTTCTTAATGATAATGAAACTAAATTTAATGAATACTTATTTGGGAATGATAATAGCTTATTCGGTTTCGTCTTTACCTTTCAGCATATGGATACTTAAAGGATATTACGATACTATCCCCAAATCTTTGGAGGAAGCGGCTATGGTGGACGGGACGGGACATATCGGCGCTTTCTGGAAAGTGATACTTCCGCTTTCCACTCCGGCTTTAAGTATAGCTTTTCTTTTTAATTTCACGGCGGCATGGAACGAATATTTGGTAGCAAGAGTAGTATTGTTTAGTTCAAAACAATACACATGGACATTGGGGCTTTTTGAATTGCAAGGTCAGTTTATAACTCAATGGGGAATGTTTGCGGCGGGATCTATGCTTGTGACCGTCCCCGTTCTTTTGGTTTTTCTTTATTCTTCCAAATGGCTGGTTTCCGGCCTGACATTGGGAAGCGTTAAAGGTTAAGGAGATTTTATGGCTTCTGTAAATTTTAAAAATATAGTTAAAAAATATAACGACAATTTGATTTTGGATAATGTAAATCTTGAAATAAAAGATCATGAGTTTGTGGTCGTCGTGGGCCCGAGCGGATGCGGAAAAACCACTTTGCTCAGGCTTTTGGCCGGATTGGAAGAGATAACTTCCGGCGACATAGAAATAGACAATATAAAAGTTAACGATTTACCCCCGTCCAAAAGAGAGATAGCCATGGTTTTTCAAGATTACGCCCTTTATCCTCATATGACGGTAAGGGAAAATATGAGTTTCGCGCTTAAACTAAAGAGATTTCCCAAAGAAGAAATAGAAAAGAGAGTAAAAGAAGCCGCGACCATACTTCAGCTGGAAAAATTGCTTAACAGAATGCCCAGACAACTCTCCGGCGGGCAAAGACAGAGGGTAGCCATAGGAAGAGCAATAGTAAGAAAACCGAAAGTTTTTCTTTTCGACGAACCTTTGTCCAATTTGGACGCAAAGTTAAGAGAAGAAATGAGAATAGAGATAGCCAAACTATACCAAAACTTAAATTCCACCATAGTATACGTGACTCACGATCAAGTCGAAGCCATGACATTGGCCGGCAGGATAGTGGTTATGAATAAAGGAATAGTTCAACAAAACGGCACCCCTTTGGACGTTTATAGAAAGCCTCAAAACGCTTTTGTCGCCGGTTTTATAGGAAGTCCCACGATGAACTTCCTAAAAGGAAAAATAAAATTCGAAGGAGATTTTTTTTATTTTGAAAACAATGATGCGAAAATATTTTTGCCTATGTTTTCTTTTCCCGAGGCCGAAAAATATTCGGGCAAAGAAGTAATACTCGGCATAAGACCCGACGACATAGTTTTAGATTCGGCCAAAATAGATCATGCTCATAAACTTTCCGCGGTCGTAGAAGTAATAGAATTATTGGGACATAGAGAAAATATATATTTAAAAATGGGAGAACAAAGAATTTTGGCGGTAGGCGAAGCTTTCGGAGACTTGTCCCCCAACGCCAAAGCCGAATTTTCTTTAAATTACAAGAATATACACATATTTGACGCCATTACGGAAAAAAGAATAAATCCTTAACAGTTCAATCCAGCAATGCGTCCGGATCTATTTTAAAAAAACTTTCTTTGGCCTTCTCTCTAATAGATAGGGAAGAATCGTTTTTAGCCAAATTCTTTAGAGTATCCATGTAAGGCATGGCATCTTTCCCGCAATATCCTATTAATTGTGCGGCCGATTCTCTCGCAAAGTCGTCCTCGCTTTTAAGTTTTTCCCCTAATTCTACCACGCAATAAGATAAAGCCGATGTCATTTGGCATAAGGCCCAAAAAGCGCTTTTTTGTATCCATATATCGTCCAAAGCCGAGGCTAATAAACCGGATGCTTGAGCCGCTTTGTCGCCCATAGCTCCCAAATCCTTTGCCGCTTGTATCCTGACCTTAGGATCTTCCGATTTTAAACAAGATATTAGATTTTCTATATTTTCCATTCGCCCCTCCCCGTTGTCGAATATTGTAATTATATTATATTTTAGATGTCAAAAGCGATAAAATTAAGCGTTTTTTTTACAATTAGGCTCGCATGATTTCGGACAGGGATCGAGGCAAGGTTCCATATGAACTATAACATGCGAATTGGGTATTTTTTCTTTTATTGAGGCCGTTAATTTATCGGTCTCTTCGTGAGCCTTTAGAAGAGATACTTCTTTCGGGAAAACCAAATCCATCTCCACAAATTTTTCATTTCCGGATTTTCTTGTTTTTAGACTTTTATATCCGACCGATATTTCCAAGGAATCTATGGCAGATTTTATTTTAGATATTTCTTCTTTATCCAAAGAAGAGTCCATTAAATCTTTAAAAGATTCTTTCGTCAAATCCCATGCGGCTTTAAATATAAGCAATGCCACGCCTATGGCGCATAAAGGATCGAGCCAATGAAAATGATTGCCTTTAAAAATATATTCCATAATCCAGATAATAAAAAGAGAAACCGCCACTCCCAAAGAAGTATATACGTCCGTCATAAGATGAACGGCATCGGCTTTTATGGCTATAGAATCGGTTTCCAGAGCCGTTTTCATCAGTTTTCTCGAAACATAAAAATTTAAAGCCGAAGAAACAAACATAACGAGTATTCCCCATCCTATTTGCTCTATGTTTCCTGGATATATTAATTTCTTTACCGCTTCGTATATTATCCAAACCGCCGCAATGAAAATAAGTATGGCTTCGATAAATCCGGATATATTTTCTATCTTTCCGTGTCCGAATCTATGTTCTTCGTCGGGAGGTTTATTGGAATTTTTAACCGCAAAAAAAGCTATTAAAGCCGCGACAAGGTCTATCGCGGAATGTATCGCTTCGGAAATAACCGATACCGAACCTATGATTATACCTATTATAAGCTTAGAAACTACCAAGAAACTATTCGAAAAAACAGATAGTTTTACTATGTTTACTTTTTTTGAATTGCTATCCATAAAGAAAAAACGCCCCTTTCGGGGCGTTCTTTATATCAAAACGCTCTTATTCGCATTTAATGGCTTGTACGGGACAATTTGCCGCCGCGGTTTTGCAAGAATCTTCTTTTCCGGCGGGCACATCCGATTTAACCACGGCTTTATCGCCCTGCATTTCAAAAACCTCGGGACAATCGTTTACGCATAAACCGCAGCCTATGCAAGTATCTTTATCTACAGAAGCTTTCATCTTCACCTCCTAAAAAATACCTTAATAAAATTATACATAAAAACTAAAAAATAAAAAACTAATGATGTTTATGATGATAGTCGTCTTTATGTTCGTGCTCGTGAATCGTAAAATTATGAAAATGTTCGTGCGAATGTTCTCCTTGAAAAGTCTGATGTTTGTGTTCGTGATGTCCGTCTTCGTGATTGTGTTTATGGGAGTGAGAAATTTTTTCATGAACATGTTTATGAGAATGCCTTTCCGTATATGTCAAATAAAAAGCCGCGCAAGTCAAAACAAAAGCCGATACCGCTTTGCCGCTTATCTTTTCGTCGAGAAATAATATCGAAAGCAAAAAACTTATTATCGGATAAGACCCGAAAATTATTCCCGTTCTTGCGGCCCCTATTTTTCTTTGAGAATATATCATTAAAACCAAGCTTAAGCCGTAGGAAAAAGCGCCCAAAAGAAAAAGAAAAAAGAACGGTAAAAAAGAAAGCTTGTTTTCTTCGGATGTAATTAGAGAAAAAAATATATTTATCCCGCCTCCGGCCAATCCTTTTATAAAAGCGATCGATACGGGATCTTTAAGCGATAAAGAGGCGGTAAGATTATTATCCAAAGCCCACATAAGCGCCGCGGCCGATATAAAAACCGCTCCCATATTAAAAGAAAAATCTTTTCCGGGTTCGAACGATAGAATTATTGCGGATAAAAATATCAGAATACAAGAAATCCAGAATCTAATTCCCCCTTTTTCTTTCAAAAAAAATACCGCCATAAGCGAAGTAAAAACCGTTTCCAAATTTAAAAGCAGAGAAGCGTTGGAAGCCTGCGATATTTGCAGACCTTTAAGCATAAAAAGGGGAGCCAGCGTTCCTCCGGATAAAATTATTAAAAATATTTTTAAACCGTCTTCTTTAAACGATATCTTTTCTTCGTTTGTTTTTCTTATTAAATAAAATATAAACAGCGCGACCGCGCTGAAAAAATAAGAAAATCCGGCCATGAAAAACGGGGCAAACCGGGAAAGAAGATATTTTGACGCGGGTGCCGCGGCCGCAAAAAGCAAAGCGGAAGAAAAAGGCAAAATAAAATTCATCTTTTAATTTTTATACTTAAGAAAAGGAATAAGCAGCATCCCGGGTATGGTAGCCAGACAAACTATGACAAAAAAAGTCGGATATCCTACCGCCACCTGTATTTTACCGCTTACCATGCCGGGCAGCATCATGGCAAAAGCCATTATTCCCGTCGAAATTGCGAAATGAACGGTTTTATTGCTTTCATCCGTCATTTGTATCATATAGTACATAAAAGCGGTGGTACCGAGTCCGTAACCGAATTGTTCGAAAGCGACTAAAAAATAAACAAAATATTTCGGCAAATCCAAATTATAAGACATATAAACATAAACCAAATCCGGAACATTCAGAGCCAAAGCCAAAGGCCACATGCATTTTTTAAGCCCGAATTTGGATATAAGCCAGGCCCCTATCAGATTTCCGCTTATAAGACATATTAGTCCCGCCGTTCCGTAGGCAAATCCGTATTGCTCGGTGGCAAGCCCTATGCCGCCTTTTTCCAAAGGATCCAAAAGAAAAGGAGCCGAAATTTTTAAAAGCATAGCCTCTCCGAATCTAAAAAAGACGAGAAAAAGTATTCCCAGTAAAATCTTTTCTTGTTTAAAGTATGACCAAATAGAAGAAAAATATTTTGAAAAATCAAAAGCACCGCTTCCTAAATCTTTTTCGGGAAAAGGCAAAGAAAATCTATGATAAAGGCTTAACATAGCCATGATAAAAGCGGCGGACGCCAAAACAACTTTCCACGAATAAGAGACGCTTCCCGAAGATGCTTCGAGTTTCCCCGCCCACATGACCAAAACCCCCGAAGAAAAAAGCATGGCCAAACGATAGGCAAACGCCCTTATTCCTACAAAAAAGGCTTGCTCTTTGTCGTCCATCGATATCATATAAAATCCGTCGACGGCTACGTCGTGAGTAGCCGAAAGAAAAGCCAAGGCGCTGAAAATTATCATAGACCAAAGCAAAAACGAAGAAGAGTCCAAAGAAAAAGAAGCCAAAGCTATAAAGCCCGCCATTAGAACCTGAGTGGAAAGTATCCATTTTCTTTTTGTGGAATATATGTCTACGAAAGGACTCCAGATCATTTTTATAGCCCAAGGCAAATATAAAAGGCTGGTCCAAAAAGCCAGAATATCGTTGGGAATATTCATTTTTTTGTAAATTATTACGGCTAAAGAATTAACTATTATATAAGGTAAGCCTTCCGCGAAATAAGCCGTAGGCACAAAAATCCAGGGATTATTATATGTTTTCATTTTTTTCTCCGATTAAACACATTTTATTATTTTATAATTTTTTAATCTCTTAAAAACCTTTGCGAAAACAATATTATAAAGAACGGATTTTTTCTTTAATTTTCATATTTGCTAAAATTTATTTATGAGCTCCATAATATACTCTCTCTTCCCACCGGAATCAGTAGCTTTTGCCGTTCTCGCTTTAACTTTGGCGGGAGCCATAGGCTTATTTATAGGCCAAGTAAAAATATTCAAAATAAACATAGGAATAGCCGGAGTTCTTTTTGCGGGAATAATACTTTCCTATTTCGGAATAAAACCCAACGAAAAAATACTTGAATTTGTAAGAGAATTCGGACTTATACTTTTTGTTTACGCCGTAGGAACTCAAGTGGGACCCGGATTTTTATCTTCTTTTAAAAAAGACGGAATAAAGTTTAATCTTATGGCGACGGGCATAATAATTTCCGGAATATTTATTACCGTTGTCATATCCAAATTTTTTAATATAGATTTCCCTTCGGCGATAGGAATGTACTGCGGAGCCGTAACCAATACGCCTTCTTTGGCCGCAGCTCAGCAGACAATGATGAACACTCCTTTTGCGGAAAAGATAAGCGATATATCCGTAGGTTATGCTTTGGCTTATCCGGGCGCCATAGCGGCGATAATATTATCTATGATATTGATAAGATCTTTATTTTCGAAAGAAGCGGAAGCGGATATAGAAGGTTTTGCCAGACCTTTATCTTCTTCAAAAATAGAAAATTACAGCATAAAGGTGGAAAATAAAAATTTAAACGGCGTAAAGATAAAAGATATACCCGCCATAGACAGTTTTAACATAGTGGTTTCCAGGATATTGAAAGGCGAAAAAGTATCGGTAGCTCACGAGGAAGAAATTTTGTCTTTGGGAGATGTTATTCTTGCCGTAGGCGAAAAAGAAAATCTGGATAAGTTTATGAAAATAGTCGGTTCGTTGTCCGAAATAGATTTGAGAAAACTTCCGGGAAAAATAATACATTCGAGAGTCATCGTATCCAAAAAAAATATGGTAGGAAAAACTCTTTCCGAAAGCGGCATATTTTCTCACAATGTCATAGCCACAAGAGCGGCAAGAGCGGATGTGGAATTTATGGTCAACGACGATTACGTGCTTCAGTACGGAGATAATTTAGTTTTGGTAGGCGAAGAGTCGGACGTTAAAAAAGCTTCGGCTATGTTAGGTAACTCGCCAAAAGATCTGAATCATCCTCAGTTAATACCGGTTTTTATAGGCATAATAGCCGGCGTCATAATCGGTTCGATACCTTTTAATATACCGGGATTCTCTCAACCTCTTAAATTGGGGCTTGCCGGAGGTCCTCTTTTGGCCGCGATATTTTTCAGCAATATTCAAAATATAGGCACGATAAGCTGGTATATGCCTCCGGCCGGGAATTTGATGATTAGGGAAATAGGAATAGTTCTTTTCTTGGCCAGCGTAGGACTTAAATCGGGAGAAAACTTTTTCCATATGCTAATATACGGAGCGGGGCTTAAAATAGCCGCATTGGCTTTCCTGATTTCTTTTATACCGGTTTTGGGAGCGGGGCTTATAATGAAGATTAAATATAAATCCAATTATCTTTCTCTTTGCGGAGCATTGGCCGGTTCTATGACGGATCCTCCGGCTTTGGCTTTTGCCAATTCGCTTTCCCCTTCTTCGGCGGCTTCGGTTTCTTACGCCTCAGTATATCCGTGGGTTATGTTTTTAAGAATTGTGTCGGCTCAGCTTTTGGTATTGTTTTTTCCCGGATAAAAATGTTAAATGCTTTTTTAAAAATAATTTTTTTTATTTTAGCCGGACTTATTTTCGGACGTTTAAATAAAAACAAAGACGAGATACAGTCTTTTCTAAACAAATATCTTTACTATTTGGGACTGCCGGCGATTATAATACTAAAAACATCTTCTATGGATCTCGGTTTCTTTAATACCTGTTCCGCTATGATAAATATTTTGCCGATAACGGCGGTATCTATCGCAGTATTTATTTTTTTTAAATTTAAAGTTCTCTCGGCAAATTACGCGAGAACTTTAATAATAACCTCGGTTTTAGGAAATACGGTTTATTTGGGCATTCCTTCCTCGGAAGCTTTTTTTTCGCAAGACGCCATAGCATACGCCGCAATGATTTCGGCCGTTCATAATTTGGTTATTTTTACTTTTTCTCTTATGCTTGTAAACCTGATAGCGGACGATTCTTTTTCTTTTTACTCTTTTACGAAACACACTTTCAAGAATCCGGTTCTGGCAAGTTCTCTGACCGGAATAGCTGTTTCTTTCTTAAATTTTAAGATAACCGGTCTTACCGAAAATATTCTTTCCGAAATAAGCAAGACAGTAATACCTCTTTCTTTGATAACTTTGGGATTGTCTCTTTACGGAAAATATTCCTTTAAAAGATTTATAAATCCTCTTTTGGGAATTTCTTTTATAAAACTTATCGCGCTTCCTTTTATTTGCTTTATCTTTTCTTATCTATGCCAGGAAAATACTGTCTTTTATAAGGTTTCTTTGCTTCAGCACGCCATGCCCACCGCCGTAATGGCTTTGATCGTTTCAAAAGAATTGACATTGGACGAAGAGTTGGTATCCAAAAGTATTATTTTTACCACACTGCTTTATTTTCTTTTATTGCCGCTTTATTCTTTTATATTCGATATTTTATTTTAGTTTTACTCGGATTCTTCCATCTTTGCTTTTTCGTATATCTTCTTATAAAGACTGTCGCGGGAAATCAAATCTTCGTGAGTTCCGCTCTCGGCCGTTTTACCTTGATCCAAAACTATTATATGATCGCTTTTTTCCAAAGTTTTAGTTCTATGGGTGGCAAGAACGCATCCGCAGGAAGAAAAATACTGCGAGAAGTCGCGCCAAAAATTTTCTTCGGTTTGAGCGTCCATTGCGTTGGTAGCGTCGTCTATTATGAGAAAATCCGGATTTTTTATTAAAGCTCTCGCCAAACATATCCTCTGTTTTTGCCCGCCGGAAACCGAAAATCCTCTGTTGCCCACTTGAGTATTTAGTCCTTGAGGAAATTTTGAAATATCGTATTCCAGTTGAGAAACCTT
>JAAYVI010000106.1 GCA_012517235.1 Elusimicrobiota bacterium | reverse complement strand
GAATTTAAACTTACCGGAAGAAGCTGGGAAACTGTTTTTTAAAATTATTTTTTTCTTTTTTTTCGAAATCTCGATTTGCTTTCCGAAGTTTGAGTATCGTCCCATTCGAATTCTTTGTCGGATACCCTAACCATATCTCCTTGATTGATTCCGTATTTCTTTAAAGCTTTTATAAGCCCTATTTTCTTATATATGTTTATAAGGCGCCTTACGCCTTCTTCGTGGGAAAAATTTGTCATTTGCGCCAATTTGGCGGGTTCCTCGCCGGTAACCTCGTAAATATTTTCCGCTTTTTTTTCTATAAAAAAACCGGTTTTTTTCTTTTCTTCTTTCCCGATTTGTTCGGTATCGGCTATTTGAGGTTCCGGAACCGAGGGTAGAACTTTTATTATGTAATCGAAAAGTTTATCCAAACCTTTGTTAGCGGCGGCCGATATTAAAAATATTTTTCTTTTTGCGTATTTCTTCTTTATCTTTTTAAAAATATTTTCGGCTTCCGGGAGATCGGCTTTGTTTACGGCAAGTATTATTTCCTTATTTTCAAAAACTTTGGAGAATCTTTTTAATTCGTTTTCTATTACCGCCACTCCTTTTACTGGGTCGGTTTGAGAAAAACCGTAAGGATCTATAAGGTGTATTATTATTTTGGTTCTAAGTATATGTTTTAAAAAATTATGCCCCAATCCTTTGCCCTTGTGGGCGTCTTCTATTATTCCCGGTATGTCGGCCATCAAAAAAGTATATCCTTTATGCGAAACAACTCCGAGATTAGGTGTTAGAGTAGTAAAGGGATAATCGGCTATTTTTGGCCTTGCCATTGTGCAGGCAGAAAGAAGAGTAGACTTGCCGGCATTGGGAAAACCGCATAGTCCTACGTCGGCTAAAAGACTTAATTCCAAATGATATACTTTTTCTTCGCCTTTTTCTCCGTTTTCGCAAAATTTGGGAGCCGTATTAAATTGTGTTTTAAATGCGAGATTGCCTCTTCCTCCTCTCCCTCCTTTTGCCGCCAAAAAAGTATCTCCGTCTTTTTTAAGATCGGCTACTACTTTTCCGTTTTCTCTTATTATCGTTCCGCAGGGAACATAATAAATCGAGTCTTCTCCTTTTCTGCCGTAAAGGTTCGAACCCTGTCCGTGTTCTCCGCTTTTTGCTTTTAAGTGAGGATGGCAGGCCAATTCCGAAAGAGTGTTTATTCCGGTTTTGGCTTTAAAATAAACATCGCCTCCTTTTCCGCCGTTTCCGCCGTCGGGGCCTCCGAAAGGTATATATTTTTCTCTCCTAAAAGACATACAGCCGTTTCCGCCGTCTCCGGCCTTAACGTATACTTTGGCTCTGTCGAAAAAAATATTTTCCTTCATAAAAAACAAACCTCCCGGAAATACGGGAGGTTTTTATTTAAAGACTTTGTTAATTGGGGTAAACGCTTATTTGCTGTTTTCCCTTTTTAGCCCATTCGAATTTGACTTTTCCGGAAACGGTGGCGAAAAGAGTGTCGTCCGAACCTTTGCGCACATTAAGTCCGGGAAGGAACTTGGTTCCTCTTTGTCTTACGAGAACTTCTCCGGCTTTAACCGTTTGTTCTCCGTATCTTTTTACGCCTAACCTTTGGCCGTGACTGTCTCTTCCGTTTGAGGACGAGCCTTGAGATTTTGTATGAGCCATAATTACTCCGCTTTATTAAAATATGAGGAAATCAGGATAGCTGTATTTCTTTTATTTTTATCTCGCTGAGTTCCTGTCTGTGGCCCCTGGATTTTTCATAGGCTTTCTTAGGCCTTCTTTTAAATACTATTGTCTTGGGACCTTTGAGGTGTCTTAAAATCTCCGCCGTAACCTTTCCGCCTTTATTTGCTTTTTTAGGCTCTTCGTTTTGAGAAGCTGACCAAAGAGCTTCGAAAGATATTTCTTTTCCGGTTTCGGCTTCGATCTTTTCAACCTTTAATATATCACCGGGGACTACCCAGTATTGCTTACCGCCAGTTTTTATTATCGCGTACATAGTAGATATATGATAGCAAAAAAAAGCCGTTCTTGGCAAATTCAATAAAAAACAATGGAAATATTAAAGTTAATTCTTACGGAATATTTTTTATTATGTTTTTATCCGACAATATTTTTCAATTTGCTATAATTGAATATGGTTAAGACGGAGGATACGTATGATAAAAAATTTCATGGTTCTTTTTTGGGAACCGGTTCTCGGAATATGGGAAAAATTGGTCGGATTAATACCTCATTTAATAGCGGCCATATTTATAATTCTCGTAGGATTTTTTGCGTCCAGGGTAATAGCTTCCGCCTGCGAACATATTTTTAAACGAATAAAACTCGACACATGGACTTCCAGAGTAGGCCTTAACGAAGTAATGGCAAGGGTTGGTCTTGGAAAATCGCCTTCTTTATTCTTGTCGGCTTTGGTATATTGGTTTATAATGGTGGTTTTTATAGTTTCGGCCGCCAATGTTTTGAATTTGGATTTTCTTTCGAAAGTTTTGGAGATTTTTATCCTTAATTTCCTTCCCAAAGTAATAGCCGCCATAATAATAGGATTTGCCGGCTTGCTGCTTGCCAGATTTATGGAAAATACTATTTATAATTCGGCTATGGCCAATAATTTAAAAGGCGGCAAATCTTTCGCAAAGATAATAAACTTTGTGATACTCGTTTTTACCGGAATACTTGCCATAGAACAGCTCGGTTTGGATATGAAGATAATAAGATCCAGCATAAACATACTTATGGCTTCTTTAGGTTTGGCTTTCGCCATAGCCGTGGGTTTGGGAGCAAAAGACATAGCCAGAGATTTGCTTTATTCTATGTTTTCCGAAAATAAGAAGGAAGAAGAAAAATAATATTCGGATTAATATATAAAAAAAGCCGCCTTTAAAGGCGGCTTTTTATTTTTGATTATATTTCTTATTCTATGTAATCCTTTATCATTTTACTTCTCGACGGATGTCTCAATTTTCTTATTGCTTTTGCTTCTATTTGCCTTACTCTTTCTCTGGTAACTCTAAATATTCTTCCCACTTCTTCCAAAGTTCTGGGATATCCGGTGTCTATGCCGAATCTGAGCTTTATTATTTTTGCTTCTCTTTCGCTTAAAGTGGATAAGATTTTGCTGATTTCTCTTCTTCTTAAAAGATCCACGGCTGAATTGGAAGGAGGAAGTCCGTTTTTATCCTCTATGAAATCTTCCAAATGAGAGTCTTCGTCTTCTCCTATCGGAGTGGAAAGAGATATGGGATCTTGCATTATTTTTATGGCGTTTTTTACTTTATCTATGGATATGTGCAGATGTTTGGCATATTCTTCCACCTGCGGTTCTCTTCCGTATTCCTGTCTGTATTTTTTGGCTACTTTCATAAGTTTCGATACCAACTCTTTCATGTGAACCGGTATTCTTATGGTTCGAGCTTGATCCGCTATGGCCCTATTAATCGATTGCCTTATCCACCATGTCGCGTATGTGGAAAACTTAAATCCTCTTTTGTATTCGAATTTTTCCACCGCTTTCATAAGTCCCAAACCGCCTTCTTGAATAAGATCCGAAAGCTCTAAATTGGAATTAACATGTTAATTCCAATTTAGAGCTTTCGGATCTTATTCAAGAAGGCGGTTTGGGACTTATGAAAGCGGTGGAAAAATTCGAATACAAAAGAGGATTTAAGTTTTCCACATACGCGACATGGTGGATAAGGCAATCGATTAATAGGGCCATAGCGGATCAAGCTCGAACCATAAGAATACCGGTTCACATGAAAGAGTTGGTATCGAAACTTATGAAAGTAGCCAAAAAATACAGACAGGAATACGGAAGAGAACCGCAGGTGGAAGAATATGCCAAACATCTGCACATATCCATAGATAAAGTAAAAAACGCCATAAAAATAATGCAAGATCCCATATCTCTTTCCACTCCGATAGGAGAAGACGAAGACTCTCATTTGGAAGATTTCATAGAGGATAAAAACGGACTTCCTCCTTCCAATTCAGCCGTGGATCTTTTAAGAAGAAGAGAAATCAGCAAAATCTTATCCACTTTAAGCGAAAGAGAAGCAAAAATAATAAAGCTCAGATTCGGCATAGACACCGGATATCCCAGAACTTTGGAAGAAGTGGGAAGAATATTTAGAGTTACCAGAGAAAGAGTAAGGCAAATAGAAGCAAAAGCAATAAGAAAATTGAGACATCCGTCGAGAAGTAAAATGATAAAGGATTACATAGAATAAGAAATATAATCAAAAATAAAAAGCCGCCTTTAAAGGCGGCTTTTTTTATATATTAATCCGAATATTATTTTTCTTCTTCCTTCTTATTTTCGGAAAACATAGAATAAAGCAAATCTCTGGCTATGTCTTTTGCTCCCAAACCCACGGCTATGGCGAAAGCCAAACCTAAAGAAGCCATAAGTATGTTTATGCTGGATCTTATTATCTTCATATCCAAACCGAGCTGTTCTATGGCAAGTATTCCGGTAAAAACGAGTATCACAAAGTTTATTATCTTTGCGAAAGATTTGCCGCCTTTTAAATTATTGGCCATAGCCGAATTATAAATAGTATTTTCCATAAATCTGGCAAGCAGCAAGCCGGCAAATCCTATTATTATGGCGGCTATTACTTTGGGAAGGAAATTAAGGATAAAAATCTCCAAAACTTTCGAAAGAAAATCCAAATTCAAAACATTGGCGGCCGAAACTATAAAAACCACCATTATAAACCAATATACCAAAGCCGACAAGAATAAAGAAGGCGATTTTCCAAGACCAACCCTTGCCATTACTTCGTTAAGGCCTACTCTGGAAGTCCATGTGTCGAGTTTTATTCGTTTAAAAATATGTTCGCAGGCGGAAGCTATTACCCTGGACGCAAAAAATCCTACGAGAATTATAAATATGGCCGCTATTAAATGAGGTATTAATCCGACCAATTTTTCCCATATTCCGAGAACCGGTTCCCAAAAAAGAACCATGAAATTTTTTATCATACGTATCCTCCGTCTTAACCATATTCAATTATAGCAAATTGAAAAATATTGTCGGATAAAAACATAATAAAAAATATTCCGTAAGAATTAACTTTAATATTTCCATTGTTTTTTATTGAATTTGCCAAGAACGGCTTTTTTTTGCTATCATATATCTACTATGTACGCGATAATAAAAACTGGCGGTAAGCAATACTGGGTAGTCCCCGGTGATATATTAAAGGTTGAAAAGATCGAAGCCGAAACCGGAAAAGAAATATCTTTCGAAGCTCTTTGGTCAGCTTCTCAAAACGAAGAGCCTAAAAAAGCAAATAAAGGCGGAAAGGTTACGGCGGAGATTTTAAGACACCTCAAAGGTCCCAAGACAATAGTATTTAAAAGAAGGCCTAAGAAAGCCTATGAAAAATCCAGGGGCCACAGACAGGAACTCAGCGAGATAAAAATAAAAGAAATACAGCTATCCTGATTTCCTCATATTTTAATAAAGCGGAGTAATTATGGCTCATACAAAATCTCAAGGCTCGTCCTCAAACGGAAGAGACAGTCACGGCCAAAGGTTAGGCGTAAAAAGATACGGAGAACAAACGGTTAAAGCCGGAGAAGTTCTCGTAAGACAAAGAGGAACCAAGTTCCTTCCCGGACTTAATGTGCGCAAAGGTTCGGACGACACTCTTTTCGCCACCGTTTCCGGAAAAGTCAAATTCGAATGGGCTAAAAAGGGAAAACAGCAAATAAGCGTTTACCCCAATTAACAAAGTCTTTAAATAAAAACCTCCCGTATTTCCGGGAGGTTTGTTTTTTATGAAGGAAAATATTTTTTTCGACAGAGCCAAAGTATACGTTAAGGCCGGAGACGGCGGAAACGGCTGTATGTCTTTTAGGAGAGAAAAATATATACCTTTCGGAGGCCCCGACGGCGGAAACGGCGGAAAAGGAGGCGATGTTTATTTTAAAGCCAAAACCGGAATAAACACTCTTTCGGAATTGGCCTGCCATCCTCACTTAAAAGCAAAAAGCGGAGAACACGGACAGGGTTCGAACCTTTACGGCAGAAAAGGAGAAGACTCGATTTATTATGTTCCCTGCGGAACGATAATAAGAGAAAACGGAAAAGTAGTAGCCGATCTTAAAAAAGACGGAGATACTTTTTTGGCGGCAAAAGGAGGGAGAGGAGGAAGAGGCAATCTCGCATTTAAAACACAATTTAATACGGCTCCCAAATTTTGCGAAAACGGAGAAAAAGGCGAAGAAAAAGTATATCATTTGGAATTAAGTCTTTTAGCCGACGTAGGACTATGCGGTTTTCCCAATGCCGGCAAGTCTACTCTTCTTTCTGCCTGCACAATGGCAAGGCCAAAAATAGCCGATTATCCCTTTACTACTCTAACACCTAATCTCGGAGTTGTTTCGCATAAAGGATATACTTTTTTGATGGCCGACATACCGGGAATAATAGAAGACGCCCACAAGGGCAAAGGATTGGGGCATAATTTTTTAAAACATATACTTAGAACCAAAATAATAATACACCTTATAGATCCTTACGGTTTTTCTCAAACCGACCCAGTAAAAGGAGTGGCGGTAATAGAAAACGAATTAAAAAGATTCTCCAAAGTTTTTGAAAATAAGGAAATAATACTTGCCGTAAACAAAGCCGATCTCCCGGAAGCCGAAAATATTTTTAAAAAGATAAAGAAGAAATACGCAAAAAGAAAAATATTTTTAATATCGGCCGCCGCTAACAAAGGTTTGGATAAACTTTTCGATTACATAATAAAAGTTCTACCCTCGGTTCCGGAACCTCAAATAGCCGATACCGAACAAATCGGGAAAGAAGAAAAGAAAAAAACCGGTTTTTTTATAGAAAAAAAAGCGGAAAATATTTACGAGGTTACCGGCGAGGAACCCGCCAAATTGGCGCAAATGACAAATTTTTCCCACGAAGAAGGCGTAAGGCGCCTTATAAACATATATAAGAAAATAGGGCTTATAAAAGCTTTAAAGAAATACGGAATCAATCAAGGAGATATGGTTAGGGTATCCGACAAAGAATTCGAATGGGACGATACTCAAACTTCGGAAAGCAAATCGAGATTTCGAAAAAAAAGAAAAAAATAATTTTAAAAAACAGTTTCCCAGCTTCTTCCGGTAAGTTTAAATTC
>JAAYVI010000105.1 GCA_012517235.1 Elusimicrobiota bacterium | reverse complement strand
TTTATAATATTTTCCATAATATTTTCTTTTCTGGGAGGATCGGATTCGGATAAAATAAATATCTCTACAAGGCCTAAAAGCGATAAAGCGCCCGTAGTTTCAAAAGAAAATAAAGTATATATAGGAGAAAAGGGGGTTTTGCTCGAGAGCAAAAGCGGAGAAAAAATTTCTTTAAAAGGGAATAGACTAAGAATAATAGACCCTAATAAAGACTACGAAGAAGAAATAGACATAGAGTCTTATACAAAGGTGAAAAAAATTTCTTATAAGGTCATATTTTGGTTTCTTTACTGCTGGATTATGGTCTGGAGATTCTCCGCCACACTCGGCAAAATGATAATGAAAATAAAAGTAGAAACTCAGGATGGCGAAAAGATGACGGCGGATAGAGCGTTTTTAAGGGCTTTGGTTTCTATTCTATCCATGTCGGTTGTTTTTGCCGGTTATCTGTGGGCTCTGGGTAAGGAGAAAAAAACCTGGCACGATATAATTTCTAAAACCAGAGTCGTAAATATATGAAAGAGATAAAACTTACTTATCCGCCCGCCGGTCCCAATGTTTTTAAAAGAATGCTGGACGAAGTTCCCAAGGGTATTCCTGGGGAAATATTTAAGGTAATAGACAAGAGAGGCGCTCTTTTCGGTTATGCTTTTTTTAATCCGAAAAGTTCCATAGTTTTTCGTATTTTTTCAAGAGAAATAGAAGAAGAATTCGATATAAAAAAATTTTTGTCTTCAAAAATATCGGCGGCAATTTCTCTTAGAAAAAATTTAAATTTGCCTTCTGCCGATACCGACGTTTACAGACTTATTCACGATTACGGGGACGGTTTGCCCGGAATTACCGCCGATGTTTACGGTAAAACCATAGTGGTGGAATTTTATTCTATCGGTTTTTATTGCTTAATGGAAGAAATAAAGTCCGTTTTAGCGGAACAGTTCCCCGGATTTAAGGTTTTTTTTAGAGCCAGCGACTATACTATGAAAATGGAAGGATTTGATTTGCCTTCTTTTAAAGCCGATAAAATAAAAGTTAAAGAAAACGGGATAATTTTTGAAGTAGATCCTTGCGACGGATATAAAACGGGTTTTTTTTGCGATCAAAGAGACAATAGAGCTTATTTGGCTTTTTTGTCAAAAAATAAAAGCGTGATAGATATTTGTTCTTATACCGGCGGATTTTCGGTTTATGCTAAAAAATTCGGAGCCGATTCCGTTACGGCAGTGGATCTGGATCCTCAAGCGGTGGAAGGAGCAAAAAGGAACGCGAATTTAAATTCCGTTAGAATAGACGCGGTATGTTCGGACGCTTTCATTTATATGCGTCAAATGATGGATCTTAAAAGACAATTCGACATAGTGGTTCTCGACCCGAGCAAGGTAATTACTTCCAGGGAAAATAAGGAAGAAGGAATAATAAAATATAAAGATATGAATAAGCTCGCCCTGCATTTGGTTAAACCCGGCGGAATTTTTCTAACTTGTTCCTGCAGCGGAATGCTGTCTTGGGACGAGTTTTCGGAAATACTTAGATATTCTTCTTCGGTGGCAAGACGTAGAACTCAAATATTCAAAAAAAGCGGAGCCGGCGGGGACCATCCTTTTATGGTAAATTATAGGGAGGGGGAATATCTAAAGGCGATATGGTCAAGGGTATTCTAATTTTATTATTTTTTTGCCGGACATGTCTTTTTTCGGCTCAAGACATAGAATCTTATTTCGGAATATGGAAAGGCGAGGCTTATGATCTGGGAAAAAAATATTCGGTTTATGTGAATTTCCCGGGATTGGGAGAATCCAAAATAGGATATTATAAGGCCTGCGAAGAAAAAAATCCAAATAAAGGATATAACGGTTCTTTTTGGGTTAAAGAAGAAAAGAAAGATTTTTATAAAGCAAAAATAAAAAGCGGCGCGGGTAAATTTAAGAATTTTTTCTTCCCGGTAGAAGCTAATATGGAAAAAGGCGTAATAGTATTGGACTCTTTTTTTGTCAAAGGAGACATAAGTCTTGAGGATGA
>JAAYVI010000104.1 GCA_012517235.1 Elusimicrobiota bacterium | reverse complement strand
CCGCCAAAGTCAGAAGAGCCGTAAAACCCATTATGCCGTTTAAAAAAATCAAAGTTTTTAGCGCGGCTTCGCCTAAAAAAAATATTTTTGTTTCGTTGGAGCGATAGAAATCTAAAATTAAGTTTTCCATCAAATCCTCTTGCCCAATATTTCCTTTTCCGCAATTTTTCTAAGATCTTCGAATCCTTCGAAAGGAAGATATGAAGAAAAAAGCGCGGAGAGCTCTTTTACCGTTTCCCAAACGGATAATTTGTTTAAGTTCGATACCGCCGGCGAAGTTAAAGAAATTTTTCCTTTATAATTTACAAATGTCCCCGGAGTTTCAAAATAACTTTTCATCGCAATCAAGGCGCCGTTTAAATCGTTTTCTTCCAGAGAAAAATAAAGTCCTTCTTTTTTTTCTTTTAAAAAGCGGGACTGTTTAAAACAAGTTATTATAAAATCAATTTTCTCTATCTCTTTATCGGATACTGTTTTTATCGAAAAAGCTTTTTTCATAAGCTCTAACCCTTTGGAGTTCGGAGCTTTGTCGGTGTTTATAAGAATACCGTCGGATATTTTCCCTTCTTTTATTTCGGGTACGAATATATTTTCTATTTTTAAAGTTTTAGACGCAAAGTAATATAGAGCGAGATTGTCTTCCAGAGAAAGATAAGGAGACAGTATTAAAGCGGATTTTGAGAAATCTCTGTTTTTCAAATATTCAAATACGGGGATAATGTTTTTAGGTTGAAAAAAATTTCCGTTTATTACGCAATGTCTAAGCCTCTTTTCGGCATAGAGCTCTTTATATGTCATTCTTCCCGCGTCGCAAATCCACGTGTTTGTTTCTTCGTTGGGGTTAGGCAATATCCTGTAAACTGTATTATCGTCATATTGAACTTTTATAGAGCAGCCGGTTGCGCATCCCAAACATACGGAGTTTGCCGTTTTAAGAAACCAAACTCTTTTCCTGAACCTGAAATCCGCCGAAGTGAAGGCTCCGACGGGACATATGTCCGCTATATTCATAGAATAAGGATTATTAAGTTTTTCATTGGGTTTTATGTCTATGTAAGAATGATCTCCTCTTTGAGCCACAAATAATTCTTCGGTCTTTGTCACTTCTTCGCAAAACCTTACGCATCGGGTGCAAAGTATGCATCTTTCTCTGTCTAAAATAAGATAATCTCCTATTTGTATTCTTTTTTCTCTTCTTATTTTATCTTTGATTTCTACTCTGCTTTTATGAAGGCCGTAATCCATGTAATAATCTTGCAGATAACATTCTCCGGCCTGATCGCATATCGGACAGTCTACTGGATGATTTATAAGTAAAAATTCCAAAACGTCTTTTCTCGCTTTTTTTACCTTTTCGCTTTGAGTTAAAACCGACATCCCTTCGGCCGCAAGAGTAGAGCACGCTATCTGGAGTTTTGGCATTTTTTCTATCTCTACCAGGCACATCCTGCAGTTGCCGGCCACCGAAAGAGCGGGGTGATAACAATATCTCGGTATATATATGCCGTTTCTTTGCGCTGTTTGAAGTATCGTTTCGCCTTCGGCGGCAAAATATTCTTTTCCGTCTATTTTTATTTTCGGCATAATTCGCAATTACCTTTTATATGAGATATAAATTCTTCTTCGAATTTTTTCACGAAACTCATTGCCGGCATGGCCAGGGCGTCGGCCAGAGGACAAATAGTTTTGCCGAGCATGTTTTCGGAAATTTCATAAATATTTTTTATGTCTTCGATAGATCCTTTCCCTTCCAAAATTTTTTTCAGAATTTTTTCTATCCATCCGGTTCCTTCTCTGCACGGAGTACATTGCCCGCAGGATTCGTGATGATAGAACCTTGCCAAAATCCAAAGGGCTTCGGCCATACATTGCCTTTTGGGTATTATTATCATTCCTCCCGAGCCGAGCATAGTTCCCGCATTTTGCAGAGATTCGTAATCCAGGTTTACTTCCATCGCTTCTTTTGCGGTAAGAACCGGAACGGAAGATCCCCCTACTATTACGGCTTTTAGTTCTTCCCCTTCTTTCATTCCTTGAAGATAATTTTCAAAAAAATCTTTAAAAGAAATTCCCAGAGGTATTTCGTATACTCCCGGTTTTTTTACCGGTCCGCTTACGGAAAATAATTTTGTGCCGGTACTTTTCCCCGCGCCTATCTTGGAATAAGCGTCGCCGCCTTTTAGAATTATATAAGGAACGCTTGCCAATGTTTCCACATTGTTTATTACGGTAGGACATCCGAAAAGACCTTTTACGGCCGGAAACGGAGGTTTTAATCTCGGCTGACCTTTTTTGCCCTCTATGGATTCAAGCAATGCCGTTTCTTCTCCGCATATGTAAGCTCCGGCTCCTCTTACTATTTTTATTCGGAAAGAAAAATTCTTACCGCAGATATTATCGCCTAAAAAATTCTTAGAATGAGCTTCGGCCAAAGATTTTTCCAATATTCTGGCTTCTCTGGCAAATTCTCCTCTTATATAGATATATCCTATTTGAGCGCCTATGGCATATCCGGCTATTATCATCCCTTCTATTAGAGAATGCGGATTTTTATGTATTATTTCTCTGTCTTTGAAAGTTCCCGGTTCGCTTTCGTCGCTATTGCATACCAGATACTTCGGTTTATCCGTTTGAGGGATGAAAGACCATTTAAGTCCCGCCGGAAATCCCGCCCCGCCTCTGCCTCTTAAGTTCGATTTTTTTACTTCCTCTATTATTTCCTTCGGATTTAAGGAAAGAGCTTTCTTAAGAGCTTGATATCCGCCGTTTTTTATATATGTTTCTATGTCGAAAGCTTCTTTTTCCAAAAGTATTTTCATATTTTATTTTTTCTTAAATCTTCCAATAGTTTTTCCAGTTTTTTTTCGTCCATATTTTCGTGATATGTTTCGTTTACCGATATTACGGGCGCCGTACCGCAGGACCCGAGACACTCCGCTTCGCAAAAACTGAAAAGACCGTCGGCGGTAACTTCTCCTTCTTTTATTTTTAATTTTTCCTCTAAAATTTTTCTTAATTTCGGCGCTCCAGCCATATGGCATGAAAGATTCCTGCATATTTGCAAGTGATATTTTCCGGTTTTTTTAAGATTATACATGGTATAGAAAGTTAAAACGGCTTTTATTCTCGAATAAGGCAATTGCGTTAAACCGGATAATTCTTCGATGTCTTCTTCGCATATATGGCCGTTCTCTTTTTGTATCTCATGGAGCATG
>JAAYVI010000103.1 GCA_012517235.1 Elusimicrobiota bacterium | reverse complement strand
CAATTGTTCGTAATCGGGATTAAGCCTTACTTCCTGCAAATCTTCTTTTTTAAATCTGAGACCTTCGGAAAAAAGAGCTTCTCCGTTTTCGAATCCTTCTATCTTTCCGTAATAAACTCTGCTGCCGTTAAAAGGTTTTTTCAAAGTTATCTTTGCTTCCATACCCTTGAATTTTACGAAGTCTTTCTCTTTTTTTATTATTCTGTCTACTCCGGGAGAAGATACTTCCAAAACATATCCGCCGGATATTATACCGTTCATATCTATGTAAGAGCCTATTTTATCGGTCCACGCTTCGCAATCCGAAAGAGTAACGGAACCCTCTTCTTTATCTATAAAAACCTGTAACAAAAGTTTTCCGGAGTGGCCTGCCACTTTTATATCGGCTATTTCAAAACCGGTATTTTCGGTCAAGGGAGCCAATTTTTTCTCAAATTCCTCGGCATTCATATATTTTCTCTCTTAAAAAAAATAATGTGGCCGTTAAGCCACTAATAATATAATAGCATTTTATCGTTAGATAAAGCAAAAGATATGGGTATTAGAAGAACGGATTATTAGACGATTAGAAGATTAGAGGAACAGATGATTGGACGATTGGAATGATAGATGATTAGCAAAAAAGCGAGCTTGTGTTTTCGAGGGGAAAATATAACAAAAGATACGAAAAAATAGTTTTTTAAAAGCTTTAGGCGGTTTTAAAGACGGCCGTAGCGGAAGGGGGGCCCGATTTATCGGGGGAAACCGACGGGACTGGTTTCCTAATCGGGCCGGCGAGAAATTGCCGAAAGCTACGCGCTAAATTTAAAGACATTGTTATAATCCGCTTTTTAACGGTGAGAGAAGGTACGGATCTTGAGAAACGGATATAATATTGCTTTTAAATAGATTTTACAAAAGCCTCAAAAGCCGCGATAAAAGGCTCCTTGGGAGCGGCAACCACTCCGGCTCCTACCTGACCTATACCGGGTTCTTTATGCGCTACTCCCGTATCTATAAAAGGCATAATTCCGGTTTTTGCCGCTTTAATCAAATCTATTCCCGTAGGAGTGCCCTTGAAATCCAAAGCCGGTATTCTGTAAATATTATTCTGGGCGCAAGTTATGGAATACATTTTTTCCGTGTATTTTACGCTATCCTTTGCGCTGCCTCCGACGAATTGAACTATAGCCGGAGCGGCGGCTATGGCAAAACCGCCCAAGCCGTTAGTTTCCGTTATGGCGCTGTCTCCTATGTCCGGATTGGCGTCCTTTTTGCCGTAACCGGCAAAGAAAAGAGCGTCCGGTACGGGAGCAGGTCCGGTAAACCATTTATTTCCCAAAGATGAAACCTTAATACCGAACTCCGTGCCGTTTCTCGCCATTATATAAACCAGAGAAGAATTTTTTATTCCGGCGGCCGGGTCCAATGACGCTTTTGACATAGCCATGGAAAGATTTAAATAAAAATGGTCGTTCTTATTTATAAATTCCAGAGCGGAAGCCGCCTCTTCTTGAGAAGAAGTTTTTATTACGGCCGGAGCCAATGTTCTATATAAAAGAGAAGTACCGCCTCTGTTTCTATTATGAACCTCGTCGCCCATGTGCAGAGCTTGCGCGGTCATCGATTTCAAATCTATTTCTCCCAAATAAGATATCGCTCTTTTTAAAACCGGATAAAGAACATTCTCCATCCATTTTAGCCTTTCTATAACGTCTGGAGAATATGCTCCGTATCTCAAAACCTTGCCCAAACCTTCGTTCATAGTGGCATAAGCTCTATTGCCGAATTTTTTATTTTTGACTATGAAAACCGGCATGGAATATGAAATTATTCCCGCCATAGGTCCGACGCAGGAATGGTCGTGGCAGGGCTCAAATTTTATTTTTCCTGAAGCCGCAAGCTTCTCTGCTTCTTGCGGATTTTTCGCCATTCCTTCGTACATCAAAGCGGCCATTACTCCGCCGCGCATCGGACCGCACATTTTATCCCATGAAACCGGAGGTCCGGCATGAAGTATCAAATTTTTTTTCATACCCGGCACCAAATCTCCCGCTTTACCCATGCCGATTAAAAAAGGCTGCGCTTGAAGTATTCTATCGGAAGCTATTTTATTCGCTTTATTTATCGAAGAAATTTTTTTATAAACCGAAGACCATTGCGACGAATCTCCGCAAATGGGAGGTGTAAAATCCACTCTAACCGTCTCGACGGAATTCTCCGCCAAAGAATCGGCAAAAGACTCCATGCCTATATTTGCCACTTTTAATTTGCTCTCAAATAAATTGTTTTTCATACTTTCTCCGTTTTATTTCTTTCTCAATATTTCTCCGGCCGCAAATGCCGCCGCATAGTTATTTTCCAGAGCCATAACTCCCGTATCTTCCAAAGCTTTCATAAGTTCTTTCTTATTTTGCGGATCCATATCGGTTCCGGTTACCGCGGCTATTATGCTTAAAGAAGGATTAGCCTTAAAAGCTTCTTTCAAAGTATCCGAAAGTTCGGCCAAAGGATTCATATTCGATCCGTATCCCAAAACTATATCCAGCAAAATAACCGAAACGTCTTTGTTTAAAGCTTGAGCGGCTATCATTTTCTTTCTGAGAGAATAATCTATCATAGGATGCGGACGGCCGAAAGTAAACTCGTCTTCTCCCAGATCTATTATCGAATTTTTTTCAAGTTTCATGGAATTTTTCAGCTTAAATTCCGGGGAAAGGGGGATATTTGAGTATATGGGACCCAAGACAGGCTGCAAAAGATAAAGAGCCTGAGAAGCAAAAGTTCCGCCTGAAAATAAGCCTCTTAGATATTTCGAATATTCTCTTTTCTTGGCTTTTTCTTTTTTTATTCTCTCAGCCAGAGCTATTTTTTCATTATACATTCTTTCTTTTACCAAATGAGGATTTTCTCCTTTTGAAAGTATATAAGCTTTTAATGCGGCTTCGTATAGATTCTTTGCGGTATGAATATTTTTAACCGAAGGATATTCTTGAGAAGAACCCAGGAATACGGTTACTACCGGCTTTTTTATTTTCTTTACGAAAGAAATTATTTTTTCCAAAGATTTTTTTTGAGGCGGTTTTGAAACTATGGCTATCACCCGCGTACGAGGATCTTGAGAAAGCATCTTTAACCCTTCTATCGTGGTTAAGGCGCCCACCTCGTCTTTTACGTCTCTTGTACCCGTTCCTACGGCTTGAGATATGCCGGCTCCCAAATTTGAAACCGCGCATGTAAATTCCTGAATTCCGGTTCCCGAGGGTCCGACAACTCCTATGCTTCCCGAATTGACTTTATTGGCAAATCCCAGAGGCGCCCCGTTTATTATTGCCGTCCCGCAATCGGGGCCCATCACAAGCAGATTTTTTTTAGCTCCTATTTTCTTTAATTCTATTTCTTTTTCCAGAGGCACATTATCGGAAAAAATCATGGTATTTAGACCTTTTTCCAAGGCCTCCTTTGCTATGTCCGCGGCATATCGTCCGTTAACCGAAATAAGAGCCAAATTCAATCCTTGAGACATAGAAACCGCCTGCGAAATATCGCAAGCCCTAAGAGAGCCTGATATTTCTTTGTTTTCTTTTTTACCGGAAAGAAGTTTTTCCGCTTCCGACAAAGCTTGGACAGCCGATTTCTCGCTGTCGGCTTTGACCGCCACCGCCAAATCGTTATCGGAAGCTTTTTTTATTTCTTCGCTTAAAAGTCCGGAAGAGGAAATTATATTTTTATTTTCTTTTGTGGCCATTATTACGGCGCTATCGGATATTCCGGGCAGAGAATTAAGTTTTTGAGCTATTCTCATAAGGCTTACGGAATCGAAATAAAGTCCTTTTTTTATCAATGTTTTTACAGGCATAAATCCTCCGTACTCGACTTATATTATAAACAATTTGACAGCGTAAATAAAAAACCGGATAAAAAATCTGCGCCCGACGTGCTTCCTGTATTTAAAACTTTTTTTAAGCTTTTACGGCAATATTCATTTTGGGAGATTTTTTTTATAATATCTTTTACGCCGGACGAACATTTGCCTTGAGAAGAATTTCTTATGTTATTGTAGGAAATTAAATTATCCGTATGCGATAGGCAGAATATTTTTTTCGCTTTTTTTTGTTTTCCCAAAACATAATAAGCCAAGGCCGCCCCGGATAAGAAATCGTCTCCCGAAGGAGTAAGACCGACTCCCAAACCGCAAAGTATTTTAACAGCCGAATCTATTTTGTCTTTTTTTAAAAGTTCCGCGCCTTTTTTCATTCTAAAAAGCATTTTTTTCAAAAAAGGGGAATTAAAAAAAATTTCTCTTTTCTCGTCAAAAACGAAAGACATCGAAAGAGGCGGAGAGCTTTTAAGCGTATATTTTATTAAGCGGTTTATGGCATACCGGGGGAGAAAAACTTTATTTTCTATTTTTGGAAAATATTTTTTTTTAGGCAGTTCGAATTTTTCTTTACCCGAATAAATCTTATTTTTAGATATCCTAATAGTATCGAAATCGGGAGGAGAATTTACGACAATATTGCCCGGCCCGTCTCCTATTTCCCTAATTACAAAGGATATTATTTCCCGGCCTTTTTTATAATTTGCCGCTTTTAAAAACTTGGAATGAAGTTCGTATGCGCCGTTTTTTATGTCCGAAGAGTACGATAAAAGTTTTATCTTTTGCGCGGGTTTATTTTTCGCAAAAAGCATAAGCGTCCCAGGACTTTCTTTCCTTTAAGAAAGGAAATCTTTCTCTGGTTTTGGCTACCGAATCGGCCGATACGTCCGCCTCGCTTAAAGCTATTGTTTCTTCGCTTTTTGCGTCTATTATTACTTTACCCAAAGGGTCAAATCCCATCGAATTTCCGGAATACTCTATTTTACCTTCCATACCCAATCTGTCTACGCCGAAGCAATATGCCTGATTTTCGACGGCTCTGGCTCTAAGCAAAGTCATCCAATGTTCGGCTCTTCTCATAGGCCAGGCGGCAATTACGACATAGGCGTCGACTTTTTCGGCATTATTCCAAAATAAATAAGGAAATCTCAGGTCGAAACATACGGCGGGCATAATTCTTAAGCCTTCCAGATTGAAAATACAGGTTTTATCTCCGGCTTTATAATATTTGTCTTCTTCTCCGAAAGCGTATAAATGTATTTTAGAGTATTCGTTAATTCTTTCGCCTTTTCTGTTTAAAGTTATAAGTTTATTTTTCTTTTCCTCTACTCCTCCGAAAGAAATATTCATCGAATATTTTTTTGAAAGGCGGGAAAAGAAATCTCTATCGGAATCGTCCAACTGCGAAACAGAAGTATTCATCGTAAAGCCGGATAAAGTCATTTCGGAAAATATAAGCCAATCGATTTTTCCTTTATGCGGCGATTTTTCTATTATCTCTTCTATTTTTTCTTTATTGGCTTTTTTATCTTCCCATTTTATATCGTACTGCAAAAGTCCGACTTTCATGATGTCCTCCTATCGAAGTTTTAGCCTTAATACTATTTGGAAAATAATGCCAAAGCCACTTTTTCTTTTGTGACCGGCATAGACTTAATTCTTACTTTAAGAGCGTCGTAAACCGCATTGGCGACAAGCGGAGCGCAGGGTATCATCGTATGCTCGCCCACTCCTCTCGCTCCGTAAGGACCGTCGGGCTGAGGCGTTTCCACTATTATGGGAACTACTTTTTCCGGCATGTCTTTTGCCGTAGGTATTTTATAATCCGAGAAATTCGGATTTATTAATCTTCCCTTTTCGTCAAAACGCATGTCTTCGTAAAGAACGGTGGCGAATCCCTGCAGCATTCCTCCGACTATTTGCCCTTTTACCAAATCCGGATTTATCGCCTTACCGCAATCTACGGCCAAAACCGCTTTCTTTATTTTCATTTTTCCGCTTTCCTTGTCTATTTCCAGGACCAATCCGGCGGCGCCGGTGGTATAATGAACATTCGGATGTCCGCCCTGTCCTGTTTCGGGATCGCCTATGGCGGAGGCAAATTCGGGCATAAACATACCTACGCCCATTATCGGACCGCCTTTAAAAGTATGATCTTCCGCCTGTATGCCGTTTATCACAAAGTCGGAAAATTTTAATCTGAAATTAGGCTTGGTTTTACATCTTACCGATTCGCTTTCCAGATACAAATCCGATTTATCTATGCAATAAACCCTTTGCACCAAATCGAATATTTTTTCCCTTGCGTCCAAAGCCGCTCTTTTGACCGCATTGCCGCAGCCCCATGTCACATGAGAACCGACCGTTTGCCATTCGTAAGGATTTCTGTCGGTATCGGGAGTTTCTACTCTTATTTTAGAGACCGGAACCTTCAAAACTTCCGAAGCTATCTGAGCCATAACGGTAAGAAGGCCCTGTCCTATCTCCATACCGGAAACTAAAATATTCAAACTGCCGTCTTCGTTGAATTTTATGAAAGCGCTTGAAGAAGCGTTGGGCGGCATGGCAGGAGATTTCCAAAAGCAAACCAAAGATTTGCCTATCTCTTTGTTTTTATCTTTCGATTTTTCTTTAACGCCCCATTTTATTTCTTTTTCCACTTTCGATATGGCTTCCTGTATTCCGGTGGGATTCATATGCGCGCCGTAAGGTAATGTATCGCCTTCGGAAATCGCATTTATTTTTCTAAATTTAACCGGATCTATTTTAAGTTTCTCCGCCATTCTGTCCATATGAGATTCCAAGCCGAATAAAAACTCGGAATAGCCGAAACCTCTGTAAGGTCCGCCGGGGGGAAGATTTGTGTATATGCACATGGAATCTATTTTAAGATTATCTATTCTATAAGGACCGGAAGCCGAAAGTCCGGCCGCATTCACCACATTGGCGCCGTATTCAACATATGCTCCCGCATCCCAATAAAGAGTATATTCCAAAGCGGTTATCTTTCCTTCTTTCGTGGCGCCCATTTTTATTTTTGTCACCACTCCCTGTCTTTGATAAGTATTGTAAAATTCTTGCGCTCTATTCCAGAGAAGTTTTATCGGTCTGCCTTTGAAAGAGACGGCCAAAGCCGCGCCCAATATTTCCATGCTTACACCGGCCTTTCCGCCAAATCCTCCGCCTATATAAGTGCTTATGACTCTTATGTCTTTATGTTTTATGCCGAAAGGCTCCAAAGCGCCGACAAAGACATTTCTTTGAGTGAAAGGAGACTGAGAGCTGGTCCACATCGTAAGACGGCCCGACTCGTCGTAAAGACCGATAACCGAATGCGGTTCTATGGCGCAATGAGCGTATCTGGGAACGAAATATGTGTCTTCCAAAATTTGATCGGCTTGTTTGAATCCTTTTTCCCAATCGCCTTTTCTGGTTTTTCGCCAATGAGCTATATTTGTGCCGGCTTGGGGGAAAAACCAGGGGACATGAGGATAATCTTTAAGATTTTCATGCACGAGAGGAGATTTTTTATCCAAAGCTTTAACCGGGTCTAAAACCGGTTCGAGTTCCTGATAATCTACTTTTACCGCCGCCGCGCCCTTTAAAGCGGCTTCCGGAGTTTTGGCCACCACCGCCGCGACTTGCTCTCCTACGAATCTTACCGTATCGTCGGCGAATACGTATCTGTCTTTCATATAAAGACCGAATTTATGGGGGAAATCTTTTCCCGTAACCACTTTAAGAACTCCGTCTATTTTCAAAGCCGCCGAAATATCTATCTTCTTTATTTTGGCGAAAGCATAAGGACTTTCGACCGCGGCGGCATAAAGCAAAGCGGGACCGAATTCCAAATCGTCGGTATATCTTGCGGCGGCCGTTATTTTTTCCCAGCCGTCCACTCTGTTCATATTTTTACCTACGGCGTCAAAATCGGAATGCTGTACGGTCTTTTTTTCTTCTTTATATTTTATTTTTAATTTCATAATATCACCTTTATTTTTTCGCCGTTTTTTCTATGGCGTCTACTATCGGCTCGTATCCGGTACATCTGCATAAATTTCCGCTTATGGCCTCTTTTATTTCTTCTCTGCCGGCCTTGGGGTTTTCCGTTAAAAGTTCTGTGGCCGACAGTATTACTCCCGGCGCGCAAAAACCGCATTGAAAAGCGTTTTTTTCATGAAATTTCTTTTGAAGTTTCTGAGTCAGTTTGTTTTTGTTTGCGCCTTCCGTCGTAACGATTTCGCAGCCGTCGGCTTCTACCGCCAAAACCAAACAAGATCTTACGGTTTTGCCGTTCATTAAAACTGTGCAGGCCCCGCAATCGCCTCTGTCGCAGCCTACCTTTGGACTTTTAATACCCATCTCATTTCTTAAAAAATCCAGCAAAGACCTATTTGGTTTTACCGAAGCTTTTATTTTTTCGCCGTTAAGCTTAAATTCTATGTCGTGAGTTTTCATAGAGTTCTCCCTATTCTATCATCCCTTCGCCGTAATGAGGAATACCTTTATAATATCTTGAAACCGCCTTTTCCAAAGCTCTTTTAAGCATAACTTTCGCCATATGGATTCTATATTCTTTCGAAGACCTCAAATCCGATATGGGGGAGATTTCGGTTTCCAAAATTTTACAGGCTTCGTTTAAAGTTTCTTCGTTTATTTTTTTGCCTTTTAAAAATTTCTCAGTCTTATAAGCTCTTCTGGGCGTAGGAGCCAGAGAGCCGAAAGCTATTTTATAGTTTTTATCGCAGTCCAATGTTACGGTAAAAGAAGCTTGCGCCAAATCTTCGCCCTCGTATCTGGAAAGTTTCAAATAAGCGCAAGCCGTTTTTGAAGAAGGATATTTAAGCTCTATGGAATGAAGTATTTCTTTGGGTTCCATAGCCGTTTTTTTCGGGCCGGTAAACCATTTTTCAATCGGAACTTTTCTCGATTCGTTTTCGCTTAGAAGATTTATCTCGGCGTCATAAACCAAAAGAGGACCGGCCGAGTCGGCGCAAGGCACCGCGGAACAAATATTTCCCGCCACCGTAGCTCTGTTTCTTACTCCCACGGAAGCTACCGTCTGAGACGCTTCCCAGAGAGCGGGAAAATATTTTTTAACCGTTTGCGATTTTATCAAATCGGAGAAAGTTACGTTTGCGCCTATTGTAAGAACTCCGTTTTTAAAAGATATTCCGCTTATGCCGGGCAATCCCTTTAAGTCTATGAGCATTTGAGCGGAAGAATGATTTTCTCTTAAAAGAACTATCAAATCCGTTCCTCCGGCCAAAATTTTAGCGGCCGAGCCTTTGGCAGATTTCAAAGCCAAAGCATCCCGCCATGTTTTAACTTTTTCATACTCAAATTCCGCGGTTATCGGCATATCTTTTGCCTCCGTATTTTTTTATATGGTCCAGGCTACTACTCTGCCCATTGAAGATTCAAGTTCCATTCCTTTCAGCGGGAAGAAACCTAACCAGCATCTCTTATTGGAAAGCTTATCTATTTCTCCGCCTATATTTTCGGCATGAACCAATCTTTTCGGGAAAAGCTTCAAATGCATTACTTGATAGTATTCTTCCGTCGGGAACATCTCGTCCCATTTCTTACCGTATTTTTTTACAAGCTTGGCTTCCGCTTCGTTGAATAATTTCGGATGCCAATTTCTTATTATGGTATTCATAGGATGATCCGCGCTGCCGCAGTCCACTCCTATCCATTTAAATTTCATATCCAAAGCCCATTTATGAAATTCCGGTCCGGGCCCGGGATGTTTGCAGAAATATCTCACTTCGTCCGCTGTTTTCTCATACCATGCATATTTATGATAACCCGTATTTATTATCAATATGTCGCCCTTTCTTATATCGGCTCTTTTCATAAGTAAATCGGGATCGTAAAGATCGTAATCGGATACGTCTTTTGAAATATCCACTACCGCGGCTTCTCCTATCCATTCTTCCATAGGTACCTGGCCTATGGCTCTGCCCGCTCCGTAAAAATGTATCTCTCCGTCCATATGCGTGCCGACATGGTTTGAAGTGGTAATTATCTGCCCGTTAGCTCCCTGCCCCATATGAGCGCCGGCTATTCTTTTGAAATATTGAACTTGAAGAGGCATATAACTGGGCCAGGGGGGCGTATGAACGCTAAGCGGCTGAGTCAAATCGTACATTTTAGCCTTACCCATCAATTTTATAAATTCGTTATTATTCATCTTTGTCCTCCGCGGGATATACCCTAAAATAAGATAAAAAAATTCTAACAAATAAAACGCTTGCGATAAAGGGGAAAAATCATGGTTTTGTTAACCATTTTTCCTCAGGAACTATATTTTAATAACTTATGACTGCTTCAACTCTCGGGGGAAGGTCAGACGGCCTCCTCCGACAAAACATTAAAATATCTATTATAACCCGCTTTCACCTACCTCGGGCACTTCATATTTGCTACCGTTATACCATATATAACAATCTCCGCCGGGGATAGGCGCTCCGACTCTAAGTTCTAAACTGCCGTTACGATATATGTCGAACATAACATTATAATACTTATCGGACCTTATAAGCAGTGTGGGATAATCTATGGCTTTACCGTCTATGTATCCTCGGCCTTGAAGTCTAAGCTTTTCATTCCATTTCCCATTTTTATACTCAGATATCTTAAGTTTCTCAAGCGCTATAACTTTTTTACCGTCATATATCTCTTCCGCGTATTTCATCGCAAGATATACGGGATTGCCGCTTCTTAATAAATCGCCTTTATGCACTAAATCCCATTTATCCGTCTTAACATCGCTTTCAAAGCTCGTCTTGGCATCCTTAGGCCACTTATCGCTATTCTCGGGATAATTATATTCAAACCATAATTTGTAATCTTCTCCGGGATCTAAAAAAAGCGGACCATTATCCACATAAGAATAATCGCCTCTTACTTTAGAATAATAATATTCGCCTATTAACATTTCATTT
>JAAYVI010000102.1 GCA_012517235.1 Elusimicrobiota bacterium | reverse complement strand
TAAGGAAAACGAACATATTGTCTACGGAAAGAGAATACTCTATGACATATGCGGTAAAATATTCGAACATTTTTTCCGTATTTAGGAAATAACCGACTAAAAAGCCGTACAAAGAAGCTATGGAAATCCAAAAAGAACATAAAAGCAAAGATTCTTTTGGGGTTATTATGTGCGCTTTAGAAGCGGAAAGTTTCAAATCCAATAAAAATAGAGAAACTGCGGTAAATATAAAAACTATCCAAAGTATATTATGATGGTCCATATAAAGAAATTATACAAAATCGGCTTGATTAAATAGAAAATATAAATTAGAATAAAGTAAAAATAGGATAGGAGGATAAAATGTCAAATACTTTCGATATAGTTCTCTTAACGGCTTTGCCCGCTTCGGGAAAATCAGAGGTAAGGAGATTTTTAGCAAACGTAGAACCAAAAAAACTTGCCGCCGATTTCCATATAGGAGAAACTCTTCAATTGGACGATTTTCCTTATGTTCATATGATGAGAAGAATAGACGACGAGCTTTCGGCTATGGGCAAGGAAAGAATGTTTTTTGCCAGTCCGGATAAGCCTTTTAAAAATCCGTACGATTGGGGTACTTTAATAGAAACAATAAATCAAGACTATAAAGATTTACTTTCCAATAAGAGATATGACGATATTTCCGCGGGACAATGGCTTATTGACAAAATAGAATCCGCCGCTTTAAAAATAGGAATAAAACCGAGATTGTCGGCTTTGGAACCGGAAATAAAAAATAAACTCATTCAGAAAATAGAAAAAGAAGCCGCTGATCTTTTGAAAGATAAGTACGCTTCTTATACTAAGGATTTTAATGGTAAAACCATAGTAATAGAATTTGCCCGGGGCGGAGCGGACGGTTCCAAAATGCCTTTAAAACCTCCTTTCGGATACGATTATTCTTTTTCATGCCTTGACGAAGAAATCTTGAAAAAAGCCGTGATACTTTATATTTGGGTAACGCCCGAAGAATCCAGAAGGAAAAATAATGCCAGAGCCAATCCTAACGATCCGGGTTCAATACTGCATCACGGAGTTCCTATGGAAGTTATGCTAAACGATTACGGCACCGACGACATGCAATGGCTATGCGATAATAGCGAAGTTAAAGATACCGTAACCGTTAAAAAAGGTTCGTCTAAATTCCATGTTCCCGTGGCCAGATTCGACAATAGAGTCGATAAAACAAGTTTCTTAAGAGACGATAAATCCAAATGGGACGAAAATAAAGTTAAAGAAGTAAGAGACGGAATAAAGTCGGCGACAGATAGGCTTTATTCTATGTTTGTTAAAAAGTAAATTATTTAAAAACAAAAGCCCCCGATTAATCGGGGGCTTTTTTATTTACTTAAATTAAGCGTTATTTCTTATTTTGCTGTGTTTATATCCGTAAAAGAAGTATATCGCGATTCCTATCGCCATCCATATTATAAGACGAAGCCATGTGGCAAAAGGAAGAGACAGCATTTGAAGAAGAGATATTCCGGCGCCCATTAAAGGAACGAAAGGCACCAGAGGAGTTTTGAAAGGTCTGTTTATATTCGGATCGGTTTTTCTTAAAACCAATATGCTTGCCGATACTATGGCGAAAGCCAGTAAAGTCCCTATTGAAACCATCTCTCCCAAAGCTCCTATGGGAAAAAGTCCTCCCATTACAGCGGCAGCAGCGCCCGTAGCCATGGTAGTGATATGAGGGGTTCTAAATTTGGGATGAACTTTTGCGAAAGCGGGGGGGAGTAGGCCGTCATTGGCCATAGAGAAGAATATTCTCGGCTGTCCCAGAAGCAAAACCAAAATAACGGAAGAAAGTCCGGCTATTGCGCCTATTTTTATCAAAGGCCTAAGCCAGAAAAGTCCTTCTCCCGCAGCATTTACTCCTACGGCTATAGGATCCGGGACAAGAAGCCGGTCGTATTTGACTATGCCGGTGAGTACCAATGCTACAAGTATGTACAAAATAGTGCATATTACCAGAGAAGCCATAATACCTATCGGCATATCTTTTTGAGGATTTTTGGCTTCCTGGGCGGCGGTGGAAACGGCATCGAATCCTATATATGCGAAAAATATTACACCGGCTCCTCGTAATATTCCGCTAAATCCGAAATGTCCGAATTCTCCCGTGTTTGGCGGTATGAAGGGAGTCCAATTTTGGGAATTTACATAAGCAAATCCGAAAGCTATAAATAGAATTATAACCGCTATTTTGGCTATGACTACCATATTGTTAAAATTTGCGCTTTCTTTTATTCCTACTACCAGAAGAGCCGTTACCAAAGCTACTATAATTACGGCCGGCAGGTTTATTATTGCGCCCGTGGCATACCAGCCTTTTCCTATTTCATAAGCCAGAGGAGAGCTGGAAAGATAAGCCGGTATGTTTATTCCGAAGTCTTTTAAGAAGCTTGTCACATAACCGGACCATCCTACGGAAACGGTTGCCGCTCCGAATAGATATTCCAGTATTAAATCCCAGCCTATTATCCAGGCCAGGAACTCTCCTATGGTAGCATAAGAATATGTATAAGCGCTTCCGGCTATCGGAATCATAGAGGCAAATTCCGCGTAACAAAGTCCCGCAAATCCGCAGCCTATGGCCGAAACTATAAATGAAAGTACTATGCCGGGACCGGCATACTGAGCCGCCGCCTGCCCGGTTAATACGAATATGCCGGCTCCTATTATACCTCCGACTCCCAACATGGTTAAGTTTAAAGGGCCTAAAACTCTTTTGAGTGAAGTTTCTTTTTCCTGTGCCTGAGTTAAAAGCAGGTCTATGGATTTCCTCGGGAAAAGATTTCCTAAGTTCATTTTTCCTCCGTTATAAAATTTACCGCATGTTTTAGGATTTTAGAATAAAAAAGAAAAACAGTCAATATTTTAATATAAATTAAAATTTGATATTATCTTAATTAGTGCCGAGGTAGCTCAACGGTAGAGCGTTCGCTTCGTAAGCGACAGGTTGTGGGTTCGAATCCCATCCTCGGCTAAAGCTTCTTTTAAAAATAAGCCCGAAAAGCCAATAGTTTGGCTTTTCGTCAGGATTCGAAAGCCCGCAGCGAGCTTGGGCTTTCATAGCGAGCGAGGGGCGGCCTGCGAAAAAAATTTCGGT
>JAAYVI010000101.1 GCA_012517235.1 Elusimicrobiota bacterium | reverse complement strand
TGCGGAGGCTTTCTTTATATCGTCATAAACTCCTATAAAAAAAACTATGCTCGAAGAAACCGCTATTCCAAAAATCATTAATGAAAAATCGGTATTTCTTAAAAAAGCGGCAATAAAAGCGGCCCAAACCGCCAAACCGCCCAAACGCGGTATTTCTCCTTTATGAACTCTTCTTTCGTCGGGTTTATCGACAACTTCAAACTTTAACGCTATGAAACAAGAGAGAGGGACAAAAGCCAAAGAAACAAAAAAGGAAAGCATAAAAAAATAAGCCCATCTGATTCCGGTTTGCCAAGTCCAAGCGGAAAAACCTCCCGGCGGCAAAACTGCAAGCAAAACCGCTAAAGATAAAAAACCCGCTAAAGAAATTTTTTTTGTCATCTTATCGGCAAATAAAACTATTGAAAAGCATTCTTTGAGCCTTAAAACCCTCGGCGTACTTGACTCTGGCTTGATATCCCCTGAATATGGCCGCGCTTTTTGCGCTTTCTATTATAGAAAGATTTTCGACTCTGGTTTTGTTTACTTGAGACTTATGACATCTTAAAAGTCTGGTCTTTTTCTCCAAAACGGCTCCTATGTCGCTAAAAATATCCGGAGAAAAATTTATGCTGGTAGGCACTTCGTAAAATATCAAATTGCTGGCATATCTCGCGGCGGTTATAACCGCTTGCGCCGTATTTCTGTGATCTTGATGAGTATCCTGCGGATAATTGCAAAATATCAAATCGGGTTTTATTTTTGAAATCATTTTTTCCGCGCAATTTATAACCTCTCTTCCGGAAGGCAGTTCGGTATCTTTAAAACCGCCCCAAAAAAGAGACGCCCTCAAAACTTTGGCCGAAAATTCTTGCTCTTTTTTTCTAATCTGAGCGTCCCCTCCGTATTCTCCTCCCGTCATAACCAAAAGCGATATGTCGAATTTATCGGCGGCAAGTTCCAAAAGAGTTCCTCCGCAGCCGAATTCCAAGTCGTCGGGATGAGGACCTATCGCCAATATTTTTTTCATTCTTTACTCCTTAAAAGATTTTATGGCTTCGGAAACATGATTTTCCGATACCGAATCTGCTTGCGAAGAAAAAGCTTCCAGCAAAGCCATATTGCTTATATTATTTATCCATCTGGCTATTCCGCCGGAACGTTCGTATATCAAATTTTTCGAACTCAAAGAAAATATTTCCCGAGAAGCTCCGGCTATTTTCAAACGATGATCCATATAATCCGAAGAAGAGGCGGAATCAAAAGGCTTCAGAGAATAACTTAAAAATATCCTTTGAGAAAATTGCCTATTGGAATATATCCTATCGTTGAGTTCGCTTTGACCGCATAATAAAAGCGTTATAAGAGATCTTTTTTCATTCTGATAATTTAGAAGCAGACGAAGCTCCTCGAAAACATCCTCGTTTTCTATGCTTTGGGCTTCGTCTACGACCGCAACGGCATGTTTCCCGTCTTTATAAACGTCTTTTAAAAATTTCTCCAAAGCGATTAAAACATCTTCTTTTGCTTTGGGGGCCGGATATCCGGTGAAATTGTAAAATACGGTTTTTAAAAGCCCCAATCCGTCCAATCTCGGATTTACCGTAAAAGAAAAAACATAGCCCCTTTTGGAAAAATCGCTTTTAAGTTTTTCCGCCACGAAAGTTTTACCGGTGCCGTAGCCACCCGTAAGCAAAACACAGGATTTTTTATTTTCTATGGCATAAGAAATTCTCGAAAAAGCTTCGGAATGCATTTCAGAAGCGTAAAAGAACTCGCCGTCGCAAACATTTTCAAAAGGCATCTTGGAAAGTCCGAAATGTTTTAAATACATAATTGATATTATAATAAATTAACGAGAGAAAACTTTTCTTAATGAGTTAAAAAGCTTTAAATCTTCTCAAAACAAGATATACTAAAAAGGAAAAAAACATGGGAACCATAAAAGCTCCCCAAAAAGGACTTAAAAGCTCTATCTCTGCCATTCTCTGCGCCGAAATGGAAAAATTCCAATAAACAAAACCGAAGAGCAAAGATATTCCGGCCCCGGCCATGCCCGCAGACCCCAGCGGCGACATGGCAGCCGCGGCCGCCGCGGCTATCATCACGGCGGAAGCGATAGGAGAGGCGATTTTACCGAAAAAAGCTATGGACTCTTTTTTTCTTTTAAGCCCGAGTTCTTTAAGTTTTTCTATTCTCTTATATAAAGAAAAGAAATTCTCGGTTTCCGGTTCGCGCGTCTTAAAAACTAAGTCTTTGGGAAAAGGCAAACATGAAAAAAATTTTTTTTCAAAAAAAGAATAGTTAGGATTTTTTTTATCTTTTTGAAATTCTTTTGCCTCTTCTAAAATCCATTTGCCCAAATAATCGTCAAAAGACGCCGATTTGGCGGAAATCGAATAAACGGGTTCTCCGTTTTTTAAAGTTACGCAGTAAAAATCCGAAAATTTTTTTTGATAAGAGTCGTAAGAAGCCGCATAAAAAAAATTATCGTCTTTTTTAAATACCGGAAATTTTACTTTTTCGTATTCGCTCCTTTTTTTTCTTTTTATTTCTAAGTTATATATCTCTTTATACTTCAAAAGGGAGGAAGAAGAAACATATTCGGAAAACAAAAAATGCCCGATACCTATAAATACCGATACGTATAAAACAGGTTTTACCATATCGAAAGGCGCCCATCCGGCGCATTGGAAAGCTTTCCATTCTCCGGTATTCATCATTTTCCTAAAAGAAAAGAAAGCGCCCGTCATAGCCGATATCGGTATTATCAGAGGAATAAGAGACGGCGTTTGAGCCGCGGCCAGTCTTAAAATATCGTAAAAAGAAGCTCCCCCTTTTGAAGTCATTGAAATTTTTTCCAAAAAAACGCCCCAAAAAAGAAAAATCGAAAACAGAATAAAAGAAAAAAAGAAAGCGGGCAAAAAAGAAGATATGCAATAAGAATTTATTTTTTTCATCCGCGTCTCTCTATTTTACTCCAAACCAAATACCCCGGAACTCCGAATAAAAATAAAGGCGCCGTATTTATCCACGGAAAAAGCAACGGCCATTTGGAAGATGCCGCGTCGCAAACGGAAGCAAAACCGTAATAGGCAAATACGCAAACAAGACTTAAAGCAAAAGCCCAAAATTTGCCGCTTTTAGAAAAAAATACGGAAAGAGAAAATGCGGAAAAGAAAAATGCGGCCGGAGAAAAAGCCAAAACAAACCTAAAAAATATTTGTCTGGCGGAGGCCAAAGCGTCCGGCGATCCTTCGCTCCAACTTTTAAAAAGCTCCGGCGAAGTCATTTCTCTTAAAGGTTTTTTTCTCTCGTTTGTCAGAGAATCTTCATAAGGCATAAAAGTTTCGTAGCTTTCAAATTTCCCCAAATAATAATTTTTTGTTTTTTCAAAACTAAAAAAAGACATGAACCCGCCGTTTAGCTTTACGGATACCCCTTGATTTAAAGTTTCAATATAACCGGAAGAAGATATTATGGAGAAAAGAGAATTATCTTCTTTTTCTTTTTTAAAAATTTTTATTCCTTCCAAGCGGCCGGTTTTTGATACTTTTCGAGCATAGACTGAAAGTTCCGAGACGGTTTCGAACGTTCCGCCCGAAAAACTTATATTCGTAGTTTTACCGAACATGTTTCTAACATATTCTCTCGAACGCCCTGCTCCCGCCGGGCCTACCCAGGAATTTAATATCAAAACGGACAAAGAAAGAAAAATTGAGAAAAGAAACACTTGCTTAAAAAGCTCGCCTTGAGAAAATCCGGCGGACATGGCCGCTTTCACCTCTCCGAAAGATTCGAACTCCGAAAAAGAAAGCATAAAGCCCATAACAAACGCAAAAGGCAAAGAAGAAGCCGCCATAGAAGGCAAAAGCCAAAAAAGACTTTTAATTAAAAAAAAATGAGAAAAACCGTTCATTACTCCGTCTTCGTTAATAATGCTCAAAAAACTTGCCATAAGCATTACGGAGACGAAAACCGCCGCCGCGGCAAAAAAATATCTTAAAAATCCTTTCAAAAAATATAAAGGCAAAATCTTTATTTTGGATGAAAAAATTAGCGAGATCATTTTATCAATTCAATTATACAAAAAAACTCTTATGCCGTTTTGTACGTTTTAAATTTGATATTATTTAATTATATTTTTATGAATTTTATAATTTTTTATCTCTTGTTCTTTCCGCTTCTCTCTTTAAACATCCATGCGGGACAAGAAGAAGAAGATTTTATAAAGAAAGCAAAAGAGCAAAATTCTTTTAATCTTTTAGAAACTCAAAACGGTTCTTTTTTTTCCCAATTCAAATCGTCGCAGACAAAAACCGATTATTCCGCGGAAGAAATAAATTATTCCAAAGAAAATTGGATTAAAGCAAGGCAGGCCGCGGAAGACGGAACATTGGGAAGAAAACTCTCAAAAACAGAAGTTTCCGTTTCGACATCGACCGAATCCGAACCTTCCGCTCCGCCGCCTCAACTGGAATTTACCGATTCCGGAACATCTCTTTCCATAACCGGAAGAAAAATAATAAGCCTAAACTATTCGGGCAAAAAATATCTTAACGAACAAACCTCCGTAGTAAGGCCGAAGTCATCTTCGCTTTTTGACATAACCCAGCAAATGCAAATAAGAATGCAGGGCAAAGTGGGCGAGAAAATAAGCGTAAATGTCGACTATGACGATACAAAAACGGACAAACAGGATATCTCTGTGGTTTACCAAGGCAATCCCAACGAAACGGTTCAAAATATTTCTTTCGGCGACATAGATTTATCTCTGCCTGCCACGGAATTTGTTTCCTATAATAAACAGCTTTTCGGAATAAGAGCCGACATAAAAACAAACAGGCTTAAATTTACATTTATCGGCTCGAGAACCAAAGGTCAAACAAAAACAAGGCAGTTCATAGGCAATACGCAGTTCCAAAGCCTGGACATATTGGATACAAATTATATAAGAAGAAAATACTATGACATAAGCTTCGGAAATTCCGCCAGACTGCCCATAAAAGCCGGAAGCGAAAAAATTTACATAGACCGGCAAACCGGAGAAACGGTAGACGGAATAGTCATATCGAGTTTTACGGCCGACGATTTGGGAGTATCTACGGTAACATATTCCGGACGATTCAAACTTTTGACCGCGGGCGTCGATTATGTGATGGATTATGTCAAAGGCATAATAATTTTTAACACTCAGCTTAACAGTCAGGACGCCGTAGCGGTAGATTTTATAAATTCAAACGGGACCAGTTTGTCTCAAAATTCTTCGGCTTCTTCTTTGGATATAGCCGGTAGCGGCAGATTAAAGATATTAAAAACTTCGGGAGACATATATATATCTTCCGTATCGGCGGTTTCGGAATTAGGATGGAAAAGAGAATTAAAAACTTATTATGCCATAGGCCAAACAAACATAGTTAGAGACGACGGGAAAGGAAACTTCAAGCTTTCGGTTCAAGACTTAAACAGAAACGAAGTCGGACCTTCTCTAAATCCGCCTCAAAAATATCCCGATACCATAGAAATGGATTTCGAACAAGGCGTTTTTAACTTAAAAAATTATTTCGCTTCGGAATCCGATCCTTCTCAACCCGACCCTCAAGTATACGCGCCCAGTCCAATTTCAAAAAGAGTGATAAGAGTCGAATATTCTTACAGATTAAAAACATTTACTTTGGAACCCAATATTGTTTTAAATTCCGAAATAATAAAAGTTGACGGTAAAAAACTGACAAAAAATCAAGAGTATTACATAGACTACGATTCCGGATTTATAACTTTCTATTATCCGGAAAGGATAAATTCCGACAGCGTAATAGACATTGTTTACGATGTTTCGGCTTCTCTGGGAACAAATAATCAATCTATGGTCGGAGCCAGAGCTTCCTACGATTTATCGAGCAAAATATCGTTGGGCGCCACGGTTTTATATCAAGGCAATGTCAAAGCTCAAACCACCCCCAACATAAGCGAATTAGCGTCAAGCCTTTTGGTATACGAAAGCGACATACAATTTAAAAACTTAAATCTTTTGGGATTAAAAACATCTCTTTCCGCAGAAATTGCGGCGTCGAATCTAAATCCTAACCTAAACGATTATGCCGTAATAGACAATATGGAAGGAATAAAACAAGAAGATTATGCTTCCATGGATCACACTTATTGGAAAATAGCGTCCAATCCTTCGGCCGTTCCTTCCGTTCCCAATGCCGTTTCTTGGAACAGTTATGAAATCAGCTCCAAAGACATAAATCCCAATTCTCCGTCGGATTCCAAACAAAGAGTTTTGGAAATCAGATACGATCTTTCGGTATCGAGCGAAGTATCTATCGTTTATCCTTTCTCTTCCACCGGATTGGATTTCTCTCAAAAAACGGCTTTTGAAATGATAATCTCCGGAGATTCTTCCAATAATTTGATAAACATAAAACTGGGACAAATCAACGAAGATTCGGACGGTTCCGGCGGTATGACTCTTATATGTTCCGGCGGTTCGGTAATATACAATGCTCCAAAAACCGAAGACTTAAACTGCGACGGTCAGCTTTCTCCTTCCGAAGACAAAGGCTGGTCATACGCTCCGTCCGGCTATTCTTCCATAAAGATAGGCGAAAACAACGGAAGAATAGACACGCAAGATTTAAACGGAAACGCAAGACTTGACGCTCAGGACTTTACCGGTTCCGACATAGGATTTGTAAATTCTACGCTATTCAAAGACAATACGGCTTCAAATGCCCTAAAAAATAATTTAGATTTTACGGGCTGGCATACATGGATCTATCCCATGGTAATATCCTCGACCGAAGCATACAAATGGTCCAACATAAAGCAAATGCGATTGACCATAAAAAAAGCAGCAGGAGGCGCCAATAGCGGAACCATAAGGATAGCCAGAGCGGCGGCTGTCGGAAACTCATGGAATGTTTCGGCATCCACATCCGGAACGGATTTAATTCAGATCTTGGCCGTAAACAATATAGATAATTCCGACTATGTGCCGATATATTCGGCGGGAGGCGAAGCGTCAAAAATTTACTCGGATTTGTACGGTTCGGTAAGCAAGCAAAAGTCGGAAAAGAATCTCGACAATATATCGGAACAATCGCTTCAGATAAACTATTCTTCTTTTTATTCCTCTTCGACTTCCGCGGCATACAGAAGATTTTCCAAACCGATAGATATTTCAAATCATAAAAAACTTAAATTCTTGGTATATTCAAAGGAAAACAAACCTTACGATTATTTCTATCTAAAATTCGGAGATTTTTCTAATTATTTCAAGGCCAAAACACCTCTAAATTTTACCGGCTGGCGGCTTATTTCGATAGATCAAATAGACCTAAATTCCGACAATATCCCCGAAATATGGGCAAATGCCGGCAATTATCAAGTAGAAATCTCAAGTTACGGCTCGCCGTCTTTAAGTCAAATTTCTTCCATAATCGCCGGGGTTGAAACTTCCACGCAAAACGCGGCCGGAATAGTTTATTTAAACGAATTACATGTTTCCGATCCGATAAAAAAACAAGGCAAAGCCGAAAAACTTCAAGGCGATTTCGAAATAGCGGGCATCGCATCTTTCGGAGGAAAATACAGATTTACCGATAAGAATTTTCAAACTCCGGTCAGCGCCGTTACCAATCAGGATAACGAACAAGAGACAGGCTATTTAAATCTGTCAAAGCCTTCGTTTTTCCCGACAAATTACACTTTTTCAAGACAAGTCACAAAAACTCCAAATACATATCAAACAGGTTCGAATAATCTCGTTAATTTCTTACAGCAAGGTAAAGTTGAAAAAATAGACGCTACCGCTTCGGGAACATTGGATCTTCCTCTTATACCGCCTCTTAACCTGAATTACTCCGGCAACAGAACGGATTATATTCTCCAAGCGAGAAAAGATAAAAAAGATTCTTATTCGGCCGGGACTTCCCTGTCGAGCGGACTAAATATTTTTATTATCCCGAAAAGCGCTTCTCTTAATTATTCTTATACCAGATTTTTAATAAACTATGATTCGGCAAAACTCATATCTCCCTCGGGATATTACGACACGGACGAAAGAACCGAAAATTATTCGGCAAAACTTTCTTTCTCTCCGTTTTTCGGCACCTCGATAAATCCGGGATATACTTTAAGCAAAACCAAAGAAGAGAGAGTTTCGGCCGCCGATTTTAACGACAGAAGGAATTACCCGAAATCCATGAGTCAAACAGCCGAAATAAGCGGAAATATAAGAGCGGCCTCATGGTTTAACCCTTCTTTCAATTATTCGGCTACGGTAATAGAAAATAATAATCTTTCCATAAGCACCGTAATAATAGGTCAGACTACGGGAATTTTTAATATAGGAGATATAAAAACCGTGGCGAGAAATTCTCAAGGCTCGGTAAATCTGACTTTAAATATGAACGATCTTTTACCTAAAAACAGAAGCCTAAGGTCTCTAATAATATCGTCTTCTTATCAACTTCAAGACGGGGACGTATGGAACAATGTTGAAAGAGGGTTCAATACTCAAAAAAATATATGGATAAGAAAAGAGATTAAACCTAAAAATCCTTTCGCATATAAGAACTCTCAAACATCGAGAGACACTTATTCTTCATCTCAAAGATGGCAGCCCTTCGAAGGATTTGCTTTCGCCGGAAGGCTTAGAGCTTTATCTTCCGCTTCTATTTCCAATAATTTTAATTTCTCAAAACAGAGAACTTTTTCTACCGGGACGATATCGAGAACAAAAAATATGACTTTGCCGGATTTAATATTTACGATGGGACAAATAGAAACTCTTACCGGAACTCAGAAATGGATTTACGGAGGAGTAATAACTTTAAAACATTCTCAAAATATTTCCGAAACTATTTCCGTAAGCAGAGAAAACACAAGAACATACGGAACGGATTTAAGATTCAGACTATTAAATTTTATGGATTCTTCTCTTTCTTATAATTTTAGAATAGGTCAGAAAAAAGATTTAAAAGCCGGCGCTATAACACAAAAGACCAAACATCAAGACGCTTCCGTTCAAGGCACTTTCGACATAAATAAATTTAGATTTACCCCCAAAATAGACTATGCGAAAGACTATGCGGAAGGCACTCTCAAAACCGTAACTCAAGATGTGACCCAAATAACACCGAGCATACTGGTAAAAACAGACATACAAACTCCCAAGGGTATGAAACTGCCCTTCTTTAAAGATACCGTAATTTTTACAAACAGAATAATATGGACAAACACTTTAAGCTATACCGTTAAAAAATCCCCCATAACTCAAAGCGACAATAACAGACTTTTATCTTTGACTTCGGTAGCCGATTATGAGGCAAGCAAAAATTTGAGAATAAGTCTTAACGCTTCCGTGCAAAGGTTTTGGCACAAATATTTAAAACAAGAGGAATATCTGGCATATCAGGCGGGAACCACGGTAACGCTTCAATTCTAAAAATATTTATTCTCTTGCCAAAGTATAACAGGAAACAGCGTCCGCGCCCGATAATTTAAGAGCAAAAGCTGCTTCGTTTAAAGTAGAAAGCGTAGTAGCCACATCGTCTATTAATATTATTTTTTTACCGGAAACTTCCTTAGAATAAGACAAAAAAGCGCCTTTTATGTTTTTTTTTCTTTCATCCGCCGAAAGGCCGGCTTGAGATTTTGTATTCTTATTTTTAATTAGCGCGTTTTTTATAAAAGGAATTCTTTTTTCTTCGCTTATTTTCAAAGCCAGTATTTCGCTTTGATTATACCCTCTTTCTTTTAATTTTGAGGAAGACAAAGGGATGCAAGCCAAACTGTCATAACTTGAAAATTCGCCGTAAAAACTCATTTTTTCGGCCATTTTCAATCCTAACCATTCGCCGAGTTTCCAAAAACCTTTATACTTAAAATCGTGAATTACTTCTCTTATTACAGGTTCGAACATATATGCGGATCTTGAAAAATTAAAATTTTTCTTTCCGCTTTTAAGACAATTAAAACAATATTTTCCGCCGGCCTTAAGAGCCATACCGCAGAGACGGCAATAAGGAAATTTTATTTCTTCTAACTTTTTCAAACAAGAAGGGCAAAACGGATCTTTCGAATCGAAAGCGATATCTTTTAAGCAGCAGCGGCATTTAAGCGGAAAAAAAACGTGAATAATCTTTTCTAAAATCTCCCGCCGCTTCATTTACATTTCGCAATCAAAGACAAAAAATCCGTAAGGATGAACATTTTCCAAAGGCAAACCCTGAGAAATATTCTCGGCTTTAAACGTGAAAAATCTATCCGACATTTCTTCGAATAAAACAGCCGAATCTCCTTTGGATTTAATATTTACCTTTAAAAGACAAGAAGAAATTTCTTGCGAATAGTTAACGACCACTATTTTCATGGTGCGTCTTTGTATCCAGTTAAACGATATGAAATTTCTATATGTTTTATCTTCCGGATTATACGGCAAAGGTTCGCAGAGATTCCATTCTCCGCCGTGGAAAGCCGGATGATCGGCTATTAAAAGCAAATGCTCGTAAAACTTCTCCATTTCGACATTTTTATGCTCCTCGGCCGGGAAAAAAGGGAACTGGAGAGGAATTTT
>JAAYVI010000100.1 GCA_012517235.1 Elusimicrobiota bacterium | reverse complement strand
TTTATTTTCGGATATTTCCCCAAAATTTTTTCTAAATCCTTTTTCGTTTACCGCCGTGGCCAGAGGGGAAAGATCTTCTTTGAAATTATGAATTATATCCAGTCGGCAGTTTTTAAGTTTATTTGCGTTTCTTATAAAAGCCTGTTCGAAATGAAAATTTTCCGGCCCCTCGTAAAAATTAAGAAAAAGAATTCGCATAATGATAATTTATCAAATTTTAACGCTAAAAGCAGAATAGAGTTTTTCGTTTTATTTGTATAATTTAACTATGAATAAGACGAAAATGACGATTGTGTTTTCTTTTTTAATTTCCGTTTCGGCGGTTTGTTCTTCGCAGGAGCAATCGCCTTTCTATTGGGTTAAGGAAAAGAAATTTTTATCTTTTGAAGAAGTCTCGGCGTTCATATCCGCCGCCGACGCCGTTTATGTGGGGGAAACTCACGATAAAGAAGCCTGTCACAGGGCTCAATTGGAAGCTCTTAAAGAATTGGATAAGGCCAAAAACGGAAAAGTCGCGGTAGGATTTGAGATGCTAAATTCTTCTCTTCAGCCGATATTGGACGAATTCGCTTCGGGAGCCATTGACGAAGCGGCTTTTTTGGAAAAAGTTAATTGGAAGAAAGAATGGGGTTTCGACTATAATCTTTATAAACCGATTTTCGATTATATACGCCTTAAAAAACTTAAAGCTTTGGCTTTAAACATACCGAGAAAAATAGTTTCCAAAACGGCCAGAGGCGGGCTTAAGGCTCTGGACGAAGAAGATAAAAAATTTTTGCCTGAAAAAATAAAAGTTAATAAGGACAAAAAATATACGAAGTATTTGAAAGAAACTTACGGCGGCCACGGGGATAATCCGATGAATAAAATTATGACTTTCGATAATTACCGTCTTTCCATGGCCGTATGGAACGAATCTATGGCAGACAAAGCGGCTTCTTTCCTAAAAGAAAACAAGGATTGGTCGGTATTGATAGTCGCGGGCAACGGCCATGTAATGTATAATGCGGCCATACCTTGGTCTATGAAGAAAAGAATCAAAAAGATAAAAAATCTTTCTTTTTATACGGAAGATTTGTCCAAAAAAGAAGATTTTATTAAAAACCCTCAGCCTTTGGCAGACATAATTTGGTTCGTGGATTTCGGCTCAAAATAAAAAATCCCCTTTCGGGGATATTGGTGGGCCCGGTAGGACTTGAACCTACGACCCATCCGTTATGAGCGGATTGCTCTAACCGACTGAGCTACGGGCCCTTAAGTTATATTTAAAATTTTAGCAAAAAATAAGAAAGGAAAGCAAAAAAAATCTTGCGCCGAAAACTTTTTTTTATATAATAATATTACATTATGTCCATACTCGTAGCCAAAGAAATATTTCTTACCAAGGGCATAGGCCGTCATAAAGAGAAGCTTGCCAGCTTCGAAGAAGCCCTCAGAGATGCGCAGATAGCCAGATTCAATCTTGTGCATGTCTCCAGCATTTTCCCGCCGAACTGCAAAATAGTTTCAAGGCAAAAAGGCCTCGAAAAGCTAAAAAGCGGACAGATACTTCATTGCGTCATGAGCAGAAATTCCGTGAATGAAAATCACCGTCTCATAGCCGCTTCCGTCGGCATGGCTTTGCCTAAGGATAAAAACCATTACGGTTACATATCCGAACATCATACTTACGGCGAAACCGACGAGCAGACCGGAGAATATGCCGAAGATTTGGCCGCGTTGATGCTTTCCACCATACAAGGCATAGAATTCGGAAGCGAAACCAGCTGGGACCAAAAAGAAGAGATTTGGAAAATGAGCGGAAAAATAGTGAAAACCGCCAATATAACCCAGTCGGCCATAGGAATGAAAGACGTTTGGACGACGGTAGTAGCCGCAGCCGTTTTTGTTTTCTAAAATGTCTTTCAAACATTACAAAAAGCAGTTTATTTACGAAGAATACGCGCCGCTTGAAAAAGCGGCGTTTGTCATTTTCCCCGTACCCTATGAGATGACGGTTTCTTACGGATCGGGCACGGCAAAAGGCCCCGACGCCGTAATAGAATCTTCTCTTCAGCTTGAACTTTACGACGAAGAAGCCGGATTTGAAATATGGAAAAAAGGCTTTTTTACCTGCGAGCCTTTCAAATACGTAAAAAATGAAAAAGAATTTTTTCCTAAAATGGAAAAAGCGGTAGAGGAACTTTTGTCTTCCACCGAAGCTTTTCCTTTTTTTATAGGCGGAGAACATAGCGTAAGTCAGGCCTTGATACCGCCCTTTGCGAAAAAATATAAAAATCTTTCAGTTTTACATTTTGACGCGCATGCCGATTTGAGGCCCGCATATCAAGGTTCTGCTCACAGTCACGCCAGCGCCTTATATCCGATATCGAGAACAAATAAAGTCGTTCAGGTAGGCATAAGAAGCATAGGAATAGACGAGAAAAAATTTGTCAATTGCGGAAATGTAAAAACTTTTCTAATGCATGAAAATTTGGAGATAGACAAACTTATTAAAAAAGTTTTGGCCGAATTGACCGATACCGTTTATCTTACGATAGACGTCGACGGCTTTGATCCTTCCGTAATGCCGGGTACAGGGACTCCTCAACCGGGAGGATTTGGCTGGTATGAGGCTTTAAAGCTTTTTAAAGCCGTATGTTTGAATAAAAAAGTAGTCGGCTGCGATGTGGTGGAAGTGGCGCCCATTAAAGGTTCCCCGATTACGGAATTTAACGCCGCCAAGTTAATATACAGGCTTGCCGGATATTTGTCTAAGTAATAAGATTATTTGAAAAGCCTCCCTTAAGGGAGGCTTTTTCTTTGATATAATAATATTTTGATTTATGCTTGAAAAAGAAGATATATTAGATTCCAAATTTTCCGCTCACGACAGACATCGTTTGGAAGTCAAACTTGACTTGGAATTTCAAAAAGATAAAAAATCACTTTATAACATAGAATATTATTTCTTTTTGCCTCAATCTTTAAATATTTCTCAAGAGAGTTATTCCAAAGAACAGTTTTATGCCGGTACCCAGCATTATATAAGATTTAAAACGCCGGATATTTCAATGGAAAAACTCTTTATGCCGGCCAACGAGCTTTCTCCTTTCAATAAAGCTATGAAAGTTTTGGACGAGATATCTTCCGGCATAAGCGGTTCTTTTTTGGAAGAAACGGCCGTTGACGAAATGAAGCTTTTGGGTTCGATAATAAGAGCCAATTTAAGGGACGCCGTAGAATATATTTCTAAAACTTCGGGACATATTCTGCAAAACCAAAGAGCCGAGTTGTTGATGAGAGAAATAAGACTGACTCAAGAGGCATTGTCATCGCTTAAAGAAAAAATTATTTCCTGCGGAGCTTCTCAAAAAATAAAAGATACTTTCTTCGCTTTGGACGAATACATAAGCCTTATGATAGGCGAATATCTTACCGATCTGATAAAATGTCGCCAAGATAAAAAATGCGAATTTGAAGAAGATTTGGTAAAAGAGATGCAAACTATCGTTTTAGCTCAAAGAAATTACAGGAAGGCGATGGGATATTCTTCCGTGCTTAAAAACGGAGGGATTAACGATCATTTCCTTTATTGGCGAGGTTTATTGAAAAAATTTATTTCGAGCGCTTTATATCTCAATCCTCAATTAAGCGATTTAAATCTTCTAACGCATACCGGTCCGGCAATAGCCGCCGGTCTTGCCATGCTATTTGCGATAATAGTAACCATTTACGCTCAAAGCAAATATGCGATAAACAGTGCGGCTTTTGTGATAATCATAGTCTTAAGCTATATTTTCAAAGACAGGATAAAGGATTGGCTTAAGATAATTTTCTCCAAAAAAATGACCGCCTGGCTTTATGACAGAAAGACAAATGTTACGGAACCCGCGCATAATAGCAGAATAGGTTATATAAAGGAAACATTTTCTTATATACCCGCCGGTCTTTTGCCGGAAGACATAAAAAAAATAAGAAAATCGGATAATAAAAAATCCATAGAAGAAGAGGCCAAAACCGAAAGAGTATTTAAATATAAAAGAGAAATATTTTTAAACTTTGAAAAAATAGAAAAATATCACAAAAGAAGAAAAACCCTGATAGACATATTAAGGTTTTCCATAGCCGATTTTATAAAACACGCCGACGAAGAAATCGTTCCCTACGATTATTTTGACGAAAAAACAAATTCCGTGGTAGAAGAAAAGTGTTCGAGGCTTTATCATATAAATTTAGTTATAAGGTATAATACCAAAGAAAGAAAAACATACTATTACGAAAGGCTCAGGATAATAGCAACAAAAAACGGAATTTACTCTTTACAGGAAGTAAAATAATTTTTTATCGGAGGGTTTATGAAGATAGAAGCGGTGGGAATAATAGGCGCTTCGACCACGGGATCTTCTTTAGCCGAACTTTTTGTTTTGGGAGGATTTCAGGTTAGAATTTACGACAACTTTAAGGACAGTTTAAATCTTGCCATGGCCAAAATAAAATGGTCTCTTAAGAAGGCCGGTAAGGAAGAGCTTTTGGCTAACATAGAACCTATACAGGAATATGCCAAATTTAACGGCGCGGACATAGTCATAGAAACGGTTTCAAAAACCATAGAGGAGAGAACTTTGCTTTTCAACAAAATAAGCAAAGAGCTTACGCCTTCTTGTATAATAGCGGTATTCGGAAATGCGGGAGGCCTCAAGGAAACATTGGCGAACATAGTATGCCTTAAGCCCGAAAATACTTTATCGATAAATTGGTTAAAACCGGTAAGACATAATAATTTGGCCGAGATAATAAAAACGGAAAAAACGCCGGACGAGGTAATCGAAGCGGTAGATAAGATGCTTTCAAAATTAGGTAAAAGTTCGGTAATAGTTGCCGATAATCCCGGACAAATCGCGGAAAGGATAGCCAGAGTTTATTCTTTGGCGGCTTTTAAAACTTTATATGCGGGCAAAGGATTTCCTTTTGAAATAGACGCCGCTTTTAAGGAAATTTCCGGCGCCAAATTCGGTCCTTTCGAATATCTAGATTATATAGGATTGGATCACGATTATAATTCGTGCGTAAAAATATGGGAAGCTTTGGGAAAACCGGAAAGACTTAAACCTTCCGATTTGGAACAGAGACTTGTTCAATACGGACAATTGGGCAGAAAATCTACGATAGGAATTTACATATACGACGACGGAGAAATAGCGGGGGAAAATCCGATATTGCCCAACATAGTAAAATACTTAGGCCTTAGAACCGTTTCAAAAGAAGAAATATTCGGCGAAATTCTCAGACCCGTTTTGGAAGAATGCAAAATTTTGGCTTCCGAAATAATGGTGGGAGAATACGACATAGAAAAAACCATAAAAGCCGCTTTCGGCTGGCCTAAGGGACCTTTCGCTTACTTGAGAGAAAAGCCGGAACTTCTGGAAGTCAAAAAAACTTCGGAATTCGACAGATTGGAAAACTTTTAGTTTTATTTTATCTGCCAATAAGAGCCGTTATCGGTTTTAAATATTTTAGCTTTCCCGTTTTCGACTTTTACCTTTTCGTAAACGGAAGATTTTTCTTCTCTTTTTATGTTTTTCGAGTAAATCTTTGATCTGATTTCCAAATTATAAGATACGGAATAAGTATCTTTGGAATCGGATACTATGTTCAGATCTCTTATGTCAAAAGAAATTTCGTTAAACATTTTAAAAATAGATTCCAGATATTGCCTTAGTTCCGAAGAATCTTCTCCGTCCGGCGAAGTCCAATTCGGATCTATCAAAGACATAACGCCCGAAACGCTTTTCGATTCGTAAGCCTTTTTTAGATCTTGATATAAATTTCTTATTATTTGTAAGTCCGGATTTTTTGCGTCGTTATTTTTTCTCAATTCTTCCTTATTTAAATAAAGTCTTATTTCTTGGCCTTTGGGCGAAGCCCAAAAACTTGCGGCCGTTTTTTCATATTCTTCTATTTTTTTTGTTATTTCCGGATCCCAAAATCCGGTTTGTTTTAAAACGGGTTCTTCTTCTCCGAAAAAAGATTTTTTTCTGGCTTCTTCCATTATTTTATCTTTTTCTAATTGAGCTTTTGCGTATATGTCGTTTAGTTCGCTTACTTTTTTAGACAAAACCTCCGGATTGGAATAATACGGGGAAAAATCGGTTTGAGACGCCGATGAAAAAGCGGAAATAGCCTTTGAATAAACGGATATTATTCTATCTTTGGCGTTTTCTAACCATGCTAAACCGTTTTTAGGCGAATATATCGAATTTAAAAGAACGTCTTTTGCGGCTTGCGGTTCTACGGTTCCCAGATTTATCCTCGGACTTTCGGTATTTATTTTTTTCAAAATATTTTCCATATCGTTTTTATGAGAAGTGTCCGTCGCGGAATATGCTATGTTTGAAATTTCGTAATACATAGGATCTTGTTTCATATCTTCTATTTCCGAGTTTTTTTTCATCAAATCAAAATACAAAGCCGCGGCCGAATCGTAGGTTGACGATACCGCCGGCCATGCGTTTTGAGCTTCCTGAACTTTTGCTTTTAAGTCTTTCAAATCGTTTTTACCGAAATATGAAAACTCGGTAGAAAAATAATGGTACAAATTATTGATAGGCTCGCTTTTGGGACCCGCTTGTTCGAGCAAGGAAAGAATCTTTTTTTCCGCCTGAGGAGCGAAAGTTTTAAATTCTTCGAATTTTGAAAGATAAGAAGATGCGAAAGTTTTTATATTGGAATAAATCGAATTCTTTCGCGATTTTGCCGCAGATTCCAAAGATGAAAAAATACCTTCGATTCCTTCGGTGGATTTTATAAAAGTTTGTATCCAGCTAAGCGGAGTTACGTAGCAGTCGTTATAGGACCTTATATCTTCTATTTTAGGGGCGGGCGCGACATAGTATCCTTGCGGAGAATAAGAATTATATATTCCTTTCCATAAAGATATTGTTTCCGCTATTTCTTTTATCGTAGGCTCTATTTTATTTTTTATGTCGTTTTCTCTTTTTTGAAGAGCGGTTCTTGCATTCGTTAAATTTTCCCTTTCCGCCTTAGCCGAATTTTCCAGAGATTGAGCGGCCATATAAGTATCCGCGGATGCCAATTGATTTTTTATATAATCGGCGCTTTCTAAAAAACCGGATGCCGAGTCCTGCGCCGTATAACTTAAACTGGGCGCGGCGGTTATTTGCGAAAAATCCGTTTGCGCTTTATCGGAAAGATTTTTTATTTTATTTGAAAGTTTTTGTATGTATTCGTTTATCGCTTTTTGTATTCTGGCTCTTTTTTGTTCTTCCGTTTCTTTGTCCGCCGGTGCGGGAGTTGGAATATCCGTAGTTTTAACGGCATTGGTTTCTATTTTGGGAGTAAAAGGTATTTCTTTTATGTTTTTCTTTATTTCTTCTTGTTTTTTTTCTTCTTCCGCTTTTCTTTTTGCCGCATCTTTCTCAAGCATTTCCGTTTCTTTCTTTAATTCGTCCAATCTCTTAACGCAGGCTTGCAAATAATAATCTTTTTTCTTTATCTCGTCTTCCATCTCCGTTATCAGAGGGATTAAAGCTAAATTTTTTTCATGTATTGTAGTGCCTTCGGTCTCAAATATTTTTTGGGCTTTTAGTAAAATTTCATTTGAATTTTTGCTTAAGCTTGCTTTAATGTCTCTTTCGTCGGCTTTATTAAATATATAAACTCCGACTTTTACTGAGTCGCTGTATCCCGGAACTCCCGCGGCTTCTTTGGCGCCTTCCTGCGCTATTTTTTTGACAAAATACCATTTTAAAGCTTCTTTTGTGGCTCCCTGCGCAGCCAAAGCCATTCCTCCGGTAACTATCCCGGCCGCCGTTATTCCCAAATCGGCTACTTTCACGGCGGCCGTTATATTTTCTCTGGTTCTCATCTCTTCGGCTTTTATTTTTGCCTGTCTAAGCTGGTTTAAAACGGCGTAATTTGCCGCCTGTTCTTCTATGTTTTTCCTTAAATCTTTTTGAACCAAAGAAGCCGACCATGACGCTTCAAAAATTCTATTTTTCGCTTCTTCGTATGTCGCTGGCGAAGTATAGCAGTGTGAAACGGAATAAAAAAACAATAAAGATAAGGTAAGCAATTTCATTTTTTCCTCCGCAGAGATTTCGCTTAAAACTTTTAAAAATTTTAGGCGAAAGCCCTTTGGGGCGGATTTCTCCGCCCCAAAAAAGATTTAGAATTGCTTTACTTTAAAAGAAGCTTTTAAAGTTCCGGAATAGGAAGCAAAAGGCAAAGCTATCGGCTCCAATCCCCAGAATTCGTTGTTTATATAGAATATATAGGTTTTGCCGACGGAGGCGGGATTTACATTACCCGCGGAAACAAATCCGCTCATATCTTTGGCTTCGGCGGCCGTAACGGAAGATAAAGATTTATTTATTTCCTTATGCATGGCTGAGGCGTATCCTATTTTATCCGGCGCGGAAAAATTATAAAACCAAATATCCGAGCCCCCTCCGGATGTGTCACAGGCGACAAAACCTCCGTTAAAATCATATTTTATAACGTTATAGCTTCCGGATGCGCAATCGTTTAATGCGACTGTTTGATATGAGCCGCCTAAATCTCCGGTTTCGTTTAATTCTATGCCCGCTCCGGCTCCCGCCGTTTCGCCCGTGGCCACATTATTGGCGTCGGAAAGGCCGAATAGAAGCGGTTTTTTCATGCTGTAAAGCATAGGCTTTCCGTCTTTTATTTCAAATACCATTTCCGTTATTCCGCCGTCCGTGGAGGATTGTCCGGTCTTGTTTATAAAAAACATTCTATTGTAAGTCAAAGATACATAAACTTTCCCGGAACCGACGGCGAAGTTATTTATGGAATATCTTAATTTTATATCGCTTAAGGCGTTAAAGTCCTTTTTAATCGCCAATTCAAGAAAATCTTTGTCTCCGGCAAAATTATCGGAAACATAAGACATAAACTTCGCTTGATTTTCCAAGTTATAAGCTTCGAATATGGCGTTTAATGTTTCGGTTATTTTGGCTTTAAAGTTTTCCTGAGAAATTTCTATTGTTTTGGCGGTTTCTTCGGGTTTATTGGTTTTGCCCGCGGTGTTTGTTATTTCCACCAAAACCTCGTATTTTTTCCCGATTTCGGCCGGAAAAGAATATTCAAAGGCTCCGTTTTCGGAAAACTTCGCTTCGTTCCATGTCGCTTTCCCGTCCAAAGATATTCTTACCGATCCTATTTGTCCGCCTGAAGCTTTTCCCTTAATCGTAATTTTACCTTCTGGAAGCATATCCTTAAACAAAGTTATCTTGCTTGCCGTTTCGTCGGTAGAAACGGAGTTTATTGTCATATATTTTATTCCGACTTCTTCTTTGCTTTTGCCGAATATCCACCATTTGGCGTCGGCTATGGAAGCGGATAAAATTACCAGCGCTATTATAGTTTTTATTTTGTTCATTTTTCCTCCGTCAGAAAGACGTATTTATGCCCGCGGTTACGCTTTTTTCCCTGAAGTCGTTTGAATTTGTCGAATAGTTAAAGTCGTTAAGAGCCGCTCTTAGAAAGACCGAACTTTCCGTTTTGAAAATATTTATTTTCTTGCGAAAAGACATAGACGCGAATGTTTTGGCTGAGTCGTCGGAAGCCGGGTCTTCTTTTTTAAGAATGTTTTGGCCGGCTTTTATTTCCGCGAAAAGTCCCGCTCTCGGTTTTTCCGCGCCTAATTCCAAAGAGTATTCGTATATTTTATCCGAGTAATCGGATAATTCGTCTTGAGATCTCCATAATCCCAAATTGATTTTAGGTATTAAAGACCATTCTCCTTTTTCTTTTCTCGAAGAGAAAGAAGTATTGAAGTTTATCTCCGAAGAATCCCTTATGTCTTTTTCGGTTTTATAGAGAGAATATCCCAAATTGGAATCCGAATCTATTTCGCCGAATTTGTCCCGGTAATTTAGATTTATATAATGATCGCCTTGACTGGAACCGGAACCGTATTTTCTGTCGAATTTATAAGAGATATCGGCAAAAGAATACGGTCTTGAACGGAAAGGCTTTTTTATGGCCCACGATATTTCCGGTCTCCAATTGTAAGTAGTATCGGATAGTTGAGAATCTAAGTTGTTTCTATACCAGAGAAGTCCGGTTGTTACTGTGGAAAATTTGGAATACTTATATCTCCATTTTCCTTTTATTTTTCTTCTGTCGGGAGTCGAAGAACCCAAAGGCGAAATAAAATCGGGGGAAATCTCTTCGTATTCCAAAGATACTCTCGAAGGGTCGGCGTCTCCTACCGCTTGAAATCTGAAAGCCTTTCCTTTTTCCGAGGATTTTGAAACCTTTTCGTCATAGTCGCTTGACGAAAATTCTCCGTCGAAAGTCAGTCCCGGCATAACTTTGTAGTTAAAATCGGCGGCTATGTTCGAAGTTTCGTATTTGCTTGCGGAATTATATGAATCGACATCCTTAGAATTTATCATGCTTATTCCCAAGTCCAGAGAATTATAAAAATTTTTTTTCATTCTGGCGCCCCAAGCCTGTTTTTGCTGAGTTCTGGTAAGCGGATCTTTCCATAAAGAATCCCATCTTGGAGCGGCGTAACCGAATAAAGCCGTAATTTCCGGAGCGGCTCCTTTTTGAGGAGAAAATTTATAGGAAGCGCCTTTTAGAGCGGTAGCCAAAGAATATTGTGAGAAATTTTCAAAAATGTCTCCGGCAAATAAAGAATGCTCTCCTTTTTTTATCAAACCGTTAATATTCGAAAGAGAAACTCTTTTGGCGTCGACTCTTTCGTCGTCGGTGAATTTTAATCCCAAATTGTAATTATACGATAATCCTTTATTTTCTCCGGAAGAGTTTATATTAAGCAAATCGGCATAACTGAGATTTTCGGTAAGAGAGGAAGCCGCTTTGCCCGGACCGGTTATTTTATTGTAGTAAGCCGAGAATTCGTTGTTTATGTGAAATTCGCCGGCCGTTAATTGAGCCGCATATAATATAAAGGCGGCAAGAAATTTTTTCATGTCGTCTCCTTGTTTGTCAATTTCTCTTTGAGATTAGAATTTTATCAAATTTTGAAATATATTTTTTGTAAATTTTATCACACTTTTAAAATATTGTTTAGTATCCCAAAATTACATTATTCCGATTATCCGACTGTTCGATATTTTTTTGCCATACATCCGCGCATCTATACGTCCATACATCTTTTTTCGCTATACCTCTACGCGTCTACGCATCCATACCTCTATATTTCTACGCATCTAATTTGCTCACTTTCTATTCTCGCCGCTAAAACATAGCAGCTTGCAGCTTTCGGCAATTTCTCGCCGGCCCGATTAGGAAACCAGTCCCGTCGGTTTCCCCCGATAAATCGGGCCCCCCTTCCGCTACGGGCCGTCTTCAAAACCGCCGAAAGCTTTTTCGTACGACTATACTCTTTACATCTGTCGTATTATATTTTTCGGTTCGAAAGCGCAATCTTGATTCCTTACTAATCATTGCTTATCATTTTTACTCTAAACCCATATAACCTCGAAACCTGTATAACCTCGTAGGTTAACCGATATATTCATAGGTAAAATATGTTATAACCTCGTAGGTTATACGGTATAGGTTATACGGTAAAAAATTTCTTGATTTAATGATACTTTTTTTATATCATTTAATAATGAGGATAATCAAAAAAGAAACCGACTATGCTTTGAGAGCTTTGTTTTTTATAAACGAAAAAGGCGGTAAAATACCGGTGTCGGAAATTTACTCGCAAATTAAAGCGCCCAAACCTTTTTTGAGAAAAATTTTCAGGATGATGGCTTCTTTTGGAATACTGATTTCTCAAAAAGGGAAAAACGGCGGATTTGAATTTAAAAAGCCTTTTGAAGAAATAACTCTTGCCGATATAAACGACATATTCGACGAAAGAACGACGCCGGGAGGATGCCCTTTCAAAAGTAAAATATGCGCCAATTACAAAACCTGCGTTTTGAAAGGCAAAATTTCGGAGATAGAAGAAGAAACTCATAAAAGGCTTAGAAATACTTATATAAAAGATTTGTGGAGATGATATGGCGAAAAGGAAGATAATAAGGATAATAGAAGAAAAATGCGACGGCTGCGGCCTTTGCGCAAAAGGCTGTCCGGAAGGCGCCATACAAATAATAGACGGCAAAGCAAGACTTATAAGCGACAGTTTATGCGACGGTCTGGGCGCCTGCATAGGGGAATGCCCCAAGGGAGCGATAATTACCGAAGAAAGACAAGCCGAAGCTTATGACGAGATAAAAACTTTGAAAAATATAATAAAACAAGGCGCAAACACCATAAAAGCGCATTTGAAACATTTGAAAGATCACGGCCAAAAAAAATATTATGACCAGGCTCTTAAATATTTGAAAGAAAAAAATATAAATATTCCTACTCAAGAAGAAAAAGAATCCTCTCATTGCGGATGTCCCGGAGCCGCAGCTTTTTCCTTTTCGGCGGAAAAATCCGGAAAAACGGTTTATTCTCCTTCAAGACTTTCTCAATGGCCGGTTCAAGGCCATTTAATTTCGCCTTCGGCGCCTTATTTTAATAATTCGGATCTTTTGGTAGCGGCAGATTGTTGCGCTTTTTCATACGGAAATTTTCACGAAGATTTTATCAAAGGCAAATCCGTTTTTATCGCCTGTCCCAAGTTGGACTCGGAAATAGAAATTTACAAAGACAAATTTGTTTCTTTGATAGACGAAGCGAAAGTTAAAAGCATAGAAGTTGTTACCATGGAAGTCCCCTGTTGTTCGGGACTTCTTTTTCTTGTCAAACAGGCCTTATCAGAATCCAAAAGAAAACCCAAGCTCACGCATACCGTAATAGGAATAAAAGGCGATATAAAATCAAAAGCGGAAATTAAAATATGAAAGTATTAAGCGACGCCGACTTCGGCGGAATAAATCCTTCCAAGATATCTCTTTTAAGGGAGAAAATGATTTTTTTAAAAGTTAATTGGTCCGATATAGAAGAAAAATTCTGCAAGGGGGGAGGTAAAGGCGGACAAAAAATAAATAAGACGGCCAATGCCGTTTTCTTGCGTTATGTCCCGCTAAATATCTTAGTAAAATGCCAGAGAGAAAGAAGCAGAGCTTTAAACAGATTTTTAGCTTTAAGAGAATTGATAGATAAAATAGAAATGAAAATTTCTCCGTGTACCAGTTCCAAGATTGCAGAAATTGAAAAAATAAGGAAAAGAAAAGCCGACAAAGAAAGAAAAAGAAATTTAAAAAAAGGGTCTTGACAAAATAAAAAGACCTGCTATACTAATATCAAGGCCTGTCGCCGATATCGAACGGTTTGGACAGGCCTTCTTCTTTTTGGGAAAAATTCATTTTATTTCAAGATAGGGATATTCTTTTCCGCTCGATGTTATATAAAAAGATTTTCCGTTTTCTATCGCCATATAAAAACCGTCGTAAAAACCGTAAATGGAATCGTATTTGAAAGGAGTTATTTGATTTCCGTTTTGATCTATAAATCCCCATTTGCCTTTAATATCTTTTAGAACGGCGGCCATATTTCCTCTAAAATGAGAACACATCGAATATCTAAACGATATTTTTTCCATGCCGTCTTTGTCTACGTATCCGCATAAAAGTTTTCCGTCTATTTGATAATGCGCGGGAGCTAATCCTTGAGAATAAGGTCCGATGGACTCAAATTCTTTCTTTTTAAAAGCCAGATTTTCCGCAGAAATAAATCCCCAATCGGAGTCAAACATAGCGGTAGCATAACCGGAATTAAAATCAAAAGCTTTTTCATATACGGGAGGGAGTACCTCTTCTCCTTTTATGTTTATGTATCCGTATTTACCGTTTCTTTTAATTCTGGCCAAACCCTGGGAAAAAGGAAAAATTTCTTCGTAGGCAAGATTAATCGTATCTTTTGTGATTAGATTTATGATCGCCCAGCCTTTTTTTGTTTTTACCGGCGCATATCCTTCTCTTGCCGCCAAAGCGTTTTCAAATTCAAAATCGGTCAATTTTTTTCCTTTGGAGTCGACATATCCCCAATATTTTCTTTCTCTTGCCGCGCAGATCCCTTCGAAACATTCTTTTATTTCCAAAAACTTAGGTTTAACTATCCATTTGCCTTTCTTATCTATTAATCCCCATAATCCTTTTTTTAATACAGCCGCCGAATCTTTCGAAAAAGGTCTTGCCGCGTCATAAGAAAAAGCAATCTCTTTTTTTCCCGATATGTCGTCAATATATCCGCATTTCCCTTTTTCGCAAGAAGGGATTAATGCGGCTTGCGCGTAATTTAAAAAAATGAAAACAATAGCTATTTTGGACATAAAAATTTCTCCTCAAAAATAATTTTATATAATTTGCTTATGAGAAAAATAGCCATTTATCCCGGCAGTTTTGATCCCGTAACATTGGGCCACATGGACATAATAGACAGGGCTCTTAAAATATTCGACGAAATAACAGTAAGCGTTTTCGTGCATAGCGCCAAAAAACCGATGTTTACTTTGGAAGAAAGAGTAGACATGTTAAAAAAAGTCCTTAAAGACAGAAAAAACGTAAAAATAGATTGTTTTAACGGCTTGCTGGTGGAATATTTGAAAAAGAAAAAAATTAATTTGGTTATAAGAGGGCTTAGGGCTATATCCGATTTGGAATACGAATTTCAAGTGGCCGCCGCCAATAGAACTTTATACAAAGACATAGAGACGGTTTTCTTTATGCCCAGACAAAGATATTCTTACTTGTCTTCAAGCGTAGTAAGAGACATAGCTCATTTCGGCGGGGATGTTTCAAAAATGGTTCATCCTTATGTCGTAAAAAAGATAAAAGAGAAAAGAATCAATCTATAATACGCAAATTTAAAGCTTTACTTAACTCTTTCAAAGGTACGGGAGGGTAAGTCATTGTTATGCAGTGTACTGATCCTTGTCCCGAATTGGAAAGAGAAGAAGAGTTTGCGCCTTGCGGTTTTAATCCCGCTTCTTCGTAAATTCTCAAAGCTTCGGCGTCGGTTTGTCTGTTGAAAACGGGAACTACCGCTTTCCCCTCTATTATCAAAGAGTTGACATAAGTCTCATAAGGTCCGGAAGGTTTCGGCAAAAGTTTTGCTTTTAATCCTTCTTTTTCAAGCAAATCTTTATATTCTCTAAGATCGGTTAAAACGGTATCCGCGCTTACAAATCTGACATGTTCGTCTATATGACCTATCCCGTCCGCGAAAGGAAGGCGTATCATCTTTTCGCAGCCGTAATACCTTAAAAATACCGAATCCGGAATTAAAGTATGCTGGCCGTGATTTACCATAATACATACGCCTTTGTCATTGGCCATAAAATTTCCGCCTTCAAAATAATAATCGTGTTTTTCTAATTTCGCTCCGAACATGCCGGCTATCATCGAATCTTGATTAAATTCGTGATAATATAAAGCGTCTATTACAGCAAAAGAACCGTTTTCCTTCGATATTACCGGAACCGGCATGGCGTCTCTTGCCCAAAAGGCTCTGGGCGCCTGTACTGTTTCCGCAAATTTTATTCTGTCTCTGGGTATAACTTGAGTAAAAGCGGCCAGCGCTTCGTCTTTTTCCCAAGATCTGTTAGGATTTGTTATTACTATAAGCTTTCCGCTAGGAGGCAGGATTTGAGCCGCCGCCATTTTGGCTTGCTTTGACTCAAACCTAAACTCCGAAGTTACTATCAAATATCCGGTTTTTTCATAATCTGCGAAAGGTCTGTAAACGGCCTTGATCGGTTCCAAACCTTCCAATTTTAGACCTTTGCTTTTTTTGCCGTTATGAGCCAGCATCTTTGCTTTTTGATCCGCGCTCGGCCCCATGGTTAAGGGAATTTCTTGAGAAGAAGTATGGTCTTCTTCTTTATTTAAAGAAGGAGTAGGCAAGTTTTGTGTTTGAGGTATCAAATTCTTTAATTCTTCCATATTAGGCAAATCCGCCGGGGCGTCTCTGAATGAGGATGAATTTTTTCTTAGAGAAGAATCATAAATAAAAATCAGAGGGATAACGATGATTACCGCATAAAATACCTTTTTCATAAATTCTCCTTTTTATATCTAAATATTCTAATTCAATATTTTCTTCTGTCAAGGGCCGAATGTTATCTTTTAAAGTGCGGCATATCGTCCGGGATTTCCAGAGATAATTCTCCGTATCCCGCAAATTCGTTTTCATCGTAAACCGGAAATTGATAAATAAGTTTTTTTATGCCGTTTTTTTCTATGGTATAAGCGTTAATTGTTTTTTTAGAATACATATCGTCTATCTTTTCTTTTGAAAGCGCATTGTGGCAGTCTTTTAGATTTTTACCCGTCAAATCGTTTCCGTATTTGGAAAAAACGGATTTTGCTTTTTCGTTCATCCATTCTATGCGGCAGTTTTTGTCGGCAAAGGTTAAGGCGAAAGGCGCTTTTTCAAGTTTTTTCATAAAACCTCCGTATTTATTTATAAAATCTCGAAGATTCTTTCCAGAATTCTTTTAAATTTTCCAAATCATGGTTATTTTTTTTGCGGTTTATTTTCTTATAATTAGAGTCGTAAAATTCCATTGCGGAAACATTATATGTTTCCATGGAAAATACCGCCGTCTCATTTTTCCCTATCATTGCCGCGCTGTCCCAAGAAAAAGCGGGTAAGAATTTTCTTTCGGCAAGTTCTTTTTCTTCGAAAAGATTTTTACCGTTGGAGAAATCGGATACCGGATTTTTTACGTCCATAAGCTTTAATACGGAGGGGGCTATGTCCAAATGAGAAGTTAGAAGTCCGGATTTAATAGGGCTTTTACCCGGAACATAAAAAATTAAAGGAACTTTTATTTCATAATCGCAATAACCCTGATTATGCCCGTAATATCCTCTTTCAAAAAAAGGTTCTCCATGATCTCCGGTTATTATTACGATCGTATTCTTAATTAAATTTTTATTTTCCAAAAATCTCAGGATATCGCTTATTAAAAAATCTTGGAAATATGCCGAATTTTTATATCTTAGAAAAGCCGAATTTATATTTGACGGTCTTAGGAAAAGATGATCCACGCTTTTTGAAGCTCCGGAAAATTTTTCCAACTCCGGGGGATAGTCGTAGCTTCCGTGGAGAGAATCGTAAAAAATAAAAGCAAAAAAAGGATTTTTAGAATTTTCCGAGAAAAATTTTTTGGCTTCCTTATTCAAAGTTTGGTCTTTCTCGATTTTGTTTCCGTTAGGTTTATCGAAAATATTTTCATAAGGCAAGGATACGAAACATGTTCTGTCAAATTCCGGATAAGTTACTCTGGCCGAAGCAAAAATTTTTATTTTATATCCTAAATCGTTTAAAATGTCCATTAAAACCGGACTTTTTCTTTCTCCCAGAATTTTCTCCCAATAATTTCCGTATAAACCGTAAAAAATTGAAAAAATTCCGAATCTCGTAGCATTGCCGGCGCTGTAATGATTTAAAAATAAAGATGCTCCTTTTTTTTCTACAAAAGATAAAGTTTTAGGCATAATTTCTTCGGAAAGCATATCAAAACGCAAAGAATCGGAGACTATTATTACTATGTTCGGTTTCGTATGATTTTTATTGATTTCCAGAGGTTTTAGAGGATAATTAAGACCGGATTTTTTTATATTAATATCCGTTGTTCTTCTTTCGGCTTTTATTCCCAGATACTTTTCCATAAAAGAACGCATTTGAAGCGGAATATAAAAGGGATAAACTTTGAAGTTTTTTGTGAAAGGAGTATAATCGGAAGATACCGCCCAGGCCGACATCGCTTTTTCGCAAATGAGAAATAAAAGCGAAGCGAATATTATTTTTTTAAATAATTTTTTCCCAAAATCGGATTTAAGCGAGATTATAAAAGACATCAGAAAAGCAAATGAAAACAAAAACAGATATATCAATATCATTTTAGGACTTTGATCCAAAGTCGACAGCCCTCCGGGAGTAAAAATTAAGTTTAAGACCATCGAATTAATATGGAATTTAAAAATAGCGTATATCGTCAAATCCAATATTTCGATACAATGTATCAGTCCGAATAAAAATGTGAAAGTCCAAAAGGAAGCCGGCAGAAAGGCAAATATAAAAAATAGGGGGGATAGAAAGACATATAGGATTAAAACCGAAGAAAAAAGAGCCGGTATTAAAAACAAAAATTCGACGGCGGCTTTTTCGAAAAAAAAGGGATAAATGGAAAAAATTAAAGAAGAAAGTAAAAAGTTCAAGGCTATAATTCCTTTAATTTCCGGTTTTTTGTATGACATAAGTCAAGTTTTATGGTATAATAATTTTAGCATTTATGAGAACACTGATAATTAATATTATCGGAGCTTTTGTCTTTTTATCCCCGGTTTTTGCGTCTTCTCAAATCGAATTTGAAAAAGAGCTTGTCTATGCGCAATCTTCTTTTTCGAGCGCAAATGCCATGTCTTTTTCCGAGATAAATTCCGAGCTTGAAAAAACGGCAAATCCCGTAATAATAACCGTAGCCGGTCTTAATTTCGGCGAAATAGGATGGGGACCTTTCGAATTTAAAAACTTCAAAAAACTTATAGCTTTGTTTTTTCCTAAAAAATCTTTGGAAAATCCGGATTTTGAAGAAGAGTTTTATAAGGAATACGGAGAATATTTTGCCCAGGAAGTCCCTGAGCCTTCGAGACTTTCCGTTCGATTGCCCGATAACTATTTGGAGCAAAAAATAAAAGAGCTTCCTTATTACAATCCGGAAATGGTAATAATTCCTTTTGCTTGGTCGAGAGAACCCGCGGATACCGATAAAACCGTTGCGGAATTTGAGAGAAAGTTAAAAGAAGTATATAAAACATACGGCGGTAAAAAACCGATTTTTATAATAGCTCACAGCTGGGGAAGCGTTCTTATGCACGAAACGCTTCATCGTTTGGAAAAAAGCGCGCCGGATGTAAAAATAGACAAGCTGATAACTATGGGTTCTCCTCTGGTTCCCTCTAATTTTGTCGTAAAGCTTTTCATGAAAATCGAAATAAGCAAAGAGGATCTTATTAAAAAAGTAACGCATCCTCAAAATCTCAGGTATTGGAAAAATATTTGGGCCGAAAGAGATATGTATTCCAATAAAATTCCGGCCGCCGATTATAATATACAAGTAGACGAAAAAGTAGAAAGATTGGAGCCGACTTTGCTGGATATAATACTTCACAATAAAGAATTAAGACCGGTAGCCAAAACGGATTTCCTTACTTTGCGCGACATAAAAGCATGGCACGGCTCTTATATGTTCGACTATAGAGCTTATCTTAAATCCGTAAATAAAGAAATATCTCTCGAAATCTTTAAGCCTGTGGTAGCGCCTCAGCTTCTGGAATACGACAAGAAGGATAAATAACTTTTTCTTTTTAAACATATGAATTCCGATAAAATAAAGGAATATCTTTTTTCCTGCGGATATCCGAAATGGCGTTTCGATCAATTAGAGAAGTACGCCTATTCGGGAATGGCTTCTTCTTTTGACGAAATAAAAATTCTTCCCGAAACATTAAGAAAAGATCTATCGGAAAAATTTCGCATATTCTCTTTTGACATTATTAAGGTTTTAACTTCTCAAAAAAAAGATTCTTATAAAGCCGCTTTAAAGTTAAAAGACGGTAAAATAATAGAAACCGCTTTGCTTTCGAGAGGTCTTATGTCATGGTCGGTTTGCGTATCTACTCAGGCCGGATGCCCCGTAAGATGCGCTTTTTGTTATTCCGGCAAAGAAGGCCTTAAGAGAAATTTGTCTTGGGAAGAAATTTCCGATCAGGTTTTATTTTGGAAAAATTATTTGAAAAAAAACTCGTTAGGCGACATTCAAAGCGTCGTATATATGGGAATGGGCGAGCCTTTTTTAAATTATGAAAACACCGCCGAAAGTTTGAAAGTAATAAACGATAAAATGGAAATAGGCAAAAGGCATATATCGGTTTCCACATGCGGACATATACCGGGAATAAGAAGATTTGCTAAGGATTTTCCTCAAATTAATTTGGCTTTATCCTTGCATTCGGCCAGAAACGAAGAGAG
>JAAYVI010000099.1 GCA_012517235.1 Elusimicrobiota bacterium | reverse complement strand
TTCTATTTCTTTTCTCGTATCTTCCAATTCCCGCCTCAATTTAATTCTGGCCTGTTCGTTTCTATCCAGAGAAACCATCAAATCTTTTCTATATTTCATTTCCCTGGAAATAAGTTTCTGATATTCCGTCTCTTCCTGCGAGGAACCGAACCTAAAAACAAAAGAAAAGCCGTTAGTCAAAGTTAAAGGCCCGTTCAAGGAAGCTATTAGAGAATAAACCAAGTTATAAGACATCTTTTCGTATCCGACGCCAAAAGATATAAAACTTTTATTATCTCCGGCCCCCAGACCCGCCAAAGCCGAAACGGTAGAGCCTTCGTATGTTCTAAAAAAACGCTCTATGCCGGCCGAAATAGTATAGTTATTATCGGGAAAACTTCTCTTTGTCAGATCGGCATACAAAGAATAATCTTCTTTATTTTTTGCGGCTCCTAATTTTATAATTTTGCCTGGTTTTACGGAATTTTCTTTAAAAGACGGCTCTTTAAAATTTATAAGCGAAATACCCAAATTTAAATCTTCCGTTCTAAGCACTGCGCCCAAATCGGCTCCTAAGCCTGTCTCGGAAGCTTTCGGACCTTTTAGAGAAAGCGATTTAAGATTTATTCCGGCGTCCAAACTTTCCCCGCCGTAATCTTTAAGCCGCCACGAACCGGCTCCGAGATACATTGTTTTAGTCTCATAATCGCCGGAATATGCCGACAGGTATCCGAAAGAGTAAGACATATTGTAAACTTTTATTCTCGAAGGTATGACGGAAGCAAAAGAAACCGCGCTGTTTTTAACTTGAGCGGCCGGAGTGAAATTGGAATTGACATAAGAAACTCCGCTTTTGATTTCTCTCTGCTCTCCCGCCGCGGCCGGATTGCATACGAAAGAAAACAAAGAACTCGAGGCCGCGCAAGAATTGCCGGCCGCCGAAATCTTAGCGTCATAAAAATAATCTCCGAAAAAAGAAAAAGCCGGAGAGGAGAAAAGAATTACGGATATCAAAATTTTCATCTTCAAAATGTTATCAATAATAAGTTTCTTTTTTGTTTTATTTTTGTTAAAAAGCTTTTACTTTTCCTGTCCGGTTTCGTTTTTTATTTCGCAATAAGCTTTTATCGAATTTCGGCCGTGAGACTTGACCCAATATAAAGCTTCGTCGGCTTTGGCCAGAAGTTCCTCTTGCTTGGACGCGTCCGCGGGATAGGAAGCTATTCCCATACTTGCGGTAAGAGAAATTTCCTTATTGGAAGAAAACGGAACCGGTATTTTTATATTCCTTATTTCTCCGGATAGTCTTTTTGCCAAATTATAAGCTTCCGAGTATCCCGCCTGAGGCAGCATTATGATTATCTCGTCTCCGCCGTATCTGCACGGAAAATCTATTTTTCTCAAACTTGAATTTATTATTCTTCCCGCTTCTTTTAATGCGACGTCTCCTATTTGATGACCGTAAGTATCGTTTATTTCCTTGAAATAATCTATGTCTATCCAGAGTACGGATAAAGGTTGAGAAAATCTTTCGGCTCGGTAAAATTCTTCCTGAAATCTTGAGTTAAAATACCTTCTTAGAGGCAGCTTCGTCAGCTCGTCGTAAAGCGAAAGCTGTTCGATCTTATTAAAAAGATTTATATTGTCCACGGCCATGGCTATCTGAGACGCAAAAGATTTAAGCATTTCTCTTTCTTCCTGAGAAATCGGGATTTGACTTAAAAGATTGTCGAAAATCAAAAGCCCGGCCGGCTTATTTTCTATTTTAAGAGGAAGATAGAATACTTTGTCGCCGTAAGACGAAGAATAATCCTTATCGGTTTTTTCAAGTACTATATCCGCAAATCTATGAGCCCCGGGTTCCAATATTATTTTATCGTAATCTATGGCCTTAACTCTTCCGGAAATATCGACGCTATAAGCTCCTATGAGTTTTTTTTCTTGTTCTTTGACGGTATAGAATCTTATCCTGTCAAAACCGAAATGCTTTTGCAGTCCCGAAATTATCGTTTTATAACTATCTTCGGTTTTTATGCTGGAAGCGAATATCTCCCCCAACCTTGCCGAAGAAACTATGTTTCTATAATAGTAGGTTTTAAGTATTTCAAAATCTACCATATAAAAATTTTCCATCGCGGCTTCTATTTCTCCGGCGGCTTTTGAAATTTTCGAGTAATTTAGTTTGCCTCGTGAAAATTTTTCAAATCTAAAAAATATAAGATTTTCCCTGCCGAACTCGGAAAGATCAAAATCTCCTTTTATTTCGACGGGATAATAGTAGTATGAAGCAAGTCCTTCGTTTAGTTTAAAAGGCTTCATTGAAAAAATCGATTTTGAAAATTGTTCGTCGTTTTCAAAAAAGAGATTTTCTCCCGTCTCGCAAAAAAAACCGCCGGAAAATTTATAAAGTCCCTTTAATATTCCCTTGGAAGACAAGCAATGAAAAACGGAAATTCCGTCGCAGCCGGAATTTTTCCAAGCCGATTCCGTTAAATCCTTAAAAAAACTTTCTTGAGATATTTTTCTCTTTTCTTTTTGATTTTTCATTTTCAATATACCGACAGCAGATAATCCGCCTCTCCTTTTATAAGAGCCAAACGCCTAAAAAGATTCTCCTTGGAATAGTCGCCTCTGAGTATTTCCAGACAGATATCCGAAATAGCCGAAGAAAAAATAATTTCAAAACTCGGATAAACCGAAAAATTGGGCGGACAAACGGCCGAAGCGAAAAGATCCCCGTAAATTTTTTGTTCTTTTTCCAATTGTTTCTTTAAATCTTTTTCTTTGGCTTCGAAAACTCCGAGTCTTTTTTTGAAAAAAGACGAGTTTTCGAAATTAAGAACCCATTTCAAGAAAACGGACGCCTCGCCGGTTTCCTTGCACGCGCATGTTACGGCAAATCCGTAATATCTTGCCGGATTATTTTTTCGGCGAAGATTCGGAAAAGGTACGACTGTCATTTCGTTTCTGCCGGCTTTAAGCGGCTTTCTCCACGAAAAAGCCATTGCGCTAAGCTTCGACTCTATAAAAGCCGCTTCGTAAAAATTTTCCTGAAAAACCGGCAAATATTTTCTTACAAATAACGACATATAATCTTCTATTCCTTCGGCCACTTCGTCTTTCATTATCTCGCAAGATCCGAAATCCGAAGAAAAATATCCTTCCCCTCCTCTATTTAAAACGCACGGCAATATGTCGGCGGCATCCGCTCCTGAGGTATTAAAATTATCCAGAGGGAAAAAATTTTTTCTTCTGTTGTCAGCCGAAACCGAATCGCAAACGGAAATAAATTCGTCCCAGCCTAACATTTCCATATTCGACTTAATTTTGGCCGCTTTAATCATGTCGGGCCTATAATGCAAAGATCTTATTTCCCCGTAGAAAGGCGCGGAAAATAATCTTGAAGAATCTTCCGCTTTCATGGAATTTCTCAAAAAAGACGGATAATCGGAATCTTTTATTTCATCCGATATGGACTCAAGCTCCAAAAACATACCTAATTTGGAAAAAACCGCCGTCCACTCCTGAGGTATTTCCACAATATCGGCCATGGAGTTTTTTTCCGGATCTCTTAGAAATTTAAAAAAATTCTTCCAGAGAGTTTTTTTGCTTTTTATCTCGAAAGAAATATCCATATCCGGGTATTCCTTGGAAAATCTTCCCAAAAGAGTTTTAAAAGCCGAATATTTTACGGCGTTATTGTCCGCCAGTATCCATATCAGCATTTTTTTCTCCAAGATTCTATCTTTAAATCCGCATTTACGGAAACGCAATTTTTAAATTCGCCCGCTTCCAAACGCCTGAAAGCGCAAAGACCGGCCATGGCGGCATTATCGGAGCAGTATTTTTTTTGAGGAAATAGCGTTTCTATATTTTTTCCCTTGAAATACGAAGTAAAAGCCTCTCTAAGACGGCCGTTTGCCGAAACGCCCCCTCCGACCGCAATTTGTTTTACTTTATACTTCTCCGCGGCCTGCGCCGTTTTTTTTAGAAGAGCCTCGACCGCCGCTTCCTGAAAAGCATAACAGACAGATCTCTTAAATCCTATGCTTAGCTTTTTTCCGTCAAGTTTATACGCCACCGCCGTCTTTAATCCGCTGAAAGAAAAATCAAAACCTTCCCTGACAAAGGGAATCGGGAAAGAGAAATCTTTTTTAGAAGCTTTTAAAGCCTCTCTTTCCAGTATCGGACCTCCGGGATAAGGAAAGCCCAAAAGTTTGGCCGTCTTATCAAAAGCTTCTCCGGCGGCGTCGTCTCTGGTAGAACCTAATAGTTTATAAATACCGTAATTTTCCGCCAGCCAAAGTTCGCTATGTCCTCCCGAAGCTATTAAAACTATCAGAGGAAACTTAAATTTATTTTTTATTTCGTCGTTTTCTATTTCGCAAGACAGGAAATGTCCTTCCAAATGATTTACCCCGATTAAAGGTATTGCGTAATATTCCGATAATGTTTTTGCCGCCACGGCCGAAACTATGAGAGAGCCGTTTAATCCCGGACCTCTGCAAAAAGTTATGGCCTGCGGCTTTTTTGAGTTTGCCGTAATTTTCTTTAAAAGAGCCGCCATTTTTTCGCTATGCGCTCTGCTTGCCGCTTCGGGTACCACGCCTTTATATTTTCTATGTATCTTAATCTGAGAATATACCAAATTCTTTTCTATTTTTCTTCCGTTTAAAAAAGCGACGGATGTTTCGTCGCAAGTGCTTTCCAAAGCCAATATTTTCATTTTCCGGCTCTAAGCCCGGCGAATGCGTCTCTGGCTTTAAGTATTTCCAGAGCTCTTTGCAGACATTCGTCTTTAACCTTTTTCTTATCTTTTACGGAATCTTCTTTTTTATCGGGATAGTAAATTTCTTCCATACCTTCGAAAATCTTAATTTCGTCTTCTTTCGGTATTTTTACTTCCAAATCGGGCTTTATTCCGCCTTTTCCGGTTTTGGGATCTCTATGTATCATTTTTCCGCCCGGCGTATAATAATGCGCTATGGTAAGCCTTAAAGCCGAGCCGTCCGAAAGGGGCATTATTTGCTGAACGCTGGCCTTGCCGAAAGAATTTTCCCCTATTATAACCGCCCTTTTATTATCCTGCATGGCGCCGGCAAAAATTTCGCTGGCGGAAGCGGAATATCTGTTTATCAAAACCACTATCGGCAAATTTTCATATTCCGCGGTTTTATCGGCTCTAAATTCCTGATAATTGGAATCTTTCTTGCCTTTCGTATAAACTATCAATTTTTCTCCGCCCAAAAACATCTTTGCCAAATCCACGGAACCCATGAGAAGCCCGCCGGGATTATAACGCAAATCTATTATTAGTCCCTGAGCTTTCTGAGAAACGGCGTTTTTAAGAGCGGAAGAAAAATCTTCCAGCATATGTCCGGAAAAATCCGCTATTCTTATATATGCCAAAGAATCTTCGAGCATTTTATATTTTACGACTTCCGGTTTTATGGTATCTCTGGCAACTTCCAAATCTTTTTGAATCCAATCCTCGTCCTTATTTTGCGGTTCTCTCGCTATGGTAAGTTTCACCTTAGTACCCGGTTTTCCCCTTAATCTTTTAACTACATCGTCCACTATCATATCCTTTGTGCTCTGGCCTTCTATTTTTATTATTTTGTCTCCCGGATAAATCCCGGCCTTATAAGCGGGGGTTCCGGGCATGGGGGTTATTACGGTAGGCCATCCGTCTTTTACGTCCAATCTTATTCCTATTCCTCCGAATTCTCCTTCGGTTTCGCTTTTAACCCTTTCGTAAACATCTTCGTCCATGTACTGAGAAAATTCGTCTAACTCATCGACCATACCTCTTGCGGCGCCTCGTATCAATTTTTTATATTCGACTTCGTCGGCATAGTTTTTGCTTATAAGTTCTATCATATCGACAAGAATTCTCAACTGCTGATAAGTATTATCGGCCGCCGCGTTTATTTTTGGAAAAGCCAGGCCCAAAATTGCGCAAAAAGCAAAAGTAAGCCAAAAAGATCTTTTTTTCATAAAACCTCCTTAATTACTTTAAATAAGGCATAGGGTCCGCCGCATCGGATCCCCTGCGTATTTCAAAATATAAAGCGCTGCCTTTATTTTCTTTTAAAGTTTGCTCGTCTTCGCCGGCAAATCCTAATACGGTCCCCTCCGTCACAGCTTCTCCGTTTTTAACCGCAACCGAACTTAAAAGACCGTAAGTAGTAAAAATGTTATCTTTATGACTGACAATTACTATATTTCCGTAATTTCTAAAAGGACCGCAGTATATTACGGTTCCGCTCATAACAGACTTGACCCGAGCTCCGGTCTCCGCTTTTATTCTTATTCCGTCTCTTACTATCCATGTCTTAAGCTGAGGCACATATTCCTTGCCGAATTTGCTTATTACGGTTCCTTCCATAGGCCAGGGCAAAGAATTTTTTTCTATGGGCACATAAGCTTCGGTTTTACTTTTATAAGGAGCTTTTTTTTCAAGCTTTTTTATAAGCCCGCTCAGCTCCGAAGCCGACTCTTTAAGCCTTTCTATTTCTTCCTTAAGATTTTTCAGCCTTTTTTTGTTAATATCCATTTCCTTCTGAGTTCTGCCCATTTCTTTTCTTTTCATTTCAAGTCTGGCCAAAACTTTTCTTTTCTCGGCCGCCATCTGCTCTCTTCTCGCTATCAAATTTTTCATTTCCCTGTCGGTTTGGTCGGATTTTTTATCCACGCTCTTAGCCAAAGCGGACTTGCCTATTATAAGATTTCTCAAAGAAACGGATTTAACAATATTATCTTTTCCGTAATAATCCGACATTTCGAAACTTTCCAGATAAAGTTTTGCTCCGTCCATACTCATTTCGCCCATGAGCCTGAGATAAATATCTTTTAAAGCCGAATATTTTTCTTTTAATCCGCCTATATTCGACTGCGCCTTCTTTAAAGAATTTTCAAGTTCTTCTTTTTTTTCGTTTTCTTTATCGCTTTCCGTTTTTATGGCTTTCAACTGAGTTTTAAGCTCTTCCGTTTTGGTCATATACTCTTCCAGCTCTTTATTTCTGCGCTCAATCTGTTCTTCTATGTCTTTAAGTTTTTTCGCTTGTGCTTCTATCTTTTGAGCAAATACCGAAGGCGCAAGAAAAAGGCAAAAGCTAAAAATACAAAAATAAGTTTTTAGGATTTTTTCCATTGATACAACACCCAGCCGAAAAGGCCGCACATCGCCGCAAGCAAAAAATGCCACCAATAAGCCGGCCATGCCCAAACCGGGCTCAAATATTTTACCGGATATATTACAAGATATACGAAACACACGGCGCAAACGGCGCCCAGAAGTCCGGAAGAAAACCATTTCATCGAATTTCTAAGAGATGAGAAAAAACCGGTAAAGCCGGCATGCGCTATTCCGGTAAAAACTATCAAAGCCGATATTAAAAGAGTAAGGGAAATTATAACGGAAAGAAAGTTGGAATAAAAGGAAAAATGTATTATGGCATAAGCTTCCAATAGCTTATATTTTACGTCTTCAACTCCCTTTATTTTCATCGCCTCTTCGGCAAAGGTTTCGAGATTTCCCAGAGCGGCATCTTCCAGATCCGCTTCTATTATATCGGGAACCGGATTTCTGCCTACGGCGGAAAGCGAATAGTAAAGCTCTTTATCTTCTTGCTTTATCCTATCCAAAGTTTGAGAAGATGTTATTATTTCCGCTTTCTTAACGCCTTTCAAAGCATAAACCTTTTCTAAAACCGCTTCCTTTTTATCCGATGAAGAAAGAACCAGAACCACTCTAAAATCTTCTCTTAATAGTTTCTCTATTTTCATTATCTGAGAACGCATAAAAATAAGACATTCAAAAAGCACTGCAAATAAAAGAGATGTTAAAAAAATTATTCTATAACCCTTTTTTGGGGATTTCTTTTCGAATTCTTGTTCCATATATGATAATTATATAATTTTAGCAAAATAAAGACACATCTTACATTTACCGTTTTTAACGGTCAAATATCATATTTGGGGGTTAAGTTTTAATACGAAAGGATCTGCCAAAATACGGTCGGTTTTATCTATCGGAATACTGCCGCCTATCTCTATAAGATAAAATCTGGCATTAGGACCTGTTTTTACGCTCTTAACTTCTCCGGCTACAAAACCTAATTTCGATAGATACGAGGAAAAAGCTTCGGAAAAAAGAGCCGGGTCTCTGTCCGCGGGAGCTTTAAGTATAAGATTTACCGAAGCCATAGGAGCTTTTAATCCCCTTCTTTTTGAAAAGTAAACGCTTTTTATTTTTGAATTGCCTCTTAATAAGCTTAAATTTTCCTCGGGTATCCATCCTATCAATGTTTTCAGTTCGGTTTTTCCCGATTTTATGTCTTCTTCTCCGCCCATGACAAAACCGGCATTAAGCAAATTATCCGAGTAAACCTTTTGCCAGTCTTGTTTTGATACGGTTATCTCTACCGCCGAATATTTGGGCAAAATTGATAAATTGTTTTCTTGAGGTTCTATTACGCATGAAGACAAAGGTCCGGAATCGTAAGCTTTTTTTACCGAATAATAAAGAGGCAAAGGATCCGACGACTGTTTTTTGTAAGTTTTGTAAGCCGATTTTAACGAAGATTCGTTTACGGAAGCTTTTTCGTTAACGAAACTTATGGGCGAATCTCTAAAAGAAGAATCTTTTTTTGCGGAAGGATTCTTATACCCGTAAAGAGTTTCAAAATAATTTTGAATCTCGGGATCTATAAATTCGTTTTTAAGCGTTTCTTGAGCGTAAATAATATTAGATATAAAAATCAGAGGAATAACTTTTTTTGCTAACTTCATAAAAAACATAAAGGTCTCCAAAAAAGATACTTATCTTTCCTGGTGACCTCAAAGTCGTCGGTTTGAGGGTGGATGCTCCCCGCCCTCTGCGGGGATTACAGGCGACTTAATTATTTTATCGAGTTTTATAAAAAAGGTTAAGCGGCTTTAGGGAATTTTTTTATAGGATTTGGACCTATTTTTTTTTGGGACCTTTGTCCCCTACTAAAAAGGCTTTTCTTACATAGCCGAAGCATTCTCTTATTTTACATTTATAAAATCTTCCGATTTCCATCTTATAATCCGTCTCTATTCTTCCGTCTATATCCGGCGCTTGAAAATAAGCTCTGCCTTCGAAATTGCCGTCGGCCAATATTTCAAAATTTTTATTTAAAAGTTTTTTGTTTAATTTGTCCACTACGGCGGCCTGAGCCGAAAGTAAAACATTCGTTCTCTCTTTTTTAACCGCCGCCGGTATTTGATCTTTAAAAGAAAAAGCCGGCGTACCTTCTTCTCTGGAATATTCGAAGAAAGCCGCGGATGAAAATTCGGTTTCTTTTACAAAAGACAAAAGCTTTTTAAAATCTTTTTCGGTTTCGCCCGGAAAACCGGCTATAAAAGTACTGCGTATCGCCATATCCGGAACTATTTTTCTTATAATATCTATTTTTTTTCTTATACTTTTTTCATCCGAACGACGATTCATTTTTTTAAGCAGTGAGTCGCTTATATGCTGAATAGGCATTTCCAAATAATGACATATATTTGAGCCGTCTCTTATAAGTTTAAGACAATTTTCGCTTACGCCCTCCGGATAAGCATACATCAAACGAAACCATTTTATTTTTTTTATTTTTGATAGTTTTTTAAGAAGGCTCTCCAACTGCGGTTTACCGTAAAGATCTTTTCCGTAAGCGGTTATATCCTGCGCTATCAAAGAAATTTCGACGGCTCCGCTTTCCGCCAAAACTTTCGCCTCCGAAATTATTTCTTCTTGCGTTTTGGATCTCAAAGGTCCCCTTATGGACGGTATGGCGCAATAAGCGCATCGATTATCGCAGCCGTCGGCTATTTTTAAATAAGCGCTGTGATTTTTTGTAAGCAAAACCCTCGAAGAAGAATAAATATTTGAGTGTTTTAGAATATAAGATTTTCCTTTTACGGCATCTTTCGCTTTATCCAAAGAGCTTACGCCCAAAACGGCGTCTATTTCGGGATATTTTTCCAGCAATTCCTTGCCGAATCTTTCCACAAGACATCCCGCGACTACTATTTTTTTTATAATACCTTTCTTTTTAAGTTTTATCTGCTCTTCTATATGTTTTTGAGATTCCTTTACCGCCGATTTTAAAAAAGCGCAGGTATTTATTACGGAAACTTCCGCGCCTTGAGAAAAAGAGATTTCATATCCGGCCTTTGCCAAACGAGCGGCTATTTCCTCGGAATCTGTCAGGTTTTTAGGGCAGCCAAGGCTTATAAGAGAGAATTTTTTCATTTATTTTTTTCAAGCTTGCGGAATACGTTAATTACTATTAAAGCTAACAAAAGAGAAAAAGCCAAAAATATGCCCTGAGCCAATCGAACATTGTCTACTCCCATAATATTTTCTATTTCGCTCATTCCCCCCATAGAGGCAAAAAAATTAGGCACAGCTATGGCTATGGTTATTACCGTAAGATTCTTAAGCCATAGGTTCATATTATTATTTATCACGGAAGCTCTGGCGTCCATAAGTCCGGCAAAAACCTGAGAATAAACGTCGGCTTGAGATTTCGCCTGGCTGTTTTCTATGGATATATCTTCTATAAATTCCAAATTTTTTTCGTCAAAACCTAATTTTGCCGCATGCATTTTTAGTTTTCCCAAAACAAAACTGTTCGCCGATATGGCGCTTACGTAGTAAACCAAACTTTTCTCAAGGGTAAACATATGAAGAAGATATTTATTTTCCATAGACTTATTGATTTTTGTCTCTATTTCTTCGGCTATCATATTTATGACTTTAAGGTGCTCTACGAAGTGATATATGGAATTATAAATTATTTTAAGAAAAACATCCTTAACTCCGGAAACATTATTATACTGTTTGCCCGAAAATAAATTTACATCTTCGGAAAGAACAACTATCAGTTTATCGGAAAATAGAAAAAGGCCCATTGAGGAAACTTTGAATAAGAAATGATCTTTGGAAGAATAGTTTTTCGGGCGCTTAAAAATAACCGACATGCCGTTATTTTCTATTTCAAGACGCGCCGGCTCTTCCGGATCCAGAGAAGAATTAAGATTATGCGAATCTATGTCGAAATTTCCAAGCACATATTGCTTTTCGTTTTCGTCGGGATTAATAAGAACCAGAATGTCTTCTTTGAGAGAAACCTCGACGAGTTTCGAATTTTCTATTTTATACCTTTTTATCATTATCCCGCCTTTGCCGTTTTAAGCGCAGCCGCAACTTTTGCGCCTATTTCGGAAAGGTTTTCCACAACGGTTATTCCGGCTTCGCTCAAAGCTTTTACCTTCGCCTCGTGAGTTCCGCTTGAACCTTCGACTATCGCTCCGGCATGCCCCATACGCCTGCCTTTCGGCGCTGTTTTCCCGGCTATAAAAGAAAAAACGGGTTTATTGAAATTTTCCTTTATATAAGCGGCGGCTTCTTCTTCCGCGCTTCCGCCGATTTCGCCTATCATTATAACGGCTCTGGTTTGAACGTCGTCTTTAAAAAGTTTAAGAGCGTCTATAAAATTCATTCCCTGTATGGGATCTCCGCCTATTCCTATTACGCTCGATTGACCCATTCCCTGACAGGTTATCTGCCAAACCGCTTCATAAGTCAAAGTTCCTGATCTTGAAACTATACCTATGTTTCCTTTTTTGTGAATATATCCCGGCATTATTCCCGCTTTACATTCTTCGGGCGTTATGACTCCGGGACAATTGGGCCCTACCATTATGATTTTTCTGCCCGCTTTCCTTAAAGAATCCAAATGTTTTTTTACTTTGGCCATATCTATTACGGGTATACCTTCGGTTATGCATATTATCTTATCTATCCCGGCATATGCCGCTTCTAAAACAGAGTCCGCCGCAAAAGGAGGCGGTACAAATATCAAAGAAACGTCCGCTTTTGTTTCCTTAACCGCTTCTTTAACCGTATTAAAAACCGGAACGCCCAAATGCGTGGTTCCGCCTTTGCCGGGCGTAACTCCGGCGACTATTTTCGAACCGTATTCCATACACTGCTGAGCGTGAAAAGAACCCTGAGAACCGGTTATGCCTTGAACTAAAATTCTGGAATCTTTATTTAAAATTACGGACATTTTTCCTCCTAAAATTATTTCCCGGCCAATTGAACGGCCAATTTGGCCGCTTCCCATGCGCTGTCGGCCTGATGTATTTTAAGACCCGATTTGGCCAAAATTTCTTTTCCTTCTTTAACTCTGGTTCCTTCCAAGCGAACTATCAAAGGAACTTTTATATTTACGTTTTTCGCCGCCTCCGTCACGCCGGAAGCTATATTGTCGCATTTCATTATTCCGCCGAAAATGTTTATCATAACGGCTTTGACTTTGGGATCTTTCAGTATTATCTTAAAAGCTTTTGTTATCTGATCGACATTCGCACCGCCGCCGACATCCAAAAAATTGGCGGCGTCTCCTCCGGCCAATTTTATCGTATCCAAAGTAGCCATGGCCAAACCGGCTCCGTTAACCATACATCCGATATTTCCGTCCAGGGCTATATAATTAATGCCTATTTCTTTCGCTTCTTTTTCTATTTCCGAAGATTCTCTGTCGGGAATATTATCCCATTCTTTATGCCTAAAAGAAGCATTGTCGTCGGTTATAACTTTAGAATCCAAAGCTATAAGCTTTTTATCTTTTGTAACTATAAGAGGATTTATTTCCGCCAAAGAGGCGTCTTCTTCGATAAAAAGTTTGCATAATTTTTTTGCGGTATCGGTAAAAGAACAAAAAACTTCTTTTTCTATTTTAAGCGCATAAGCCAATTCTCTGGCTTGAAAATCCAAAAGCCCGGTTTCCGGATCTACGGGTATTTTTATTATTGCTTCGGGATTACTGTGAGCCAATTCTTCTATGGCCACTCCGCCTTCGGCGCAAGCAATCAAAGAAGGTTTTCCGGCTTTTCTATCCATCGTAACGGCCAGATAAATTTCTCTCTCTATATTCGCCGACTCGCAAATCAAAATCTCGTCTACGCTTATTTCTTTGCCGGCCGTCTGATGAGTTACCATTTTCATACCTAACATTTTTTCCATTATTTTTTCCGCTTCGGCTTTATCTTTTGCTATTTTTACGCCGCCTGCTTTTCCTCTGCCTCCGGCCAAAACCTGGGCTTTTATTACGCAAGGATAAGAATCTATCTTTATTTTTGAAATATCTTCGCGATTTTTAATAACTCCGAAAGCTTTGCTTAAAGGTATGCCGTACTTGGCAAAAAGCTCTTTTCCTTCGTATTCCACAAGCTTCATTTTTTCCTCCGGTTGCCAATATAGTCAAAGAATTTGTAATATACTTTTAGCTTCTTGTATTTATTTTAGTAAATATTTTCCTTTTAGTTGCAAATAGTTTTTTCAGCGAGGCGAAAAATGAACAAACCTTCCAAAAAAATAAAAGTTGAAAAGAAATCGGCGGCCGTAATAAAATTTGCCGGAGACTCGGGAGACGGCATACAGGTTTTAGGCTCCCAATTTGCAAACGCAACGGCCGTGGACGGCAGAGATTTAAGCACCCTGCCGGATTATCCAGCCGAAATAAGAGCTCCCGCCGGTTCTTTGGGCGGAGTAAGCGGCTTCCAGATAGCATTCGGCGACGATTCGGTTATGACTCCCGGCAATAAAGCCGAGGTTTTAGTTGCGATGAATCCCGCGGCTTTGGCGGTAAATCTAAAATCCATAGACAAAGGTTCTCTTATAATAGCAAACGGAGACGCTTTTACCGCCGACGCCTGTAAAAAAGCCGGCTATGAAAACAATCCTCTGGAAGACGGTTCCTTATCCAATTATAGAATAATATCTGTGCCTGCCAATTCTATGGTTCAAGAAACATTAAAGGATTCGGGGTTAACCGCTCCACAAATTCTAAAATGCAAAAACTTTTTTATGTTAGGGGTCATATATTGGATTTACGATTTGAAAATAGAAAACACGGTGAAATGGCTTGAAAAGAAATTCTCAAAAATGCCGGCCGTTCTTGAGGCCAATAAAAAAGTTCTTTTCGCCGGATATAATTATGCGGAAAACACCGAAATATTCGACTCAAGATTCAATATAGAAAAAAGTAAACCCGCCAAAGGAAAATATAAAAATCTTACCGGAAACGAAGCGTCGGCTTACGGACTTATGGCGGCCGCAAAAAAATTGGGAAGAAAGCTTTTCTACGGCTCATACCCCATAACCCCCGCCAGCGAAATACTTCAAACTTTGGCCAAATATAGAAGCAAAGATATTACGGTTTTCCAGGCCGAAGACGAAATAGCCGCAATATGCTCTTCCATAGGAGCGGCTTTCGCCGGAAATTTGGCGGCGACGGGAACAAGCGGACCCGGACTTTCTCTTAAAAGCGAAGCCTTGGGACTTGCCGTAATAACGGAACTTCCTCTGGTAATAATAGACGTACAAAGAGGAGGTCCCTCTACCGGACTTCCGACAAAAACCGAACAATCGGATTTATTCCAGGCTCTTTTCGGCAGACACGGAGATTGTCCGCTGGTAGTTATGGCGGCTCAAAGCCCCGCGGATTGTTTTCATACGGTATATGAAGCTTCCAGAATATCGGTCAAATATATGACTCCGGTAATAGTATTGACTTCGGCTTATATAGCCAACGGTTCGGAACCCTTCAAAATACCTTCGGAAAACGAACTTAAAAATTTCGAACTTATGCCTTTGCCTCAGCCGGATAAGTTTCAGCCTTATCTAAGAGATTCTAAAACTCTCTCAAGGCCCTGGGCTTATCCCGGACTTAAAGGATACGAACATAGAATAGGCGGTCTTGAAAAAAGCGGGGAAACCGGTCATATAAGCTATGATCCGGAAAACCATCAAAAAATGACCGATATTCGAAGGGAAAAGATAAAGAGAATCGTATCCGAAATAGCGCCTTTGGAAATAAACGGAGACAAAAAGGGCGACTTATTGGTTCTATCTTGGGGCTCGGCTTACGGAGCGGCAAATACCGCAGCTAAAGAGGCTCAAAAAGAAGGCCTTAAAGTATCTTCCGTAAATCTTAAATTTCTAAATCCTTTACCGGGCGATTTGGGAGAAAAACTGAAAGGATTCAAGAAAATACTCATTCCGGAAGAAAACGACGGCCAGCTTGCCTACGTAATAAGAGCCGAATATCTTATGGCGCCGATATCTCTTAAAAAAAGCAAAGGTCAGCCTTTGAATTCGGAAGAAATTCTAAAAGCCATAAAGGAAAACATTTAAGGAGAATATTATGGAACAAAAATTAACAGCCAAAGATTTTTCTTCGGGTCTCCCGGTAAAATGGTGTCCCGGCTGCGGAGATTTCGGAATATTGACCATGATACAAAGAACCATGGCCGAATTAAATCTTCCGCATGAGAAATACGCAGTAGTTTCCGGCATAGGATGCTCCAGCAGATTTCCCTATTATGTCAATACTTACGGCTTCCATTCCATACACGGAAGAGCGCCGGCCATAGCTTCGGGCGTAAAACTTGCCAATCCCGAACTTTTCGTATGGGTAATAACCGGCGACGGAGACGGACTTTCCATAGGCGGAAATCATATGATACATGCCGTCAGAAAAAATATAGGCCTAAAGATAGTTCTTTTTAATAACAGAATCTATGCTTTGACAAAAGGACAGGCATCTCCGACCACACTGCCGGGTTCAAAAACAAAAACAACTCCTTTGGGTAATCCGGACTATCCGTTTAATCCGGCAAATTTTGCGGTCTCTTTGGGCTGCGGATTTGTCGCCAGAGGCATAGACAATGATTTAAACTACGGAAGCGCCATATTAAAAGAAAGCGCTCTGCATAAAGGTACTTCTTTTGTCGAGATGATACAAAAATGCGTGGTATTTACCGACAAAGAATTTGACGCTTATAAAAATCCCGAAACAAAAGACGAACTTACTTTAAGAGTGGAACACGGCAAACCCATGATATTCGGCAAAAATAAGAATAAGGCGGTTATAATAAACGGATCAAAACCGGAAATAAGAGAATTTGATCCGTCCAATCCGCCGAAAGATCTTACTCTCTACGACTACACTAACAGAGATATGGCATATACCATATCAAATATGCTACCGCCTGAATTTCCGCTTCCTTTCG
>JAAYVI010000098.1 GCA_012517235.1 Elusimicrobiota bacterium | reverse complement strand
TTTTATTTTATTTGCGTTTTATTTTTCCGCCGCATACGTATTAGGCGCTCCGGACAACGGAGAAACGGCGGGTTTTTTTATAGGGGCCGTTTTATTAGCATCTTTTTTTTCTTCCGCCGGAGTATTCTTTTCCGTTATTTCTTCGACTTTTTTTTACTCATACGCATATTCCGTGCTTTTTTTAATTTTAATTTCGTTTCTTGAAATTTTTTCGCCGTTATTACCTTCCGCTTTCCGATTTCTTTCGTACGCCGGTTTTTTAAACAGATTCGAATATCTGGCGTCCGGATTTATAAGATTAGAAGATGCCGCTTATTTTTTTATTTTCACTTCTTTGTTTATTTTCCTGGCGGTCGAAAATCTAAAAATAAGAAGAGGAGCAACCTGCAAAAAAAGTTTTATTAAGCAAATTACCGCTTTTATTTTTGCCTGTCTTTTAACGGCGGGAGTTTCTCATATCAAAATCAAAGCGGATATTACCGAGAACAAATCTTATTCTTTATCCTCACAGACCAAAAAATCCGTTTCTCAATTAAAAGAAAATTTTGTTATAGAATTTTACAAATCTCCGAATCTCCCTCCCCAGTTAGAAAGTCAGGCTTTTTATGCGGAAATTATCCTAAAAGAATTCGCACAACTTAACGAAAAAGTAAAACTTGAAATAATATACGTAGATTCTCAAAAAAACAGAGACAGAGCGATATTAAATTCGGTTTCTCCAGTAAAATTTGAAATAATATCAGAAGATAGAACCGAACAAACTCAAGGATTTTTGGGATTATCTTTAAAATATCTGGATAAAAAAAAGAGCGTTCCTTTTTTATCGGACGCGTCGTTCTTGGAATACGAACTAATCTCTTCGTTAATTTCTTTGACTCAACCTAAAAAAAATCTGATTTTCCTAAAAAATACGGGTATAAGTCCGGATTTTATCAATCCTTATGCGATTGAAAAATTAAAAGACATATATGAAATAAAAACATTATCCGCAAAAGAGATTTTTCAAGAAACCAAAGAAAGCGTAATGGTCATTATGGGACCGGACAAACCTTTACCAGAAAAAGAACTGGCAATAACGCAATCTTTTATTTCATCCGGCGGGAAAGCATTGATAGCGCCGGACGTAAGAAAGCCCGACGAATATATGAATCGGACTTACGACAATTACTGCGGACTTGAAAGATTCTTCGAGGTTAACGGGGCAAAAATAGAAAATTTTTTAATAATGGATAAAGACTGCGACTACGTAAGGATAAATTCTCCTTCCGGAGTCTCCGAAGTGAGTTATCCGCTATATCCCGCAATAAGAAATATTAACCGAACTCATCCGGCTTTTAAAAACATAAATCGTTTTTTTCTTCCTCTTTCTTCGCCGATATCTTTATCGCAAAAAGAAGGCGTTACTCTGTCTCCCTTGGCTTTTTCGTCGCCCGCAAGCTGGATAAGAACCTCCAATAAATATCATTCTATTTCGCCTTTTTCTCAAGAACTTATTAAAAACGACGACGACAAAAGAGGTCCTTTTGCGGTAGCCGTATTACTAAACGGCTTTTTAACTCCCGATCCTTATCTTTTATCAAAATACCCTTCTTTTTTTCGAGAACACAAAAAAGAAACGGCGGTTCTATTGATATCCGGCTCAAAATTTCTTTATTATCCTTCTTCGGGCGCTTTCGAAAATTTATCGTTATTTCTCAACTGTTTGGAATATCTTTCCGGATATCATCAATTATCGAATCTAAGAGCAAAATCGGACCGTATAAGACCGCTAATTTACGTAGCCGATTCCGATAGGCTAAAAATTAAATACGCCATCTTTTTTATTCCCTTATTATTTTGCGCCGCACTTTTTATCTATGTTTACAAAAAAAGAAAGATTGCATACTTTAAAGTAAGAGACTATTTTAAATGAAATTTTTTATTACCATATCTTTTTTTTTAATATTATCTTTAATCGTCTTAATAAAAACCGATAAAAATAAAGAACAATATTCGGATTATTTTTTTAAAAATCTTCGACAAATATCTGCTTTTGAAATAAAAAACGAAAATGAAACTTTTAAAATAATAAAGAATAAAGACGATTGGTTTTTCCAATCGGGGCTAAAAGCCGACAAAGATATTTCGGATTATTTTTTAAGCGTTCTTGCTTCCGCGGCCAATAGTCCCATTCTGTGCCGCGAAAAGGATTGTTCTTCCGTTTTTCAAATAGACGAAAAATCTCCAAAAATAATTTTATATCTCGAGGATAAAAAGCTTCAAATAAAGATCGGGAAAGACTCGTCTTCTCCTTTTTCCTGCTATGCGGCGGACAATAACGGTTATATAAGGGAATTTTCCGGTTTATCAAAAGCTTTAATTCCTTCAATGACGGCTTTTATAAATAAACGTATATTTTCCGCCGGGAACCCTTACAAGATAAAAATAATTAAAAAAGGTCGAGAACGCGAGTTTATCCGGGAAGAAGGAGAATGGTTTTCTTATTTCGGAGGCCTTAAGAAAAGTTATTCTTCTCAAATAAAAAAACTTATTAACTATCCCGCCGATTCCGTTTCGATATCAAAAACACAAAAAAAACAAGCCGAAATAATTTTTTATAATAATAACGGAGAAAACGAAAAATTTTTTATAAACATTTCTCAAAAAAAAGTTTTTGCGCAAAAAGAGAATTTCCCGGAATTTACATTTGAATTTCCCTCGGATTTATTTTATTTTATAGATTATCAATAAAGAAGAAAGAAATCGTCGGACTGTTTGGGTTTATCCTGATTATTTTTAACGGGTTTAATTTCTTTTTTCTTTTCCTGGACCGGTTCACTATCGGTTACTTTAATCTTTTTTACTTTTTTCTTTTCTTTTATTTCTACGGATGAAAATCTGTAAGACAAAGAAAAAGCCGAATAAGAATAGACGTCTAACATTGAAGTGGAAAAATCCGCGGAAACATTATCCAAGAAAAAACCCAAACCCAAAGTAAAACCTTTATTTTCTTCAATCATTCTATATCCGGCTCTAAAGTTTAATATTTTCTGCAAATGGTATTCTACTCCTATCTTTGCGGAAGCCAAATTGTCTTGAGTAAAGCGGTCATATTCGGCGGTAAAGAGAACATTATGATCCATTATGGGATTAGTTCTTACCGCGAAAGCGGCTCTTAAAACGGTAGGCAAAGGATAGGATTCTTTCACATATTTTATTTTCCCGCCCAAGTTGGAAACGGAGAGACCGAACATCAAACCTTTTTCCGGCTCCACGATTTTATATCCCGCGTCAAAAGCGGGCGTACCGGCGGAATATTCTTCCAGAAGGACGGATTTGACATATTTAACGGTTACTCCCATATAATGTTCCAAAAAGATCTTATGCTTATCTATGACCGTTTCTCCTTCCGCGGCTTTTTCGGCGTAACTCAAGGAAAAAATCATATTTTTTTCGGCGTCAAACTTCTTTGAAAATATCGAACCGTCGGACGCTATGTATCTATAGGTAAAATCTCCCAAAGAAGATTGATGAAAAGAAAAAGCCGCTACGCCTTTGTCCAATTGAGCGAATCCCTTATAAGGAAGAGGAGTGGCAAAAGCTAAAAAATTAACCGAAGCTTTATCGAATCCTCCGGAGTAAGAAAATGAAACGTCCGGATTTTGCAAATTTCCTACGGCGGCGGGATTGTAATAAGCCGAAAGAGCGCCTTCTCCGGCGGCCGCATATGCTCCCCCCATTCCCATTGCCAAAGGACTTATATCCGATTTTAAAATATCCACCGAAGTATTTCCCCCCGAAGCAAAAGCCGCCGAAACGCTTAAAAAAAGCGTTATAAAAGCAAGAAAATAATTTAATTTTTTTTTCATCTTATTATTGCTACCCTTTCCACTTTGTTTATTCCGGGTCCTTCGGTCTTTATAAAATATATTCCGCTTGCGACTTTCGAACCGTTTTCATTTGTTCCGTCCCACTCGAAAGTACCTTTGCCCGCCGATATTTGCCCTTTATATATTGTTTTAACTATATGTCCCGAAGCCGTATAAACCTTTATCGACAAATCTCCGGCCCCTTGGGCGTCATATTTAAGATATGTCTTTGAATTGGAAGAATTTATTATGTTATTGTAAACCGTAAAATCGCTTTTATTTGTAGTCAGGCTCAAAGCGTCGGTAATACCCAAAGAAACCGTGTTTGACGCTTTAGCCAAATCCCACATATGATTTGTCCCAAAAATTTCGAGATAAACCGTGCCTATGGCCGGATATCTTGCCGCAAATCCGGATTTTAATCTTACTCTTCCTTCTATTATCGGATTATTTTGAGAATCTAAGGAATAATAAGGAGTATAAGAAACTTCCATATACGAAGAAGAATTATTTGTTTCCGTCAAAGGAATGGGAGATTTATTATGATCTAAAAGTCTGGCATAAGAAAATTTTACTTCCGCCCCGGATGTCCAAGTGGCGCTGGCCGGACTTGCTATATATTCGAATTTCGGATATTTGACTCTGAACCTGAATTCGTCGGCGTCAAGAGCGGAAGAATATAGCCATGCCTGAGCGGATCCTTTTATATTTCCCTGCCACGACAATATGTAAGGTTTTGAGCTATTATAGTCGGCGGAATTGCCGCCGTATTCGCTTGGAGCGGCGGAAACCATAAGATAATATCTTCCCGGAACTGTTATGTTATAGGAAAGAGAATTAGTCTGCGATAAGGTAAGACATTCTTTAGAACCCGGAGAAGGCGGACAAGAATATATTTCCGGCACGGACTCAACAAGATAGTTTCTATTTTGGTCAAATAGGAATAAACTGTATCCGTGATACATTTGAGAAACACTCCCCTGAGGAAGAGTCATATTGGCGACGAAAAGACCTTCGTTTAAAGGGATGGAATAATAATCCAAGTCTCCGGAATAATCTATGAAAGCGGCCAAAGAAGAAAATGTGGAAAAATTTGTAGCCCATTGCGGACCGTTATTGGGCTCATACTTATCCGAATATGATTGCGAAGCGGCGGGATATATTCCGTGAGCGGCAAAGGCATTTTTTATTTTATTTTGTAAGGTTGCGTCGCAAACCGCTCCTTCCAGATTTCTGCAAGAATCCAAAACTGCTTCCAAAAAGTTCGTAAAATTATCCGGAAAGTAGAAGATAGCGGAAAATACATATACGTCCGCCCTCGGCAAACCGTTAAATGTCGCATTATTTGAAACATTGCCCAAAGAATAAGTCGGGTCGAGTCTTATTTTATATAAAGCGGGAGAAAGAATTAAACTGTCGTCATGAACTTGTCCGACCCAATCGTCGGGTATTTTTTTGACGGAAGTCGAAATATCTCTGGCGGCTCCTTCGCCTTGTCCTATGAAATTGCCCAATCCTTTTAGAGAAGTTTTTCCCTCGTTCCAAAAAGACGACAAAGCGAAATAATCGGCCAAAGCTTCGCTTATGGCGCCAAATTCTCCGAAATTTATTATCGGATATATTCTGTTTACTATAAGATGTATATATTCGTGCCTTATTATGGTCCCGTCCAAAGCAAAATCCCTATAAGAACCGTAAACATCCATAGGACCTCTGCCTAAAAATATATAATCGTCCTGCAAATCGTAAAAAGCGTTCCACATAGAATAGTTAGCGTCTACGCAATAATCGTTCATTACATCGGAAAAAACCTGAGTCATAACCGGTATTTGTTTATCTATGTTTATGGGTTTCTCGATCCCGTTAGGATTTTTATTGAACAAATCAAAATAAGATTTTGCTTTATTTAGATGATAGAAAGCGTTTACTTCGCCTCCGTTTCCGTCTCTAAGATTAGTTGTAGTAGACCAAATTATGGAACCCGTCGCATTACTCGCTGAGGCATTCGCTATTGTCATATAACTTGAAACCGAAACCGAAAAGCCGCTATATACTCCCGAAGAATCCGTCTTAAGTCTTAATTTATATCCGAAATATGGAGTCAAAGCTCCCAAAAAATTATTTTTATTACCTATATAATAAGCGGTTCTGTAAGTCCCGCTGGATATTTCCAGATGATCCGAGTCCAAAGCTCCTCCGCAAGTATCCATGCTTCCGGCTCTAAAAGAAGAAAATATGGGAGCGCCGAAAGCAAAACTCCTATTAATATCCGTCCAATTATCGTCGATTAAGACATTATAATCGTAAGTCGCATTGTTAGAATAAGGATTCGGAGAAGATACCGGAGTAGACTTAGTGGTCCAAGACGCCGATCCGTTTGTAAAATAAGAAGAAGGCGCCATAAATCTGCTTACGGCAAAATAAGGACCTTGAAGAAGCGAAAAAACTCTTGCGTTAGAATTAGAGCAATATTCTCCCGTTCCCGAAGATGCGCCGTTTGAAACTCCCGTAATTACTCTGTTATTTACATTGCCCACCCAGACATATTGATTATCCAGATTAGCCAAAATTTTAGGCTGCCAGAAGTCTTCTCTTAAATCGCTTGTTCCCGTAGGTATCGGAGATATGTCATAGACATATCCTTTAACGGTTCCCGTACTTACATTGTAAGGAGAAGTGCAGGCATATCTGGTATCGTCATATGAAAAAAGTATATTTCCGCTGTGAGCGTCTACATAATATACCCATAATCCCCTTTGAGCTCCTTTTCCTCCCCTTCCCGTTATTTTCCATGCCAAATAAAAATTTCCGTCTTCTTTCGGAAAAACTACGAGCTCTTCTTTGCTTTTTAGAAAATTTCCGGCGTCGGATCTGACCGTATTTTCTGCGAAAGAAGAGGAAAAAGAAGGATTTATGTCCAGGTTTATATCCCTATAATATCTGGCCCGGTAAAGAGTTAATCTTCCTTCTTTGTCAAAATGTCCTTTTACCGAAGAAAATTCTACCGGCAGTCCTTTGTAATATTGCTTATATTCTATATGACTCATCCCGGCAAAAGAAATTTCTCTCTCTTTCTTCAAATCGTCGGGCAATATGCCTAAAAAAGATTTATTTTCCGATAAAAAGGAAGAAAAAGCCTTTTGGACGCTTAATCCGTAAACTTTTGTTTTGTCTCCGGCTAAAATTTCCGGATAAGCTCCGTTTTTTTCAAATTTAACTCTCCAAGAACCCGAAACGGAGTTTTTTAAATTAAACTCGCTTAAAGCGGAAAATGCGGAAGGTTTTACGGATACGGAAGAAGAATTAAATCCGTCGGAAAGCGGAGAAATCTTATTGGTTCTTATTTTTTTAAAATCCGCGGAATAAGAAATACTCGCTACGGATAAAAGAAATAAGATTAGAATTTTTATTTTCATATTTTATTTTCCGATGCCATTTTTATTGTCTTTACGCAGGCATCCAAAGCGGTATAAGGATCTTTATCTTCCATGGCCGAAGCCAAAAACGACTTGGCTTTATCTTTTTCCAAATAATCCGAAGTTCGTATAAGTTTTCTCTTTATATCAGAATCGGCATAAGAAAATATCTGAGATATCTCCTCATAATCGGCTTTTATAATACCTTTTTCCAGAAGAGAATTCATGGCTTCGACCTTTAAGTTTGCGTCCGGAGTATCCGAGTATATCGTTTTCAAAGTTTGAACGGCCTTTTCGTCCGAATAATGCGACAGAGAATATACCGCTTTATAACGTAAAGTAGGATTTTTATCCGATGAGAAAGAAATTAAGGTTTCCATCGCGTCTTTGCTCTTAACCGCGCATCTAAGCGATTCTATCAAAAACATTTGTATTTTAGCGGATTTTTCTTTTTTAAGCCGTTCTAAAATCTTAGCGGGATCTTTGGGACAAATCTTTGAAAATATTTGAGCGGTTTGAAGTCTTGTTTCTTCGTCCGGAGAAGAAAAACCCTCATAAAATCCGTTTAGTTCTTCCTTTTCTCCCATAACGGCCAGCTCTCTCGACGCGACATCTCTTATAAAAGGATAATAATCCGAATTCTTAAGTTTTACGAGAAGCTCTTTGGCTTTCGAACCTAAAATCAAAACAACTTTTTCTATGGCTTTTTCTCTGATTTTATTTTCCGCTATATTCTTAAGTTCTACCAAAGGATCGTTAACCGGACTTTGAGAAGGAGCGTTCTCTATTACTTCATACAGACTTTCCAATCCTTGCGGATCGCTTAATTTCCAGAGCGCCCATCCGGCAGAAACTTTTATATA
>JAAYVI010000097.1 GCA_012517235.1 Elusimicrobiota bacterium | reverse complement strand
TCTTTTAATAAAGCGTCTTTTGAATCCGGAGAGAACCCTATTTGAAAGTTTCTTACGGTCTCTTCTTTTATCCCTCTGCTTTCGAGATATTTTACTGCTTTTTCTCCGGCGGAAGTTTTGAGGTATTTTGAAAAAAAAGCCGCGGCGGCCGAAGTCGCTTTTTTTAATTTGGCTTTTTCCGCGTCTGTTTTGCTTATGTCTTTTAAATCGTTTTCGTCTATTAATATGCCGGCTTTATCGGCAAGTTTCTTTGCCGCTTCAGCAAAAGTAACATTTTCTATTTTCATTACAAAGGTTATGGCGTCTCCGCCTGTCTGACAGCCGAAGCAGAAAAACATTTGTTTTTCGGCGTTGACCGTGAAAGAAGGAGTTTTTTCCGAGTGAAAAGGACAAAGAGTTTTATAGTTTTTCCCAAGTTTTCTAAGTCCCGGCAAATATCCGCCTATTATTTCCACTATGTCGATTCGGGAAAGTATTTGAGAAATTTTTTCTTTGGCTATGGTCATAAACGGATATGTACGGAAAGGAAAAAACGGAAGGCGCGCCCGGAATATTTTCAAGGCGCGCGGTTTCTTTTTTGACAGAAACTTAGGATTAAAGTTACCTTCTGATCCTTCTGAGTTTTCTTTTGAGCTCTTGAGTCCTTATTTTTTTCTCTACGCTGGGAGCCGTATAGAATTCTCTTTTTTTGATTTCTTTAAGAATTCCGTTTTTTTCGCACTCGTGTTTAAAGCGTCTCAGCGCTTCTTCTACGGACTCTTCGTCTCTTACTTTTACAAATACCAAGTTAATCACCGCCTTTTTTTAAAAAATAACTTAAAATCTTCATCCCGGAGGCCACATCATTCTTCTTCCGGCAAGTAAATGATAATGCAGATGCTTTACCGATTGTCCCGCCTTGGCTCCGTTATTTGTAACAAGTCTAAAAGCTTCGGAAACATTAAGTTCTTTTGCTATTTTAGCCGCGGCCGTTTGAATATTTCCCAAAAGAGCGGAATCTTCTTGCGAGCAGGCGGAAAGAGATTCTATGTGTTTTTTAGGTATTATCAATATATGAGTCGGCGCTTGAGGGTTTAAATCTTTGAAAGCCAATATGTCTTCGTCTTCGTATATTATCGAAGCTTCGGTTTCTCCGGAGGCTATTTTGCAAAATATGCAATCCATAATATTATTATAGCAAATTCAGAGATATGATAAAGGCAATGTCTTTTCGGAAAATTTGCCCGGATTATAATCGTATTCTGCGGCCGAATTTTTGTTTCTGGAAATTCTAAGAGCTTTTACCCCTGCTTTTTGGGCTTGTATTATTCCGTCGTCATAAGCGCTGAAATAAAGCAAGTATCCGTTTTTCTCGATAATAGAATATTTTTCTTGAGAATCCGCCGCAAAGAAAATTTTTTCAAAATCGTTTTCCCATCTTTTTATCAAGCACGAAGCGTTTTCTTTCGGCCTGTCTGCTATGAGATGAATTTTAAATCCGAAAAATTTAAGAACGAAAGAAGTTAAATAAGGGGAAATCTTTTTTCTGTCTTTTTCGCAAAATTCCGACGCTTTTTCTTGGGGGGAGGAGTTCGGATATGTTTTAATCGCGGATCTGAAAGAATCTCCGGTATATGCGGCGGCGTCGTCGTACTCAAAGGCGGC
>JAAYVI010000096.1 GCA_012517235.1 Elusimicrobiota bacterium | reverse complement strand
GCTTAAAGCCAAATTGCCGGAAAAACCTTCTCCGACATTCGGCCCGTAAGACATTTGAGTAGGATAGCCGGAAGCGGGAAGCCCTGTCGCTCCGCCGTGACGATCGACGGCTTCGAATCTATAAGAATAATATCCCGGCGCGGTCGGAGCAAAAGCAAAAGAATATGTTATGCCGGTAAAAGTACTTGTACCCGATTCGTAAGATAAATTGTAAGTATTTATGGGTGTTTCGCTCCCGTCTTTATATATTTTTACTCTTATATATTCCGTTGGGTCGTTATCCAAATCTTTATAAATAACTTTGAAGTAAAAAGTATCGTTTAAAGATCCGTTTTCCGGATAAACTCCTTTATACCAATAGTTTCCGCTATTAAGCCATTGCAGATAAGGCGCTCTATTTTGGCTCAAATCATTTTTAAATCTTACCGTCCTTATATCCGACTGCCACATCCCGTTAGTTCCCATAATATCGGAAATACCGCTTAAATAAATATTTTCCATAGAATCCATAACCAAAGATTTAGGATTATCCCATGCTCCGCCGTTATATGAAAAATAATTTTTTACCGATAAATCGTTTTGGGAAAAAAGAAAGATTCCGTAATCGTCATTACCGTTATTACTGACTCTGATAGAAACGGCCACATTCGAATTTGTATCGGTAAAAATATCGGAAGGAGAAGACCATCCTTCGTATTGCTGATAAGTAACGGTACTTGAAACCAAAGAAGAATTAATTTTTTCCAAAGTTAAAAGACTGCTCATACCGGAATTTCTATATCCGGAAACATAAATATTATCCGATTGGTCCAAAGCAAGGACTGAGTAATTATTTAAGGACTCCAAGTCTACGGAATCATATGTTCCAGGATTTAGATTTTTATTAATTTTTTGCAAAACTTTAACCGCATACTCGTTATTAAGAGTAAATATATCGGAAGATCCTACGGCTATTTTTTCGCATTCGCCGATATTTCCCGCGGTATAGGAAGACACCAGCACCAAAGAATAGTCAAGCTTTATTACATTATGATAATAGGCGTTATCTCTGGAACAAAAATATAAATTTGAGGAATCTCCCGCCATATCCCCAAACCATAAAGAACCGGAATTAAAATATGAAGCGGAAGAAACAAATACCATAGAAGAATCAAATTTTGCTACTGAAATTTTATTAGAAGAACTTTGATAATCGTAAAAATCGCCGGCGGCAAAAACGGCTCCTCCGGAACCTATAAAAAGCTTTTTATACCATATATCCGGCGCAAGCATAGTTCTGGACATAAAAGCGCCGCTTGAAGAGTACTTTATTATATACGAAAAAGGGTTGGAGTATCCTAAAACATATAGATATTTATTGCTATTATCCCAAGCCGAATCGTAAATTTCGTCCCACATATCGGTTCCGGCAACCGCGCCGGAAGACGATGAAAAATCCCCGTAAGCGGCAAAAGGAGACAAAACATTAAACCAAAAAGAAGGGGTATTTATTACCGTCGAATTAGTGCTTTTAAACTGAAAATAATACTCATAAATTCCCGTTTGCCCGAATCCGGGAGAAATAAAAAAATAATCTTTGCCGTTACCGGCCGCGGTATAATTAGTATCCGCGGGACTAACAGCCATCATTAAATAAGTTCCTATTTCCATACCGTCTTTCTTAATTTTCAAAAGAGGGTATCCGGTAGCCGGCGGAATATTTTCGTCTTGTATATATTTCATTTCAAATCTTATTTGAGAATTCGGATTTACATAATTCGGTTCCGCTCCGTCTTGAGTAAAACCGGTATTACCCGTAAATCCGAAATAAGGATCCGACGCATAAGAATAAGAAGCAAATATAAAAATGAAAGAAAATACTTTTAATATGTTTTTCATAATCGTACCTCTTTATAAGGGCTTAGCCCTATCAAAACTCCCACTGCAATCCGGCCAACAAAGAGCTTGCCGAATAATTATACCTATAACCAGCCTCATATCTCATATTTGAACTCGAAGCTTGATAAGAATAACTTATCTTTGTAAAAATTTTCTTTCCTAAAGGATATCTAAAGTACAGCGAGTTTAACCAGAATTCTTGATTTATTTTATCGTTTTTATAATTACCAGCCGCATCCTGAGCCAATCTGCCGGAATAATAAATTTTACGCCAATTCAAAGCATATCCGAAAGAAGAACCGTTCTTAAAAAAGAAATCCGCTCGAGGTCCCGCCGAAACTTGAGTATATCCGTAAAAATCTTCTATATATTTAGTTCTGGAAGCGTCATAGGAATTTTGATTGGAAAATTGCTTGTCCAGATAGATATCAAAAGACAAAGGCAAATTTTTTGAAGGTTTTTCCCATCTAAATCCCGCGCCTGCTACCATATCCTTTCTTTTTTCGGTTTTAAATCCGCCTGTCTCGTTTACTATGGATTGATCGGAATATGTTCTATACGTGAAATCCGCCAAAACTTTCATAACAGACTTTTCGGGAAACCATGTATAAGAAAAAGATAATCTATGCGAATCGTTATTCATCGTATTTTCTCCGGAATTTTTGGACAATTCGCTATAAGTTGTAGTATCTATGGCGGTTTCCGCCGAAGAAATCAAAGAAGAGTAATTGGGATATCTTACAGAAAAATAATCGTAAGACTGAGTAAAAGTTCCTTTGGGTCTTTCCTGTTCGAATTCCACGCCCATAGCCAATGTATCGTAATCAAAAAGGCCTTTCCCCCATTTTTCGTCTTTTGTTTCCTTTACTAAAGATTTCGAATAAGAAATACGGGGTTTTATTTTATCGAAATCGTTTATTCTCAAATATTTTAAAGAAACGGTATGTTCTTGTCTTTGGCGGGTAAGCACTCCGCCCCCGGCCAATTCCTGAACGTCCTGAGTTCCGTTATAGTAACCCATATAAACCGGATATATTTCATTTTTTTCGTCCAATATCAACGAAGGAGAAAAAAAAGCGTCTAATTTCAAATCTGTCGACGAAGAATCTCCGTCTAAATAATACTTACCCCCGTAAACCGACAATTCCCCTACCGGATTATATTTCATCGAGGCAAAAGAAAAAGAAACAAGCAAGTGAGAAATAAAAACTAAACTAAAAAAAACTTTCATCATCTCCTCCGTTAAAATTTTAAAAGGCCGGCATCCTTCAAAAGTTTGGCCGAAAATTCCAAATCTATTTTCCTTCCTTGAAACAGAGAGCTTTCATAAACTCTTTCGAAATTTAATCTGTCGGCTATATCGCTCTTAGAAACACCTCCCAAAGAGGAAGAAAAATCCGAGAAAGAAGCGATTTTTCCGTCGTCAAAAAGCAAATAATCTCTGGTATTAATCCAGGTTCCGTCGGAATATTCGTTTCTTACGACATTGTCGAAAACATCGTCTCCGGAAGGATTAATTTTTGTGGCTATCATAGAAGAACCGTCGTTAAAATCATATTTTTTCTGATAAGAAGACAAAGCCGTTACCGCGGTAACCGTTCTATTGCCTAAAAAAGTAAATTCTCCGGAGTCTGCCGTATTGTTATTATTAGAATCGGAGTATTTCCATAAAAGTCTGCCCAAACCGCCGTTTTCCGAAGATTCCGCCGGCCCGGCGAAATAAACTCCGTAATTTGCGAAAAAATGAGTCCAATTTTCGGGCGCGGAAGCATTATCGGGAACCATTTTCCCGCCCCAAGCGTCTTCGGTAACCTTATCGTATGTATTTGAAATAACGCTGTTCATTTCAGTAAGATACCATTGAGGAGCCGCGCTTCCTTCGTAATAAAGCATATTTTTTGTCGCCTGAGTCAAATCCTTCGGCAAAGAAGAATTAAAAGTAAAAAGTATTTTTCCGAAATTAAAACTGTTTTTTCTCGTATTTAATACCACATACTTAAACTGATTGTCGGCGGGACGAACTATATACTCCTCCATTCTGACCCTCAAACCGTAAGCGTCTATTGCCGTTTTTCTGTTTTGATATTCCGCCGACTGCATTTCGGCCTGAGCCTGTTTTATAACCGCATCTTTTGAAATTTCGCCGTAAAGTTCTTTTCTGGCGGCCTCTTTTTTATCTCCCAAAGAAGAAACCATTTCCTGAGGCGGATTGGGATTATTCTTTTTTTCTCCCAATCCTTGTTTACCTATGTCTATCATTTCTCCTTTTTTTAGCAATATTTCGGATCCTTTGGAATCTCCGGTCAAAACGCTGCCGTCATAAACTTCCACTTTGGTATTTCCTTCGATATCCGCGGCCACCATAAAATCCGTTCCTCTCACCGCGCAAACAGCCGTAGGAGTTTTAACCTCAAACTTTTTGGAAAATTTTTTTACCCAGTTTCTCACCTTCCCGGCAATTAAGTTAAGTTTGACGAAAGATGTATTTTCTTCTTCCATCCTAAAATATGAAAACGGAGCTATTTTAACTCTGCTTCCGTCGTCCATTATTATTTCCGCGCTCGATGCTCTTGCCGTTCTTATTTCGTCTTTATTTTTTATCTTAATGCCTTTGACATTCTCGTCCAATTTATTCCAAGAAATGGCATCCTGATTCTTTACAAACACGTCTCCTTTTATTTCGCCTAAATAAGCGGCAAAAGAAAATTTGGAAAAAAAAGTTATTAAAATAAAAAACGGTAAAGACTTCATAAAGCCTCCGATATGGACAAATGTTTTTTTTACCGGCTTCAAACTTTCCCCTTAAAACTTTCAAGCAATATTTTACACCAAAGCAAGCGGTAAATCAATCGAAAACATGTAACAATGGGCGTAATTTTTGTTACATCGTTTTAATACTTTCTCGAACAAAGTCCGTAAGCAAAAGCATAAAATTCCGACGCAGCCTTAGAATTAGGCATGGTAAAAATATAATTTTTCATTTCCTCGGTTATTTTCTCAGCTTCTTTCCGCGCCGCCGAAACGAAACCGCCTTTCTTTATTTCTTCCGCCAAATTATAAGCCATAGCGTAATCTTTTAATTCGGAGGAAAAAAAATCCTTTATATTATGTTCGTTTTTGGCGGAAAATTTTTTATCTTCCAAAGCTATTATTAAAGGAAACGAACACTTGCCTTCCATTAAATCTTTAAGACAATCCTTGCCGGAATCTCCGCAATTTTCGATATCTATGACATCGTCTGTAATTTGAAACATCATACCGAAATTTTCTGCTATATGAGCCGCCGCTTCGAAATTGGGAGTTTTTGAAAAAAAAGCCGAAGAAAGAGATATCCATCTAAATAAAGCCGATGTTTTTCCGGAAACCATTTTTCGGTATTGTTCTCTTGTTATGATATTGTTTTTAAAATTTTCTTCCAATAAAGCTCCTTCCGCCATTTTTCTTACAGAAAAAACAAGCTGAGAAGATATTTCGCAGGATAATTCTTCGGCCTTTTTAAAAGCCAAAGCCATGGATAGATCTCCCAGAAGTATCGCCTTATTAACGCCCAAAACGGAATTAAGAGTGGGCTTTCCGCGTCTTAACAAAGCCGCGTCCACACAGTCGTCGTGAAGAAGAGAGGCATTATGCACTATTTCGGCGCAAACCGCCAAAGCTAAAGACTTTTCCTCAGGTATACCCATCGCTTCGCCTAATAAAAAAGCAAATTTCGAACGCATACCTTTTCCGAAAGAAAGATATTGTTTTTCCTTATGATCGAAAATTTCTTTATCCAAAGAAGAAAGTATTTTTTCTATTTCCGATTTCACCAAAATAATGCCGCGATTTTCAGTCATAAAACAATAATTTTAGCATTTTTTTTCGGAACTTATTTTTTATATAATATTTACGCGTAGTTTTCGATCGGAATTTAAGGAGGTTCTAATGAGAAAAGAAGTAATAATGTTAGTTATTTTGCCTTTTTTTATATTAGCTTGCAGCAAAAAAAATGTTAAAAGCGATCAATCTCAGTCTCAACTTGATAGCGCGCAAAAAATAGAAGATGTTTCGGCTGTCACCGGACAAATAGAAGCCGATATTAGAAATCCGGAATTCGTATCTCACGAAGGAATTCAAACGGTTTACTTTGATTTTGACAAATATGAAATAAGTCCCAAAATGGCCTCCGTACTATCGGAAAATGCAAAAACTTTAAAAGAAAAAAAATGGACGATTTTAGTCGAAGGACATTGCGATAATAGAGGTACATTGGAATATAACTTGGCTCTGGGACAAAAAAGAGCCAACGTAGTAAAAGAATATTACATGAAATTAGGCATACCGGAGTCTTCCATAGGAACCATTTCATACGGAGAAGAAAATCCTATATGTAAACAAGACTCGGAAGAATGCTGGGCTAAAAACAGAAGAGCCGAAACCAAGGTAAGCAAGTAATATGGATAATAGAAAATGAAAAAGAGCTTAATTCTTCTTCCAATATTAACATTGGCCGGCTGTATGGCTACGCAAAACGATATGCTTTTACTGCAAAGCCAAATAGACGATCTCAACTCCAATCTTTCAACGATGCAGAAAAATCAGGCCGATCTCGCGTTAAAGATAGACAATCTAAACGCTTCTCTTAACGCGACATCCGAAAATATGAAGGATTTATCTTCCGACATAAGCAAATTATCGGCTAAAATAGACGAATACGGCACTTTGACCGATAAAAAAATAAACTATATAGGCCAAACAGTAAAAAAACAGCAGGAAGACGTTGAGAAAACCATATTGCCGGCCAAACTTTATTCTTCCGCGGTAGCCGCTTATTCGTCCGGCAATAAAGACGAGGCGTTAAAACTTTTTGCGGAATATTTATCAAAATATTCCGGTTACGATAATTCCGATAATGCCTACTATTACAGCGGAGAAATACTTTTCGAAAAGAAAAATTACGAAGATGCCGCCATATTTTACGCCAAAATACTAGAAAAGTATCCGGATTATCTTAAAACTCCTTCCGTAAGATTAAAATATGCTCAGTCTTTATTGGCCTTAAAAAACGAAGAAAAGAAAAAGGAAGCGGTAAAATACTTAAAATCCGTAATAAAAGATTTTCCCACCGGCTCCGAGGCGAAAATAGCCAAGGAAATATTGAAAAAAGAAGAACCGCAGCCGAAGCCGGAACACAATGTTAAAAAAACAGTTAAAAAATAGCCTTCCGATATTAGTTATTTTACTATCCATAGGGACGGCTTTTTCTCAAAACACCGAAATTTTTATCGGTTTGGAAGGTTTGTCCGTAAAACCGAAAAATATTTTTTTAGCTTCTTTTAAACCTTTATCGGCCGAACAAGATTGCGTGGAAACCGCGATAAGCATGAGAGAAACGGCCAGAGCGGATCTTTTATATTCGAGATATTTTGAGGTTGCCGAAGATCCTTTAAACCCTCTTTCTTTGGAATATTCCAAAAATTCTTTATCCCATTTTTCCTCTATGGGGCAGCATTATGTTTTTTCCGAACTATCCTGCTCTTCCGGGACCTTTTCTATGAAAGGTTTTATATTCGAGACCTCTTCGGCTCAAAAAATATTCGAGAAAACTTTTTCTTTTTCAAAAAACTCCGCCAGAAAAGCCGCTCATATATTTTCCGACGACATAGTTAAGACATTAACCGGAAGAAAAGGAATAGCTTCGAGCAAAATAGCCTTTTCAAACGATTCTACGGGTAGCAAAGAAATATATATTTCCGATTATGACGGAGAAAATTTGGTAAGACTTACGTCTCACAAGACAATATCTATTCTTCCTATATGGTCAAACGACGGTTATAAACTTTACTACACGACTTATAAAAATAAAAATCCGGACATTTACGAGATAGATTTTAAAAAAGGCGCCATTTCCCCTTTTTCCACATATCAAGGACTTAATATTCCCGGAGGCTTTTCTCCCGACGGATTAAATTTGGTTTTAACCCTATCCAAAGGCAAAGACCCTTCCATATATATTATGGGAACAAAAACAAAAGAGCTTAAAAAACTTATAGAAAAATTTTCGGTAAGCTCCTCTCCCACATTTTCTCCCGACGGCAAGGAAATAGCTTTCGTAAGCGATATTTCAGGCAATCCTCAAATACACATATACGATTTTGAAACCAAAAAAATAAGAAAAATAACCAGAATGAATTGGGCGGATTCTCCGGACTGGTCTTCCGACGGCAGATGGATAGTATTTTCAGGAAGAGAAACGTCCCAGGAGAAAATGAACATATTTATGGCCGACCCGGCCGGGGCAAGGATTTTAAGACTTACGAGAAACGAAGGCGATAACGAAGACCCTTGTTTTTCTCCCGACTCAAGATTTATATTATTTACTTCTACCAGGAGAGGAAGAAGAGAAATTTTTGTTATGGACGCGGACGGCAGCGCTCCTCATCCGTTAAACGAAAATCTCAAAGGAAATTCCTACACTCCGTCCTGGAGTAAAATCTAAATTTATTTACCTGAAATTTTTTTTATAATCTTATCTAAAAAAGAACAAATAAAACAGGATTCTTCCTTTTTGTTTTTATAAATCTTAAAAACCTTTTGTTCTTCCAGGATAGGAATAATTTGAGACCGCCAAAAAGACCAAAAATCTTTTCCTAAACGCTTTCTTCTTTCCGAAAGCATAGAAAGAGAAAATTCGCTTTCTTTCGAAAAATGTATTTTCCCGCAAAAAGCCTGTATATAAGGATTTTCTTCGTATTCTCTTATCGTTTCTTCGTCGGTTAAATTTTTTAGATATTTTACGATAAAAAGTCCGCAGACCAATCTGCTGTCCAAAGCGTATCTGCCGCTGTTTGGAGAGAAGTTCTGAGAGTATACCGAATCTATTTTTTCCCAAGGAATCATTTCGGCAAGTTTAAGCCATCTGTTAGAATCCGAAAGAGACTGCCCCAAACTAAAAAAATCTTTGAAAAGCAAAGGAGTATTGTCGCTTACATACATATTATCTTTCCGGCCTAAAACATTTTCTGCATCTGGCTTCGTATTTATCTTGAGCTCCTACCACTATTCTTTTGGAACTGTCGGTAAGTCTCTGGCTGTAATGAGCCGGATCTCCGCAAACCATACATATTGCCAAATTTTTTGTCACATATTCCGCCACTGCCATTATTTTAGACATCTGGGAAAAGGGCTCTCCCCTATAATCCATATCGAGACCGGCGACTATGACTCTTTTGCCGGAATCGGCCAATTTATTGGCGGTTTCGACTATGTCGTCCGAAAAAAAATGGGCTTCGTCTATGCCCACGACCCTCGTGTCGGCATCTGTCATTTTCAATATTTCTTTGGCATTTTTAACCGGCACGGCTTTAAGCATATTCTTATCGTGAGAAACTATATGTTCCTTGGCATATCTGGTATCCAGATAGGAATTAAAAACCTGAACTTTTTGTTTGGCTATCGTCGCGAGTTTAAGCCTTCTTATAAGTTCCTGAGTTTTACCGGAAAACATGCTTCCGCATATTACCTCTATCCATCCGGCATTATTTTTATCTTTGTAAAATATCATTTTCCCCCCTTGGTAAACCATTTCCAAGTATTTTCCAGCCCCTCTTTAAAAAGAACGGCCGGTTTATATCCGAAATCTCTTTTAAGAGCCGAAACATCCGCCCATGTTTTTCTTATGTCTCCTTTTCTCATGGGAGTAAAAGTCTTTTCCAGCTTATATCCGCAGATTTCTTCCAGCATTTTAACTATTTCCAAAAGAGAAATAGTAGAACCCACGGCCACATTGTAAACTTTTCCCGCGGCTTTGGGATTTTGAGCGGCAAGAATATTTACTTCGGCCACATTTTTAACATAAGTAAAATCTCTCGACTGCTTCCCGTCCCAGTGTATGACCAAAGGTTTTTTAGCCGCGGCCAATTCTATAAATTTGGGTATTACCGCCGAATAAAGAGATTCCGGATCTTGTTTGGGCCCAAACACGTTAAAATACCTTAAAGATACGGTTTCGAGTCCGTATGTTTTATGAAACATAACGCAGTAGTTTTCGGCCGCCAGTTTGCTTACCGCATAAGGAGAAATAGGAGAAGGCTTCAAATCTTCTCTTTGAGGAAAAACTTTATTGTCTCCGTAAACCGAACTGGAGGAAGCATAAACGACTCTTTTTACTTTGGCTTCTTTTGCGGCCATAAGCAAATTTAGAGTACCGGTGACATTTACTTCGTTTGCGTCGGTCGGATTGTCCACTGACTTAGGAACCGATCTCAACGCAGCCTGATGTATTACATAAGTAACGCCTTTAAGAGCTTTTTTTAAATCCGAAGGTTTTCTTAAATCTCCTTTGAAAATTTCTATTTTTCCTTTAAACTCTTCTATATGAGACATTTTTCCGGTTGAAAAATTGTCAAAAATTCTGACTTTCTTTTTTCTTTTAAGCAGTTCTTCCGTTATATTGGAACCGATAAATCCCGCTCCTCCGGTTACAAGCCATAATTCGTTTTTCATTTATCCTCCGATAATTAAATTATACAATTTTATCAAATTGCCATTTGGCTTCGGATAAACTTTAAATTTAATCTCTCGGCTCTCCGGGTTTTCGCCACGGACGCCAAAAATAATCGGCCTTGGAAGAGAGTTCGTCTTTTCTGTAAGGGTCGTTCATTTTCAATGTCAAATAAACGAAGAATTCTTTCACTCCCTCTCTTACTCTGATATTAAATTTTGTTCTAAAATCGTGAAATTCTTTGTATATTACCGCCGATTTTTCAAAAAATCCGGCTTTAAAACCCTCTTTGGAAAAATCCGTCCAATATCTCAAAATTATTTCGGCTCTCCATTTTCCGGGAATAGGAGGGACAAAACCCATCGAATTAGATACTATCCATTTGGACTTTTCAGAATCGTAATTTGCCAAACCGAAACCGAAATAATCTTTATCGTCCCCGAAATTAACCTGAGAAATAAAGCTTTTATTTCCCGAAGACAAATCGTAAGAATCCTGAAGAAATATTTCCTTATTTTTCCCGGAATTATATATTTCCAAAGAAAGCGGCATAAATCTATCGGAAAATTTTTTAGACGAAGAATAATCTCTTAAATCGTAAGCCCCGGAAAATCTCAAATAAGAAGCCGAGTTTCTTATCCAAAAAGCGGAAAAAGAAATTTCCTGCTTCTCTACGCCTTTATCGGCGGCCGTTTTATCCAATCTCATCTTATTTTGAGCGTTTCTTCTTAAAGAATAAAAATCCAAATCCAAAGAACCCCAAGAATTTGTTTTTCTCGCGTTTATCCTTGTGCCGTATCTTCCGATAAAAGAATCCGACATCCGAGAAGAAGTTGAAAAATAAACATTTTGATAATAGAAAGCGGAAGGATAAAGATTAAAACTCTTATAAACCTTGACCGGCAAAGAAACGGTCCAGGCTCCGTAAGCTGAGGTTTGATAATAAGGAGTATCGTTTTTGGCGTTTTCAATATAAAAATTCCACGTATTCCAAAAAGGAACTCCGAAAGGTTTTAAAGGAACGGTATTAAAGTCCAGTTTCGGAGCGGTTTCATAAGCTCTGACAAAAGAAGAATTGTCATTGACGGCCAAATATTTAACATAATAACTCAATCTCGTATTTGTTTTGGAAGCATTGTAGGTAAAAGCGGCCCCGGCTTGTTTTTCGGAACTTACGGCAAAAGGATTTGATCTAAAAAAATCATTGTTAAACCCGGGATCGGAAAGAAGTCTGGCATAAGTTTGGAAGTATGCCGAGGAATTTCTCATAGGAAAAGAATGCCACATACCTCCGTTTATTCCCCATCTTTGAGAATCTTTTCCGTACTCCCGTATCCTGTAATATGAAAAACTGCTTATATTTTTTTCCGGTTTATAATAATCTATTTCCGTTCCGGTTCCCAAACCTTTTTTTGAAAAATAATCGACAAAAAGCTTGGCTCTGGAATATTTGTTAAACTTGTATATATAATTGGATTTTATATAAAAACCGTTTCTTTCGTCGTATCCGGGATAGAATTGGCTTAAAATCGGAGTGCCTTCGCCCAAAGGCTTATAAATAAAAGGGAAATAAAATATCGGAACTTTTCCCAAATAAAAAACCGTGCTGTAAGCTAAAAAATACTTGCCCGGAGAAAGCAAAATTTTATGAGCCCCTATTCTATAATGCGGCCGTTCCATATCGCAAGTGGTAAGGGATGCGGATTTATAAGAATATCTTCCTTCTTTAACCGTTATGCTTTTGCCTCTAAAAATAAATCTTCCCAATTTGAAAGTCCCGTTTTTTAATTCGCCTTCATTTTTAAGATAATCGTAATAACCGCTTTGAGCCTTTATTGTTCCGGAAGAATCTTCCATCACAAAAGGAAATTTCATTATTATTTTTCCTTCTTCGCTTTTCACCAATATTTCTTGAGACGATATTTTTTTAAGAATAAAATCGTTAGAATCTATTTGTCTTACCACCGCCGAAGTGGCCAAATATATTTCCCCGGTTTTGGAGTCATACGAAGAAAAACCGCTTTCAAATTCGGCTCTTTTTGTTTGCGAAGATACGGAACTTAAATCAAAGGACCATGATTGGGAAAAGCAAAAAAATATCAAAAAATAAAAAACGGTTAATAATCGCATT
>JAAYVI010000095.1 GCA_012517235.1 Elusimicrobiota bacterium | reverse complement strand
TCGCAGGAAGAGACGGAATATCAGAAACTTATTTCCAGGGAAATGAAATATAGAAAAGATTTGATGGTTTCTCTGGATAGAAACGAACAGGCCAGAATTAAATTGAGGCGGGAATTGGAAGATACGAGAAAAGAAATAGAAAGACTTTACGAAATAATAAAAGACGAAAAAAATAAAATATCGCAATTGGAAGAAACCAAGAAAAAACTCGACGAGATGGTAAAGAAAAACAATCAAAGCAGAGAAGAACTGAAAATTTTGGAAGAAAAAAGGCGCCTTGAAAGAATAAAACAGATAGAAGAAAATTATTCTTTTGACTGGAAAAATTATATAAAAATGAAATCTTCGGGCGCTTCATCTGCGGCTTTGAAAGGATATTTGCAAAAACTTATAAATCAATATCAGGGGCAGGGGATAGACATAAGCGACGCCGTTCTTGAAATGCGGCAGTTGAGTAAGTAAGTTCTTATGTTTTTTAGCCTGAAAGTTTAAGTTAAGCTCATAAAAATAGAGGTATAGATGCCTAGATGTATGGATGTATAGATGTGTGGATGCATGGCAAAAAAAGCGAGCTTTTATAGGTAAAAGTATGAATAATAGAAAATTTTGGTTCGGGAGTCTGAAACTTTTTGTTAACAATTTTTTTATAAGACCTTAATAAGGTAAAAGTATGATATGAATATGGAAAAATCTCCTTTAACCGGAAACTCGTCCTATTCGGATATTCTTTCCGCCATAGGCGCGCGCGAGGCTTCGGCAGAAACGATAAGATACTTGCAGAACAAAATAGACGCTTCGGCCCAAGATTACCGCCTGGCCTTGAAAGAAAAAAACGATGTGATAAAAGATTTGAAGAGTCAATTGGCTTCTATGAACGAACATTTGGCTATGATTAAAGCGAGATATGACGAAGCGTCGGAAGCCATACTTCAGGAACAGCTTTTAAGTAAAGTTAAAGTCGAAGAAGCGGATAAGGTTTTAAAAGAACAAAAAATAAGACATCAAAAAGAATTAAAACTTATAAGCGAACTTCTGGAAAGATCCAAGTTTGAAATAAGCTCTCTTTCCTCCAAATTAGAGTCGGAAAGAAAAGAGAAAAACGAATTAAAAGAAAAAATAAAATCTTTGGAGATTCAAAAGGCGGAACTTGCCGATAAGACCGCTCTTTTGGAAAATACTTCTTCTCAAAATAAAAAAGCCGTAGAAGAAACCCTGGGAGCTTTGTTTGAAGAAAGAAAAAAAACATCCGATTTTTCCAAAAAAATAAACGAACTTGAAAATAAAATATCGAGTCTTAACAGAGAACTTGAAAATACGCGTTTGAATTGGGATGCGGAAAGAAAGGAATGGCGCGAACTCTGGGAAAGAGAAAGAAGCGTTTGGGAAACTCATAGGCAGGAATTTGCAGTCTGGGAAGAAAGACTTAGAAGCGAAAGGGAAGCGTGGCTTGAGCGATTGAAAAAAGAAGAAGAAAGAGGCGTAGATTACGCTCAAAATATCGCCAAGATTTTGGAAGATACTTCCAAATGGTCCGATAAGGTTACTCAGATATTGAAATTATACGCTTCAAAAGGAGTTCAACTGCCTCAGGTTTTCATAAGTGCGGAAACGGTAAAAAAGAAAATGTCTTCCGGTTTAAGAAAAACGCTTATTTTTGCTTTGGCTTCTTTTGTTTTATTGTCTGCCGGACTGTGGACAGCTTACGATTATTCTCTCAAACTTCGTTTGAAACCCGTTTATTCTTTAAACTTGGATTCCGGTCAATATACGGCTTTGGCTTTTGACGGAAATAAAAGAATATTTGCCACATGGTCCGACGGTTTGATATTTACCGATAAAGAAGGAAAAACAATAAATAGGATTTCAGATTTCGGCGGACAAAGACTAAAAATTTCGGCTATGGCGCTTTCTAACGGTCATATTTGGGCTTTGGATTTGGCTCAGCTTAGATTTGCGAAAATAGATCCCGAAAGCGGAAAAATAATCTCCTCGGTAAAAACTGCCGGTCCCGTTCCTCAGGGGCTTGCTTTTGACGGATTTAATTTATGGTCTTTCGATGCGGCTACCGGACTTTTATATAAATATTCTCCAAATTCGGACATAAACGGAGTAATTACGTATAATCTGCCCGGTCTTAAAAGCGCCGAAGCTTTGGTTTGGAAGGAAAACGAACTTTACGCTTGTTCTCAAGGCGAGATAATAAGGTATTCTTTTAAAAACGATTCTTTTTCTAAGATTACGAAACAGAAAATGAAAAATATAGTATCATTTTATATTGATAAAGCCGAAATGGCCGCATTGAAAACCGACGGCAAATCGGCTAAAGCGGATTTCTATTCTATTAAGAATTTTTCGGAGGAAAAATGAAAATTTTAAGGAAATTTATTATCTTATCGGCCGTTCTGTTTTGGCCTTCTTTTGCGGCCGCTCAACAGGCATGGATAGATGTTATAAGCGTAAAAAGCTCGACAGGAGGAGTTCAAGGCAACGATGTCTTTGGTCCAAGAATAGAATTTGATAGGGCTACCGGCGCGATATATCCTAGCGATAGACTTATGCTTTGTGCCGACGTGAATTGTAAAGTCAGCGATTCTACCATGACTTTTGCCATAGACCAGCTTGACTTTGAAATATTTAAATTTACAAGCGGGGGAAATCCTTATGACCCGGCCAGCACTCCGCCGATAAGAACAATTTCAATATATGCCGTGGGAGATTGCGTTTGTCCTACCGCAAGTTCAAATTGTACTACTACTCCTCCGGAAAAATGCGCTACATGGGACGGTTCTTATAATCTAAACGGCCTTTTCGGCAAAACTAACGGCGAGTACGGATTTAGGGCTACAGTTAAAACAAATTATGTATCCAATCAAGCCGGAAATATATCCATACAACAAACTTCCGCTTTCCCGGGACAAAATCAAAAACCGATAGTCGTAGATGTTACAAATATACATGTTTATAGAGCTACGCCTACCGTCGTAGGTAAAATCACCGGCGTTGCCGCTCAGCCTTATAATATACTTTACAGACTGTCCAAAGGCGCAACCGTAAATATAAGTCTTCACGATACCGGCGATACTACTTTTACTTCGCCTTTTAGAAATATAGTAAATAATCTTCCCAGAATAGGCGAAGGCGTGCCGGACGGTACTTTGACAAACGGAGATTTCTGGGACGGCAGAGATAATCAGGGCAGAGTGGTTCCCAAAGGCGTGTATTTAGGCAGAATAGAGGCTTATAGCACCGACGAATACGGCCTTGATACCGCTTATCCGGCTACTTTTTATATGGAGTTAGATCCTTTGCAGATTACAGATGTGGCGATAAAACCTTTGGGACAAAGCGCCACGGATAGCGCTTTGATAAGTTTTATGCTTACGGAAGCGGCTACGGTTTATTTGGATATTTATCCGCCTAATACGTCTTTTGGCAATATTAACTGTTCTACCTCATCCGACGGATGTACTCCGAGCGCTTCGAGGATAAAAAGAATAATAGAAGAAAAAAACGGCAGGACTACGGTTAATATGTACTGGGACGGCAAGGATGAAAGCGGCGTAATGCAATGCGACGGCAATTATGTATTTGCCATATCCGCCGTATTGCCCAGCGGCGCTACGCAAGTCTGGACAAGTAAATTATCCGTAGGAACGATACCGATATCAAGAGGTTTGCCTTTGGCTTTTTTAAGTCCTTCCTCGACTGTCATAGGTTCCACGCCTTCTGCGGCGGGACTCGATCCTTTTTATTTTAGATACAGTTTATATAGACCCGGAAACGTAACTTTGAATATAAGAGATATGAGCGGAAATCTCATAAGACAGCTTGTAAACGAAAGCCGTTCCAGCGGAATAACAAATGTCGAAACATGGGACGGTAAAAGAGATAATGGATATTGGGTTTCAAGCGGAACTTATAGAGCCGATCTGATAGTTACGGATCCGTATACCTGTCCTTCGGCTCAAAGTTCGACTCATACGGTTACATTTTTGGCGGATTTATTTCGAATAGTAGACGCAAAAACCATACCTTTGATAGGCGATGCCACCGGTATGGCCGGTATACAATTCGAGTTTTCTCAGGCTATGTGGGCGGATATAAATATTTATAATCAAGACGTAATAATAAATCCTTCAAATTGGCCATGGGAAAGCGGTATGCCTACTCCGATATATAAAGTTTCAAACGTATATCCCGGAAGAAATAAAATAACCGAATACTGGGACGGCCGAGACGAATCGGGTTATATGGTTGCCGACGGCAGATATCCTTTTACTTTAGTGGCGCATAGCACAGCCCCCGGTTCGGGCGCGCCTTCAATGTATGCTACCGATAAAATTTACGGTTATGTCGACGTGGCCAGAGGTAAGATAATATTTGCGGGTTTTGACGTAATTCCCAATATACCTCAGACTTATAATTCAAGCGACGTGGTAAAACTTCCTCCTTATGAAATAGATTATACTTTAACCAGACAATCTTCGGTTACCATACAAATAATGACCTTAGACGCAAGTCCCGTGGTAAAAGCCAATGTAATAAACGGTCAAATCAGAGACGCCAATGTCTTAAACCGCGATTTTTGGGACGGCAAAAGAGACGACGGTTCGTATATAACACCCGGACCTTATAATGTGAGGATAGTGGCAAGAGATATTTCAACTAAAATGGTAGCCGTTACTACGGTTCAAATGACCATAGACGTTTTCCCGCTTAGGATTTATGACGTGTCCATAGCGCCTTTGACTTTGGAAAATCCTGCGGTTATAAGTTATCAGGTTTCCGAACCTATGAAAGTAGTAACAAAAATTTATAAGCCCGGTACTACTTTCGACTCTTTCGGAAATGCCGTGCCGCCCGAATCAAGTTCTCTGGTCAAAAGAATAGTGGGAGTTAGACCCGCCAGAACTCAGATTAACGAATATTGGGACGGTACCGACTTGACATTAAACAGAGTCCCGGACGGAAACTATGTTTTCAAAGTTTACGCATCCACCGATACTAATGCCATAGACAGCGTAACCGGAAATTATTCCGCCGGCGCGCCTTTGGCCGACGATGTCATAGTTTCAAATTTGCCGGTAGTCAAAACAGCCGTAGGCGATCTTTGCGACGAGTTTGAAAAACAGACTTTTTTCAAACCCAATCCTTATGTCGGAACAAACGGCAAATTCGTAATATATGTTCCGTCCTTAGGAAATGTGTCTCTTAAAATTTATAATTTGGCCGGCGACAGGGTTTATTCTAAGGACTTTACAGGTTTGGCCGGCGACAGTTATGTAAATTGTACCGGTGTTTGCGGTCCCAATGACGGCTTTGTTTGGGATAAGAAAAATTCCGCCGGCAAACAGGTTGCGTCGGGAGTTTATATAGCGGTACTCAGATACGAAGCTACAGGCGGCGCAAAAGATATTTGTCAAATAAGGAAGAAGATTCTTATCCCTTAATAGGGAAAGGATAAGAGGTAAATATGAAAAATAAAATTTTAACTTTCTTGATCTTTACTGCCTGCGCTTGCTTTTCTTTTGCGGCCGACAATTCCGCCGGTACCGGAGGTTCGGCTTTTATGAAAATACCGGCCGGTTCGGCCAAGCTTCAAGGTCTGGGCAATAACGGGGTCTCGTATCTGGAAGGATCCGACGCTATGAGCGTAAATCCGGCCGGCATAGCTTTAAGCCAGATGAGAGAATTTAATTTTTCATACTTGAACTGGTTCGCCGATTATTCGGGAAAATATGTTTCTTACGTCGAACCTATAGGACAAAGCGTAATAGGCTTTAATTTGGCATGGTTCGGCATGGACGGATTCGACGCCAGAGACTCTTCGGGAATACCTTTAAATTCTTCCGATATAAAGGTAAGACATATTTACGGATCTTTCGCATTGGCAAAGAGTTTTTTCTTGGAGAGATTTTCTTTGGGAGCGGCCGTTAAGATGATAAACGAAGATAATTATTCGACTCAAAATAAAAACACGGTTTACGATATGGGCGCTTTGCTGAGGCTGTCGAGAAAATTGTCTCTGGGATGGGCTTCTCAAAATACCGGTAGTAAAAGCAAGGTTGTGGGAGTGCAGAGATACGGTCTTACGTGGAAATTTAATCCTTTTCTTCTGGCTACCGTAGATCAGAAAAAATTTACCGACTCCAAAGCTAAAACCGGATTAGGAATAGAATTTGCCATTCCGGAAGAGGTACTTCAAGTAGGAAAAGTGGTTTTAAGAACCGGATACAGCGATACCGTCGATTACGGTAAAAACTACGACGATAAAACATTGGATACTTTGGGGCTTAATAATATAAGCGGATGGTCTTTCGGTTTGGGAATATATACCGCTCAAGCTTTCGGCAGCGTGTATAGCTTCGATTATTCGATGGTGCCTTTCGGATCTTTGGGCAAAAGTTCTCAATTTACCGTTAAGATTCAGTTTTGATATGATAAGCAATAAAAGAAAAGGACAAACGGTAGTCGAATATATACTTGTCACGGTGGCGATGTTGGCGGTATTCGTGATAATGTATAGATCTCTTCAATGGGCGGTGGCCGACGCTTTTAAATCCGGCGGTAAAGTTATAGTAAGGACTTATATACAAAGTTATAAATAAGTTTGTTTTACTTGTTTTTTTTATATAATTAAATTAATATTGTCTAAATAAAAATTTTACGGAGGGAAAATGAATAAGTACTTCAAAAATAGAAAAGGCCAAAATACCGTTGAATATTTGCTTATGTTGTCGGCCATAGTTGGCTTCGTTCTCATCGTAGGCGCTTTGATGAAGAAAGCGATGCCGGGCCTTTTCGGGCAGATACAGAACCTTATTTCCGGCGCGGCCGGTTCATTGGGTTCCAGCGGCGGCAACAGCAATTAAGTTCTCTGCCTCGCTTTTTTTATTAACCGGCTTATAAAGCCGGAAGGTGTTTTATTTTGTAAAAAATATGAGTTTTAAAAGTTTTAAGGTTTTTATCGAGTCAAAAGCAAGGCAAGCTCAGGTAACGGTGGAGCTTCTTTTGGTTTTGCCGATATTTTTCCTTATGCTCTTTTTCATAATGGAAGTCGGTCTTCTGGCTCATAAAATAATAGTGGTAAATCATGCGGCTTACGAGCTGGCAAGAATAGGATCTTTGCTTGCTGGACCTTTGGGCGGAGAAAAAGACGAAACCGCTTCGAAGAATGTGGATACGAAACTAAAAGCCGTTATGTGCGAGATGTTTAAGAACTGTAATCAAGTGACTTTGATAACTTCCATAGATTATACGGCCGACGATCCTCAGACTGGAGGTTCTCATAGAAACGAGGATTATGTGGTGACTCTTATTTATCCGGTGAGGCTTGCTTTGCCGGGGCCTAATTTTTTTTTAGCCGATCCGCCGAGAAGCGCGCATATAAAGAAAATAAGAGTTACGGTAAGGATGCCGATAGAAAAACCGATTTTTAAGAGCTCAAGTTTATAAAGGAAAATTTATATTTATTTAACAAGGATTTAACAAAGGACGGATATAATTTAAGATAAGGAGAAAAGCTATGGAAAAGAAAGGAGTCCTTCTACCTCTGATACTCGCCTTCTTTGCGGCCACTATTTATTGGTGGCTTTTATCGAGCAAGGAAAAGGAAATGGCTAAAAACTACGAAATCGCGCAGGTGCTTGTTGCCAAATACGACTTACCGGCAAGAACGATAATAAAAGAAGATTTGGTCGAACTTCAGGAAATACCGAGAAGATACATACAGAAAGACGCTTATGAAGTAAGAAATGCCAGCGATATAAAAATGGTCGTTAATTTGGTTTCCGCTATAAGAATACCAAAAGGAAATCAAGTTACCCAGTCGGCTTTATTAGCCTTAAGCCCGGAAGCCGGACTTAGCGTTAAAGTACCTCCCGGTCTTAGAGGAGCCGTTTTGCCCATAGACAGCGATCTTACCAGATTGGTAAAACCGGGAGACAGGGTAGATATTCTTGTGACTTTCGAAGCCGTAATGGCCGACGGAAAAAAGGAAAGAGTTACCGCTACCATACTTCAAAATGTTTTGGTTTTGGGCGTCGGTACGAATTTGGGACAGGGGCTTAACGCTTCAATGGCCGCGCAAAAAGAGAAACAAGAAGCCGCGGCGAACGCTTTCAGCGATAAAGGATCTTTGAGTTTGGCTTTAAATCCGATAGAAAGTCAATATTTGGCTCTTTCTCTGAAAAACGGGGACTTAAGCGTGGTGGTAAGAGGTCTGGGAGACGTAGAAGTCCACTTTTTGGAAATAGCCAGCTTTAAGAAGCTGATAAAATAGGAGCCGGAGGATATATGAGAAAAAGTTTTTTAACCGCTTTATTGTTTGCGGCGCCGGCCTTGGTTTATTCTCAAGGTCAAATGGTGGCGGTTAGCGCGGATATAGTGGAAATAAGCGGGTCCGTTCAAAAAACCAACGGTTTTTCGTGGAACCAGTTTTTTGATTTCAGCGAAAAAAGCATACCGGGAATACTTACGGTCGGAAATTTTGAAAGAAAGACTCAGCTTAGCACTTCTCTTAAACTTTTGGAAACGGAAGGAAAAGCTCAGCTTTTATCCAATCCGAAAGTTGTGGCAAAAAGCGGAACTCAGGCAAATTTTACCGTCGGAGGCGAAGTACCGATTCCTTATTCAAATAATCAGGGCGTAGGCGCGGAATTTAAAAAATACGGCGTCATACTTCAGGTTCTGCCTACCATAGTGCCGGACAAAAAAGATACCGTAGACGTACAAATAGCATTGGAGGTTTCCAATGCGGACTATTCCAAAACCGTAGTCGTATCGGGAACTTCCATACCTTCCATGACTACAAGACAAATACAGACCGAAGTGGAACTTAAAAGCGGAGAAACTCTGGTTATAGGCGGACTTAAAAAAAGTACGAGAAACGTTTCGAGAAACAAGGTTCCGATTTTGGGAAGCATACCTTTGATAGGAGCTCTTTTCAGTTATAAAGACGTTGTGGAAGAACAGGGATCTTTGTTTTTGTTCGTAACTTTTGAAATAATAAAATAAAATGGATAACTCTTCGGCAAACAGAATAATAACCTTCACCGGGCCCAAAGAGGGCGTGGGCAAGACTTCGCTTTGTATAAACCTGGCCTTAGCCTGGGCGCATTATCAAAAAAGAAAGGTTTTAATAGTTCCGATGGATCATCTTTGCCGATATGAGCACGATAAAATATTGGGTTTAAATCCGCCGACTATGGCCGAAGTTCTTAGAAGTTTGGGGCGGGAATCTCTTTCCGCGGCCGGCATGCTTTTAAAAGGTAAAATACCTTTCAATCAATATGACGTAGGCGTTTTCCCTTTGGCAAGAAAAAGAACGGAAATAGCCAAAATGTCTTCCGACATAATAAGTCCTCTCTTATCTAAAATTTCTCAGTCTTTCGATATTTTCATAGACGTGGACCCGTATTTTCCCATGCAGTTTTTTTCTTTTGACGTTTCGGATTTGATTTTTTGGGTTACTAATTCCAATGTTAATTCTCTAAATGCCACGGCGAATGTTTTTAGGGATATAAACGAGATGCATTTCCCTTTGACAAAATTTGAGGTCATAGCGAATCTTTACGATATGCCCGGAGCCTTATCTCCCAAAGAAGTTGAGAAATTTTTTAAGCAGTTGGGAAAAGATATACTTGCTTTTATGCCCTGGGAGGACGAACTTCCGGCCTGCGCAAATCAAAACAAAATTCTGATAGTCGAAAATCCGGAAACTCAGTGGGTTAAAATTTTAAGAATACTTTTGGGACGATTAAACGAAGTTCAGCCTACGGAAAAAGAATGGAGTTCTCAACTGTCTTCTTCGGATATGTCTCACGGCGCGGATTTGCTCTGGAGACCTCTGGAGAGAAGTAACGAATTTTCGGCTCCGTCCGCCTCCGCTTCGCCGGTTCAAACATCGGCCAAAAGAGTGGATGTTCCGCCTTTTTGGGAAGATTTAAAAATGAAAATTCATAAAGACGTGGTTTCGGCTTTGGAAACGGAGAGAATAAAAATAGCGGATAATTCGGCCGGAAATCAAGAGATAAGAAAAAAGGTAGATTCGATAATAAACGGTCTTTTGCAGAAAGAAAGTCAAATGACTTTAACCAGAGAGCAGAGAAGCAAGTTTATAAGCGAGCTGCTCGACGAGATCTTGGGACTGGGACCTCTGGAAGAATTAATGAGAGACGTAACGGTCACGGAAATAATGGTAAACGCGGCGGATAAAGTTTATATAGAAAAATCGGGAAAACTTATTCTTACCAAACATAAATTCAGAGACGACGAACAGATAATACAGGTCATGAAAAGAATAGTCGCTCCCTTAGGCAGAAGAATAGACGAGTCGGTGCCTCTTGTGGACGCAAGATTAAAAGACGGTTCCCGCGTTAATGCCATAATTCCTCCTTTGGCCGTTTCGGGCCCGACTCTTACCATAAGAAGATTTTCGGCAAAACCTTTAACCGACGAAGACCTTATTAAAAAAGGAAGCATAGGCAGAAATGCCGTAGAATTTATCAAAGCTTGCGTAAAGCTTAGAAAAGACATAATAATTTCCGGCGGTACCGGTACCGGTAAAACCACTTTTCTTAATATGTGTTCCAGTTATATTCCGGAAGACGAAAGAATAATAACCGTCGAAGATACCGCCGAACTTAAATTGCAGCAGGATCATTGGGTCCGCCTGGAATCGAGACCGCCAAATATCGAAGGGAAAGGCGAAGTTACGATAAGAGATTTGGTAAAAAACTGCTTAAGAATGAGACCCGATAGAATAGTGGTCGGCGAAGTCCGCGGCGCCGAAGCTTTGGACATGCTTCAGGCTATGAATACCGGTCACGAAGGTTCTTTGGCTACCATACACGCCAATACTCCTCGAGACGCTTTGACCCGTATGGAAGCCATGTGTCTTATGGCCGGAGCCGATTTGCCGATTTGGGCTTTGAGAGAAATGATAGCCAGCGCCGTTCACATGATAGTTCAGCTTACCAGATTTTCCGACGGCAGCAGGAAAATAACTTCAATAACGGAAATAACCGGCAGAGACGAAAATCAGATTTTAATACACGAAATTTTTAAGTACGTTCAAACGGGCATAGACGAAAACGGCAAGGTCCAGGGATATTTTACCGCAACGGGAGAGCCGCCGAAATTCTATCAGGATTTCAAAACTCACGGAATACAAATACCCATAGACCTGTTTTGGACGGAAGAACAAAAAAAGCAGAGGATGGGACAATGAAAACGGTGAAAATTTTATTTGTTTTATTCTTTTTTTCCGTTTCGGCCAAGGCCGCCGTTTTAAGCAATTCGCAAATGGATCAGGTGGAATGCGCTTCGGTAAAAATGCAGCTTCTATACTATTATCTTTCTCCGAATAGAAAACCGAGTATAACCGATCATAGTTTTAAATGCGCAGGAAACAATGTCAGATATATAATGCCTAAATGGTTCGACGAAGTATTGCCGAATATGACGGCTAAAAAAGTGTGGCGCGATCCGGAAGAAGGCGAAATTTCGGAAGCTCAGCTCTGGCAGGTTTCCATATCCGTTCTTTTTGAATTTTTGGAAGTTACCAAAAAAACTTTTCCGCCGGAAAAAGGCGGAGCGGGAATACAGCCGGCCTTGCTTGTTAAAGAATACTCGGATATAAAAATACGCTATCAAATGTCTTTGGACAGACTTTACAGAGCCAGAGTCATGGGCGATTCTTTTAACGGCAGAGGCAGGACTATGCTTGCCATAATGAATCTTATTTTAAAGGAAATGGAAAGCATAGCGGATTCCATTTCAAGTTCAAATTCCAAACAATACGCTCAAGCCGTGACGGCCATATCGGTTTTGGCTCAAGATAATTTCAGCGTGGTTTTAAGACCCCCGCGCATTTACGCTCCTCCGGAAAAAGAATCGAGTTTTGCCAAAGTATTAAGAAACATATTTTCTCTTGTCGGGATAATATTGATTTTCTTCGCCGTTCAATTGTTTTTCGCTCTTAATTTCGACCAAAACTCCAAGATGATGAACGATTATAGAAATAAGCTCGAAGTCTGGAAAGAGGCTTTTTCAAGACAATTCTTGGATATAAAAATACAATATCTAATTTTTACGCCTATGGTAGTATTCGGTATTCTGGGTCTTATGACCATGAATATACTTATTTTCTTCTTTTTACTGATTGTCGGAGTTATGTTGGGTTTTAGAATGCCGAATATATATTTGAATTTTATGAAGTTTCAGAGAGGCCGAAAAGTCGACGCTCAGCTTATGGACGCTTTAATATTGATGTCCAACGCTTTAAAATCGGGCCTGGATATAGTTCAGGGTTTTGAAATGGTTTCAAAAGACCTTTTGCCGCCCATTTCGGACGAATTTGCTTTGGTGATAAAAAATTATCAACTGGGTATGCCTTTTGAAAAAGCTCTGGGCGTTATGGAAGAAAGAGTTGCCAGTAAAATGCTTTCGTATATGGTGCGGGCCATAGTGCTTCAAAGACAGATAGGCGGAAATCTAACCAAAGTTTTCGAAAGAATAGTTTTGGACATAAGAGAAGAATCCAAACTCGACCAAAAAACCAAAGCTCTTACCGCCCAGCAGAAGATACAGGCCATAGTTGTCGCCATAGTTCCCTTCATACTCGTATCGGTAATGTTTATGTTCCAGCCGGAAATGATGATTAACTTTTATACTTCCGGTCCCGGCATAGCGGTAATAACGGTGGCTTTGATGCTTATGGGAATGGGAATGAAAATGGTTTCTTCTTTGGGTAAGATTAGAGTTTAATTCGGAGGAAGGATGGGCGTAGAGAAAATAATACTTTTTGTCCTCTCTTTCGGCGGATCTATCGCTGCTTTTGTGGCCGTGCAGAGATTTTTTACTCCTCCGGAACAGAAGGCTTCTCCGATTTCCGACATAAGCGATTTGGAAGGAAAAGAAATCTCGCCTTTCGCAAGAATCGATCCCAATAGAAGTTTTTTCGATAAGGTAGATTATTTTTTCGCGAGAATTTTGGGTTTGGATAAAAAACTTGAAAACATGCATACTCTTCTGGGTAAACCGGAAAACATGGATCCGCTCAAGCTTTTACATTTTAAGGAAATACTCGCTTTTGTGGTGCCGGTGGGACTTTTCTTAATAGTAGAAGAGCCTTTGGTTTTTCTTATGGCGCCGATAGCATTTATAATTCCGGATCTGCAGTATAGTTCAAAAATAAGAGTCAGACAAGACGATATACTTAGAAGTTTTCCTTCTTTTGTCGATCTTGCGGCTTTAATGATAGAATCCGGGTTAGACTATATGACCGCTTTCGATAAAATAGTTAAGATATCTCCCAAAAAAGGCGAGTTGGAAAAAGAAGTTGAGAAAATGATAAACGAAGTCCAGTTGGGATATTCGAGAAGAGACGCTTTGAGGAGATTGGCTGCGCGAACCGGACTTCAGGAGATAAGATCTTTCTCCGGACTTGTTATTCAATCCGACGAATTGGGAACGAGTTTGGTCGATTTGCTTAGAAATTTTTCTACCGATATGAGATTTAGACGTTTAAACAGAGCGGAACAACTTGCCGCTCAGGCGTCTACTAAAATGCTTATACCTTTGTTTTTGTTTATATTCCCGACTGTTTTTCTTTTACTTTTGTCGCCGGTTGTTTACGATCTTTTCAAGCAGGGATTACCCTTTTAAAGGGGAGGTTTTATGAAAAACATTTTTTATTTAATCATAATAAGCGTTTCTTTTTCTCAAGCGGAAATAGCAAAAAGAACGCAGGGCGAGGAATCTCTTTTTCTAAATATGCAGAAAGTCGGATTAGGACAGTTAAGCGACCTGGAAGAAAAGAAAAAATTTTTAGATACGGTTCAGCTTGAAAAGCAAAAACTTCAATACAGCATGCTTCAAAGCATATACGAAAACGCATACGAGCTTTATAAAGCGGGAGATTATCAAAGCGCCAGAGATATGGCCGCCAGAATATTAAGCATAGATCCTTCTTTCGACGACGCAAGAATGCTAAGAGAAGCAAGCGACAATCTTCGCGGGTCTTCAAATCCGAAATACTCGGAAAGAGTGATGATAGAAGATAAATTTAAAGAAGCTCTTTCTTTATATCAGCAGGGAGAAGTCCTCAAAGCTCATAAGCAAATGAGCGAGGTCGTGAAGTTGTCTCCCAACAACATAAAAGCAAAATATTGGCTTGGTAAAATGAAAGAGGATTTGGCGGAATATTATATAAATCAGGGCGACGATGAATATAAAAAAGGAAATCTTAAAGACGCTTTAAACAGTTATTACAACGCTTTAAGCATAAAGCCGAAAGAAGAAAAAATAGTTTCAAGAATATCCGCTCTCGAAGAAGAGCTGAGAAATCATCTTTTAAACGAAAAACTTAAAGCCGCCTTGGAGGTGTACGCAAAAGGCGACGTGCAGAACGCTTATAAAATGCTTCAAAGCGCCATGCAGATAAATCCCGGCGACAATAAAGCCAATAAACTTTTCAGGGAAGTTAAAAAAGAAATAGAAAACGGTTTTATAGAAAAAGGCAAGACGCTTTACGCAAAGAAAAATTATTCTTCGGCCATAGCGGAATGGAATAAGGCCAGACCTTATTCCGACAGCGTTTCTTATATAGATAAGCTTGTAAATACCGCAAAAGCTCAAATTGCCAAAGAAGAGCAAGAGAAAAAACGCAGAGAAGAAGAAGCGGCGAGGAGAGCAAAAGAGGAAGAAGAAAAGAAAAAGAAACAGGAAGAAGAAAAGAAGAAAAAGCAGATGATGGGCCAGAGCACGGAAGACGAAGACTCGGTAAAACAAAAGAAAATAACAGAGCAAAATAAAATGGCCGCTCAGCAGCATTATCTTAACGGATTAAAAGAATTTCAAAATTCCAATTATCAAAAAGCCAGAGACGAATTTACCGTAGCCAAACAATTGGATCCGACAAATACCGACATAGATTCCGCTCTTAAGCGAATAGAGCAGATAATGTCGGGCGGACAATGATTTTTTTAATTTTTATCTAACATTTTCTTAACAAAGAAATTGTAAAATATATTTATATGAGACTAACCGCGAAATGGCTTTTATGGTTTACCGGCATAGGAATTTATGTAATGGCCCTCGGAGGAGTATTTTACTATAACCTTTTTAAATGGACCTTCGACGAAAAATTAAAGTTAGATATAATAGATACCGTCAAAATTTATGCGCCTACTTTGCGCGACGGTTTAATAAAAAATCCAAAAACAATAACCTTCGAAGAATATAATACTATGGCCGAAACTTTATCGAAGGACGAAAGAATAACTTCCGTTCTCTATATGAACAGATTCGGAGTAATACGCTGGCATAGGGAAGCAAGATTTATAGGAATTTCTTACGACGAATACTCAAAGGATATTCCGCCTCTTACCGGCGCTTTGGCCGACGCTTTAAAATCGTATAAACCTAAAGTTCAGCCGGTTCCCAAACAGCCTTTTTACGAAGTAGCCATACCTCTTACGGTAGGCGGAGAAATAGTCGGGGTAATAGATCTTTTGGTTTCCAGAGCCAGCGCGGACATACTTATTTCTTCGGCTATGAACAAGTATGTCATAGGCGCATTGGGCGTTCTT
>JAAYVI010000094.1 GCA_012517235.1 Elusimicrobiota bacterium | reverse complement strand
TTGCCTGGAATCGGCGGATAATATTTCCCCGCCGGCTTGTTTTGCGATTAATAAAGAAAGGGCCGTTTTACCGGAAGCGTTTGCTCCCATTATGACTATTGGTTTTTTCCCCGAAGGATCAAAAAACATTTATTTAAAAAGCGTATCGTCTTTTTGAGGCTTATTGCAAAGACCGTGAGCTTTGCAGCTCTCGACGCAGGATTCCGGAAGTTTAAGCGCTATCCTGGTATCGCAGTCTGAATAGTCCTCCGCCATTTCGTTGATTTTCTTTTGATTGGCTTTTGATATCGAGAGAAAAGCTATGCCGGTCATGAATACTTCGCCTTTCTGCTTGACCCATGAAATTTTTCCGGTTACCGGAACTTCGTCGAGCCCTTCTAATTTCAAAATAATATTTATTTCTTTGGAATGAGGAGGTTCGAGAAAAGTTATAAGTCTCATCCCGCCGGCGGAAAGGTCGGAAAGTATGGCCGGCTGAGGCTTTATTTTACCGTCGGAAGTCTTGGAAAAAAATTGTATTTCAACGGGCTCGAGTATGCCGTGAAGCATCGGTAAGCGAACATGCTTTCTTCTTTCTTTGAAAATAGCTTTTTCTTTTTTCATTTTAAGACCTTCCCGTATAATTTATTGCCGGCCGTTTTTTCTATTTTTACTTGAACTTTTTCTCCGGCTTTAACTTTTCTACTATCTATTATAGCACAATTAAAACCCGAAGATGTCTTCCCGTAGTTTTCCTTTTCGGCCAAAACCTCTTCCGTTTTGCCTATTCTTCCTTCAAAAACTTTCTTTGAAATTTCTTTTACCTTTTCCAAAAGGATAGAAAGTCTTTTTGACATTTGTAAATCGCTTATGTCGCTTATATCCGAAGGTTTATCGGTTCGAGGCGAGTATTTAAAGCAAAAGGCGAAGGAAAATTTCGCTTTTTCCGCCAGTTTCAGCGTTTCTTCGAAGTCTTTTTGAGTTTCCCCGGGAAAACCTACTATAAAATCCGTAGAAATCGAAACGCTATCGTCGGCTTTCCTTAATTTTTCGATTATTTGCAAATAATCCGCGCATTTATATCCTCTTTTCATGGCCGACAATACCTTATCGCAGCCGCTTTGAACCGGCAAATGTATGTGTCTTGAAATTTTCTTTTCCTTGGAAAAAAGATCAAAAAAATCTTTTGTAAAGAAAAGAGGATGAGGACTCATAAATTTTATTCTCTCAAGTCCGTCTATTTCGGATAAAGCTTTCAGCAAATCGGTAAAGGTTTTATTTTTCTCTCGATCTTTGTAACAGTTTACGGTTTGTCCGAGTAAAATTAGCTCTTTTATCCCCGTTGATACTTTGTTTTTTGCAGAATTTAATATTTCTTCAAAATCCGAAGAAACGGCCGGACCTCTTACCGCGGGCACGATACAATAGGAGCACTTCATCGAACATCCGCGCATTATAGTCAAATAATCGGAAATCGGAGAGTTAAATATTTTTGCTTGAGGATATTGAGATAAAATTTTTGAGTCTTGCCGCGAGAATAAATCTTTATAATCTTTTGCGCCTATTACGGAATCTAAAAAAGGAAATCTTTTTTTTAAGTCTTTTTTGAGTCTTTGGGCGGCGCATCCGGCAAATATTATTTTCCTGCCTTGTTTGGCTTTTTTCCATTTCCTAAGCCGTCCAAGCTCGCTTACTGCTTTGTCTTCCGCATGCTGACGAACCGTGCAGGAATTTATTATTACCAGATCCGAGTCTTCTCGGTTATCGGATATTTCATAGCCTTTTAAGGCGTATAATTGAGCCAAACGCTGGGAATCGTCTTCGTTCATTTGGCATCCGTAAGTTATGATATGAAGCTTTTTCACTATTATATTTTAGCAAACTAAAAGGTTTATAAATTTCCCTCAAATTTTTTCTTTTCTCCGGTAGGAAATTCTTGTTCTATGGCGGAATATTTTATAGCATAAAAATTTAAACTGTCTTTTTTTTCTTTTCTTACTATTTTCCCGGTTATTTTGAAATATCCTTTCCCAAAAATTCTTATGCCGGCTTTTATTTCTTCTCCCGGAGCCAAATCTTTATCGGATAAAAAAGCCGCTCCCGTAGAGGAATAGTCCGACAATCTGGCCGACCAAGACAAAACTTTCCCCGAAGAATCGAAAACTTCCATTACCGAATCGTTTTTTACTCTTTCGGCTCTTTGAAAATGTTTTTTGAACATAAATTTAACCGCCTTTTTTTAAATGTTTAATCCAGGAATCGTATATTTGCGCGCTTATCTCACCTTTCTCTACGGCTTCTTTTACCGCGCAGCCGGGTTCGCTGTCATGACGGCAATCTGAAAATCTGCATTTAAGAGCGATTTCTTCTATTAAGGAAAAGATCCCGATGCTATCGGGCACGGATTCTTCTATGAGTTTTATTCCCGGAATATCGGTTATGAAATGTCCGTTTGGAATAGGCACTATTCTGCGAACCGTAGTCGTGTGCCTGCCTTTAAAATCTTTTTCTCTTACGGCGGATGTTTTCATTATATAATCGGAACATAAAGTATTTATTAAAGTGGATTTTCCGCAGCCGCTGGGGCCTAAAAGCAAAGATGTTTCTTTCGGTTTTAAGGCGGAAAAAAGTTTTTTAGCGTCGGATTCGTCGAGGCAATTTATTAAAAAAGGCGTTTTTTTAAATTCAAATTCCGTATTTTTTACGATATCGTCGGAATTTAAAGACAGATCTTTTTTAGTCAAAATTATTTCATACGGCAGTCCGGAATTTTCGGCAAGCGCGGCATATTTTTTTAGTCTCGAAATAGAAAATGTCTTATCGGCGGAATTTGCTATTAAAATTAAAGAACAGTTAACCGCGAGAATTTGTTCTCTTTTTTCTTTCCAAATTCTTTTTACTACGGAAATTCTCGGCAAAACTTTTTTTATTCTGTTTATATTTCCGTCGGCGTAGGCTATGACCCAATCTCCGACTATGGGTTTTAAAGCCGGGTTTGTGATTTCTTTTTTTAATTTTCCGGAAAAAGAAAGCAGTATATTATTGCCTTCGATATCGGAAGCCTCGTATAGATCGCAATGCTGGGCGAAAATTCTCGCCGCAATTTCCCCTTCTTTTATTTGAGAATTTATTTCTTTTGAAAAAAAATCTCCGGGTTCGAAATTAAATTTTTCCGCCATTTTCTCTAAGATATTTTTCCGCTTCTTTAATTATTAGATTTAACGCTTTTACGCTTTGAGACGGATATGCTCCTGCCGCCGTTTCTCCCGATAACATAACAAATTCCGCCTTGTCGAATACCGCATTTGCCGCGTCTGAAGCTTCGGCTCTCGTCGGCAGAGGATTATAAGTCATACTTTCGAGCATTTGTGTCGCTATTATTGTAAATTTATTTTGAGATTTTGCTTCGGCTATTATTTTCTTCTGAAGAATAGGGACCTTATAGAAATCGGTTGAAATTGCCAAATCTCCTCTGGCTACCATCGCTCCGTCTGATGCGGATATTATTTTTCTTAAATTTTCTACGGCTTGCCTATTTTCTATTTTAGCTATTATCTTGGGTTTAAATTTTGATTTTTTTGAGATTTCTCTTATCGTTTTTATGTCTTTTTCGTTTCTGACAAAAGATTGAGCTATATAAGAAAAATCGTTATTCAATACGAACTTTAAGTCTTCTTTGTCTTCTTCGCTTAAGTTCGGAAAATCCAAATCCGTATCCGGAAAGTTTACGCCTTTTGAATTTTTTATTTCTCCCGCGCTTAAAGATCTCGCTTTTAAGAAATATTTGCCGATCTCTATAACTTTAAGTTCTATTTTACCGTCTTCTATGAAAATTCTGTCTCCCGTCTTTACTTTTAAAAAATTTCCTAAGTAGTCGAATAATATGTCGGTATTTTTTTCTTTTGAATAATCGGTCCCTATTCGAACGATTTTATTTTTAGATAGTAAAAAAGGAGATTTTATCCCTTTCACTCTTATTCTGTTGCCTTTTAAGTCCGCCAAAATTTTTACATCTCTCCTAAGATCTCTATTGGCGGATTTGATTTCGTTTAAAGCTTTTTCGGCGAAGTCAAAAGAAGCGTGAGAAAAATTTATTCTTATTATGTCGGCGCCGTTTTTT
>JAAYVI010000001.1 GCA_012517235.1 Elusimicrobiota bacterium | reverse complement strand
ACAAAAAAAGATAAGGAAGAAAAAAATTTGAAAAAGGAAGAAACTCCCAAAGCTTCTAAGAAAACTTTGACGGAAGAAGAAAAAGCCGCAAAGAGAAAAGCTTTATTGGAAAAAGCGAAGGCTAAAAAAAGCAAAGAAAAAAAAGAAGACAAACCGGAAGAACAAACTCAAAAACCCGAAGAGCCCAAAACATCGGAAAAGAAAGCGGTCAAAAAAACTTTAAGCGAAGACGAAAAGGCCGCCAAGAGAAAAGCTTTGCTGGAAAAAGCAAAACTTAAAAAAGCCGGCGTTTTACCCGAAACTCCAGTTCAAAAGGAAGAAGAAAAAAAAGAAGAAGAAGCGAAAGAACCGGTAAAAGAAGAAAAGAAGGAAGAGGCAAAATTTGAAACATATACCATAAGCCCTTCGGATTCTCCTTCTCATCCCCACAAGCATAAACAGCAAGCTCCGTCAAAAAGCAAGCAGGAAGCTCCAAAACCCGCCGAGTCAAAGCCCGAACCCGTTAAACAGGAGCAGCCTAAAAAAGAAGAAGAAGCTCCTAAAATAGAAATAAAACAGGATCTTAAAAAACTTCAAGTTTCCACTCAGGTTACGGTAAGAGAGTTGGCCGAAAAAATGGAAATAAAGCCGGCGGATTTAATAAAGAAATTGATAGGTATGGGAGTTTTCGCCACAATAACCCAAAGGCTCGATCCGGATACGGCCATACTTGCCGCAATGGATTACGGCTACGACCTTGAAATGGTTCCTTTATATTCCGACGAAAAAGTAGAAGAGACGGAAGAAAAAGAAGACCCGGCAAAACTCAAACCGAGACCTCCGGTAATAACAATAATGGGACATGTGGACCACGGTAAAACTACTCTTTTGGACGCTTTGAGAAGCTCTAACGTAGTCGATACGGAAGCGGGACAAATAACTCAGCATATAGGCGCTTATACAGTTAAAACCGAAAAAGGATATATAACGGTTTTGGATACTCCGGGCCACGAGGCTTTTACCGCGATGAGAGCCCACGGCGTCAAGGTGACCGACATAGTAATAATAGTAGTTTCTGCGGCCGACGGCGTTATGCCTCAAACAGTCGAAGCCATAAATCATGCCAAAGCGGCAAATGTGCCGATAATAGTCGCTCTAAACAAGATAGATCTGCCTACGGCTAACGCTCAAAACGTAAAGAATCAGCTTTCCAATTACGGACTTATTCCGGAAGATTGGGGCGGCAAAGTTCCGATGGTTGAAATATCGGCTAAGAAAAAACTTAACTTGGACAAACTTTTGGAGATAGTTCACATACAGGCCGAAATAATGGAATTAAAAGCCAATCCCGACAGACTCGGTCAGGGCATAGTCATAGAAGCCAGAAAAGACGCAAAAAAAGGCGTACTGGCTACCATAATATGTACCAAAGGTACGATAAAAATAGGAGATCCTTTCATAGTCGGAACTTCTTACGGCAAAGTCAGAGCTTTGATAAATGACAGGGGGCAAAGAATAGAATCTATTACTCCCGCTTTCCCCGCCGAGCTTTTGGGCGTGGGAACGGATGTTCCCGGAGCCGGCGATATTTTTAAGGTTGTGGAAAATGAGAGAGAAGCCAGACATATTTCGGAAACGAGAAGAATGCATAAAAAACAAGAAGAACTGATACATCAAAAGAATGTTTCTTTGCTTTCTCTTAAATCTCAAGTGGATCAAAAAACTCTCAAAATGCTTAACATAGTCCTTAAAGCGGACGTCTACGGCTCGATGCAGGCCATAAAAGATTCTCTGGAAAAGCTGAGCAATCCCGAAGTCGCCATACATGTTTTACATTCGGGAATAGGCGATATTACCGAATCGGACGTGATGCTGGCAAAGGCTTCAAATGCCATCATATTCGGCTTTCATGTCGACGCGGAAAACAGAATAAAAGAAGAAGCCGAAAAAGCCGGAGTGGAAATAAGACTTTATTCCATAATATACGACTTGCTCGAAGAATTAAAAGCCGCGATGAGCGGAATGCTTGAGCCCGAAATAGTAGATACGGTAATAGGCAAAGCGGAAATAAAGCAAATATTCGACTTAAGTTCCGGCAAGATAGCCGGTTCCATAGTCAGAGAAGGCAAAGCCGTAAGAGGCGCTTTTGCCAAAATTATAAGAAACTCCCAAGTTGTCGCCGACGCTAAGATAAGCGGTCTTAAGCGTTTTAAAGACGATGTCAAAGAAGTCGAAAAAGGATTCGAATGCGGAATTTTAATTTCCGGTTTTTCGGATTTTAATGTCGGAGACGAGATACAAATCTATGTAAAAGAAGAAAAGCTGAGGAGACTTAATGTTTGACCGCAACGAAAGACTTTCCTCCCTTTTCCTTTCGGAAGTAAACTTCGTTTTAAGAGATAAACACGAACTTAAAAGCGACGGTTTATTTACCGTTACCGGAGTGGAAATATCGGACGAAGGCAAAGCTTTGAAAGTATATTTTTCGGTTTTCGGCTCGTCTAAAACCGAAGAAGAAAATCTTAAGATAATAGAAAGTTTTTCAAGAGAAATAAAAAATTCGATGCGAAAAAGACTTAAGCTTAAGATAATTCCCAATATAAGCTTTTGTTTCGATTCGACTCCTCAAAGGGCGGGCAGAATAGAAGAAATACTCAGAAAGATAAATTCGGAGAAAGAAAATGAAAAGCCCGAGACTCCCTAAAATTGAAGAAGAATTTGAAAAACTAAAAGAAACTGTTTTAAGCGGGGATAATTTTTTTCTTGCTCCTCATCTAAATCCCGACGGAGACGCTATAGGCTCCATGCTGGCTTTCTACTCTCTTTTGAAAAGGTTGGGCAAAAAAGTATTTCTTTTCTCGCAAGATCCTATTCCGTCCAATCTTTTTTTCCTCGACGGAATAAAAAAGATAAAAAGAGTTTTACCATCAAGAATACCTAAAAATTGTACCGCCGTTCTTTTCGAATGCTCGGTTCCCAAAAGAGCGGGAGACATAGAAAAATTTTTAGCCGAATGTTCAAAAGTAGTAAATATAGATCATCATAAAACCGCGCAGCTTTACGGCGATATAAACATACTGGACGGTTCTTCTTCTTCTACGGCGGAAATAATTTACAGATTTTTCTACGACATAAAACTTAAAATAAACAAAAACGAAGCGGCCTGTCTTTATACGGGCATAGTTACCGATACGGGAAGATTTCATTTCCCGGCTACCAGTCCCAGAACGCATGAAATTGCCGCTCTTCTTTTGCAGGAAAAATTCGATTTTTCCAAAATAAACGATATAATTTACGCCACAAAACCTTATCCTTCTTTAAAACTTCTCGGAAGAGCTTTGGAAAGTTTAAAACTGCTTAATAAAGGAAAAATAGCGGTTATGACTTTGAAACTTTCGGATTTTAAAGAATTTTCCGCCCGCGCGGAGCATACGGAAAATATAATAAATTACGCAATGATGATACCGGGCGTAAAAGCCTGCGTTCTTTTCAAGGAAGAAGAAACCAGAGTAACGGCCACTTTCAGATCGAAAGACGAGATGGACGTAAGCAAAGTCGCTTCTTTTTTCGGAGGCGGAGGGCATAAAAATGCCAGCGGATGCAAACTGCCTTTGCCTTGGGAAACGGCCGAAGAAAAAGTTATTTCCCGTCTTTTAGAAATATTCAAATGAAAGAAATATCGGGTTTAATATTATTGGATAAGCCTTCCGGTCCGACTTCTCACGATATGGTGGACAGAGTCAGGAGGAAGTTAGGCATATCAAAAATAGGCCATGCCGGAACTTTGGATCCTTCGGCTACCGGTCTATTAATAATTTTAGCGGGACGGGCCGCAAAAAAACAAAGCGAATTCCTTCATATGGACAAAGTTTATTCGGGAACCGTTCTTTTCGGGATAGAAACCGATACGTGGGATATGGCCGGAAACGTAATATCTCAAGTCTCAGATTTCGATTTAAAAAAAGAAGAAATTGAAAAACATATATTTTCTCTTAGCGGAGAGATAATACAAAAAATTCCTCCGTATTCGGCGGTTAAAAAAAACGGGGTTCCGCTTTATAAATTAGCCAGAAAAAATCTGCCGGTTCCTCAATTGGAAAAAAAAGTTAAAACGGAATGGATATCTTGGAATTTGTCGGGAAAAGAGCTTTTTTTTAGAGTAAAATGTTCAAGCGGTACTTATGTCAGATCTCTGGCTCAGGAATTGGGATTAAAAACTCAAGTAAAAGCGGTTTTAAAAGACCTTAGAAGAGAAAAGATAGGGCCTTACGACGTAAAAGACGCTTTCGACGAGAAAAGTTTCGAATCGGCCGATACGGATTCTTTATTAAAACCTTTATGAACGAACATAACGGATGCGCTCTTACCATAGGAACTTTCGACGGAGTACATTTGGGTCATTTGAGTTTGATTAAGAAACTCAAAGAGGAAGCTTCGAAGCTTTCCGTTATAAGCAAAGTTCTTTTTTTTCCTATCCCCCCCAGGTTTTATATAACGGGAAAATTTGAAGGAAATCTTATAACCACTTCGGAAGAAAGAAAAAAACTTCTTTTAAAAAGCGGCGCCGATAAAGCCGAAGAACTTATTTTTGACGAGAGAATAAGAAATATGAGCGCTTCGGAGTTTTTTGAAAAATTTATACTTAATAAGCATAAAACCAAAATATTGGCCGTGGGTCCGGATTTTGCTTTGGGAAAAGACAGAGAAGGCGGTCATTCTTTTTTATCCGCCAAATGCCGGGAAAATTCCATTAAGTTTTTTCATGCCGAATCCGTAAAATTTGACGGGCATAAAATTTCCTCCACGCTTATACGCTCTTTTATTAAAAACGGGGAAGTAGAAAAAGCTTCTTTTTGTTTGGGCGGTCCTTATTTTTTGTCCGGAAGAGTAATAAAAGGCGCGGGGATAGGCAGAAAAATAGGATTTCCTACCGCCAATCTGCAAACGGATGCGCATAAAATTTTACCTTTAGGTATTTTTGCCGGAAGAACCTTTCTTAGAGGCAAATATTTTGATTGCGTCATAAGCGTGGGCCGCCGCCCTACATTTAAAACTTTGGATATGGCTTTGCTTGCCGAAGCTCATATATTGGATTTTTCGCAAGATATTTACGGGGAAGAAATAGAAATTTTTTTCGAATCCAAAATAAGAGACGAATTTAAGTTTTCCTCTAAAGAAGAACTTGTGACAAGAATAAAAGAAGATATAAGATTGGCCCGAATAACTTTAAAAAACCGGCCTTTTTCGTTTGACAAGACCGCTAAAAACTCATAAAATTTATCTATGAAGCATCTTGTGAAAATAGTTTTTTTCACTGCTTGGCTTTTTTCTTTGGGGCTTACGGCATATATGTTTTATATAACATTGGACGGCGCTTCTTCCGCCGCTCATAAATGGGCATATGCCGTTATGTATTCCATAACGGTAATAGCTTCAAGCCTTATAACTTACAATGTATTATTCCCCCAATCCCATATCGAAGACGAGTAATTATCTTCTTTTAAAAAACGCTCTATTTATAAGCGGCGGCGCTTTGAAAGCCGGAAATATGCTTATTAAAGACGGAAAAGTTTTTTCTTTCCCTAATAATACGGATAATTTGTCTAAGATAAAAACCATAGACGCGCGGGGATTGATATGTATGCCGGGAATAGTAGACATACATACTCATTTTCGCTTAAAGTTGGGAGAACATAACTATAATAGCGACGATTTTGAAAGCGGTACCAAAGCGGCTTTGTCCTGCGGCATTACCTGCGTGGCGGATTTTACCGATCAGGACCCGGGAGACTCTTTTTTATCGGGCATTAAAAAAAGAATAAAAGACGCGAAGAAATCTTATTGCGATTATTCTTTCCACTGCATAGTCCCTTCCTTTTCCAAAATGAAAAATTTTTCTCTTGAAGTTAAAAAAGCCGCCGATTCCGGCGCTTTTACGTTTAAAATTTTTACCGCTTATTCCAAAAGAGGACTGATGCTTTCCTCTCGAGAGATAAGGCAAATGCTAAAAGAAGCCAAAAGAAATAAAGCGGCGGTTTTCGTACATGCGGAAAAAGAAGAAGATATAGAAAAAAATTCTTTAAAATATGCCAATCTTAAGAAAAAAAATCCGATGAAAGCTTTTCCTTTTATAAGGAGCGAAGTTACCGAGTTAAATGCCGTAAAGGAAGTAATAAAGTTAAACGAAGATATAAAAGCCAAATTATACTTTGTTCATATATCGTCCCCCCTTTCCGCGGCCGAAATAAAAAAAGCTTCCGAAAGAATGCCGGTTAGAGCGGAGACATGTCCGCAATATCTGATTTTCTCCGATAAAATTTATTCAAAAAAAGACGCCTATCTTTATTCTTGCTGTCCTCCGGTAAGGTCGCCAAACGCTTCTTTGAAATTATGGGATTTTTTAAATAAAGGCGTACTTTCGGCAGTTTCTACGGACAGCTGCGGATTTTCCGTAAAGATGAAAAAATCATGGGGCGGAGATCTGGATAAACTTTACATGGGAATTTCTTCAGCTCAGTTTTTGTTTCCTTTGATCTATACTTTCGGAGTAAGAAAAAAACGCATAACTTTGGAACGGTTAAAAGCCTTATGCTGCGAAAATCCGGCTAAATTTGCCGGATTTTCGAAAAAAGGTTTTCTTAAAAAAGGATATGACGCCGATTTCTTTCTTTTCGATCCCAAAGAATGTTTTTTCGTTTCTAAGAAATCTCTTTTAAACTCATGCGGATATTCCGTTTATGAAGGATTCAAACTTTGGGGAAAGGTAAAAAAAGTTTTTTTAAGGGGTAAAATAGCTTATGACGGCGGTAAAGTATTTAAACCTATGGGCGCATATGTAAAAAGAACTCCCCCTTTTTTTAATAGCCGCTAATCATAAAGAAATCGTGCAGTTTTCTCAGTAAATTAACCGCTTCTTCTCCGTCGCATTTAAGTAAAATTTTATTTTTTTCTTTAATTAGTTTTTTATCCTTTCCGGCCAATACGCTTATTTTTTTTAATAAAGTGTTGTTTTTTTCCAAATTAAGTCCTATGATAGATATTTTCGCGTGTCCTTTTTCGCGGTAAAGATTAAAACAAGAAATCCCTTTTTCGCAGCCGTCTTCCGATATCAGCGTGCCTTCCCCTTCTTGCCAGGATGAGGCGAAATGGAGTTTTAAAGAGTGTTTTTGCGCGTATTCCACCGCTTTTAACTGTCTTACCTCGCAGCCTTCTTGAGCCAAAGCGATTAATTCTTCGTAAGATATCTTTTTTAGAAGAATTGCGGAAGATACCAGAGAAGGATTGGCCGAATAAACCCCTTTTACGTCGCTAAAGAGAAAGCATTTTTCCGCTTTTAAAAAACGGGCCAAAACCGCCGCGCTGAGGTCCGATCCGCCTCTGCCCAAAGTTACGATATCGGAATTTTTTAAAATTCCTTGAAATCCGGTTATTATCGGAATTTGACCTTTTGAAAAAGCTTCGTTTATTTTTTTAATATTTATTTTTTTTATTTGAGCGTTTTTGTATTCGCCTTGAGCATAAATAGGCAGCTGATATGCGTTATATGAAACGGCCGGCGCGGATATTTTATTTAACGCCATAGCCATAAGAGAGGCGCTTATTTGTTCTCCCGCTTGAGCCAGAGCGTCTTCCTCGCGGGGTAAAGGAGAAAAAGTTTTTGCCAGATTTAAAAGATTATCCGTTAAATCCGCGGGAGCCGAAAGTACGCAAACTACCGGCCTTGAATATTTATTTTTAATCGAAACTATTTTCTTGGCTATATATAGAAATTTGGCCGAATCCGATAAAGAAGATCCGCCGAATTTTAAAACCAGCGGGCGAATCATTTTAGACCATAGTGGCGGTTACCCTTATTACTTCGCTTAGGGTTGTTACGCCCTCTCTGGCTTTTACGATGCCGTCCATAAGCAGGGTTCTCATTTTTGCGGTTTGAACGGCCGTTTTTTTAATTATATCGGTAGGAGAATGATCCAGAACTTTTTTTCTTATTTCCTCGTTCATAAGCATTAACTCGAAGATACCGGTTCTGCCCAAATACCCGGTTCCTTTGCATTGAGGACATCCTTTTTCTACTTTATAATTGGCGCCCGGAGCAAGTATCATTTCTTTTACTATGTTTCCTTCCGCCGGATCCATGTTTTTTATGAATTCGTTTACCACCGACTCGGAAGGCGGTTCTGCCTTTTGGGAGCAATGAGGGCATACTTTTCTTACGAGTCTTTGAGACATGGCTCCTAACATGGAAGAAGCTATTAAAAACGGCGGTATTCCCATTTCAAAAAGTCTTTCTATTATGCTGGGAGCGTTTATGGTATGTATAGTGGTAAAAAGCAAATGTCCGGTCAAGGCGGATCTTAAACTGATTTCCGCGGTATCATAATCTCGTATTTCGCCTACCATTATGACATCCGGATCCTGTCTTAATATCGTCCTGAGGCCTTCGGACCATGTAAAGCCGGTTTTGACATTTATTTGCGCTTGATTTATGCCTTCGAGCCTGTATTCTACCGGATCTTCCAATGTTATGATGTTTATCATCGGAGTGTTTATGTTTTTAAGCATGGCGTATAAAGACGTTGTTTTTCCGGAACCGGTAGAACCGGTGATAAAGAATATTCCGTACGGATTTCTTATAAGTTTTTTTATCACCGTAAGTGTGTCGTGATCCAATCCCAATTGTTCCAGATTGAGTCCCAATTGACCTTTATCCAAAACTCTTAGAACCAGTTTTTCCCCGTTTACGGTAGGAAAAGAGGAAACTCTGACCTGTATCGGCCTTCCCGCTATGAGTTTTTGAAATCTTCCTTCTTCGTTTCTAAATGTTGTTGGGGGCTCCGGATCAAAACCCGCCAAAACTCTTATTCTTTGAGTTATGGGTATTTGGGAATTTTTCGGAGCGTTAAGCATATCTTGAAGTATGCCGTCTATTCTAAATCTGACTCTCAAATTTGTCCCCTGAGTTTCTATGTGTACGTCGCTGGCTCTTTCCTTTATGGCATGTTCCAGTATTATGTCGCTTAATTTTATCGCCATATCTATGGCGGGAGATTTTGTTTTCGAATTTAAAAGTTCGTTATAAGATTCTTCCAATGTTCCCGAAGGTAAATTTAATTGAGGCGCATTGGGCGCTTGGGGCTGCCCCGGGGCGGCCGGTTTTTGAGAGTCTTCTGGTTTTTGTCCCCAAAATGCCATAATTCCTCCTTAATAATCTATCGAAAGAATTTCAAATTCTTTCGTAATACCGTTGGGTAAAACGACTTTCTTCTTTTCGCCTTTTTTAAGACCCAGTATGCCTTGAGCTATGGGTGTCGATACGGATATTTTTCCCGAAGCTGGATCCGCTTCGTCGGAACTTACAAGTTTATAAGTAATTTCTTTTTTGCTTAAATGTTCGTAAAGTTTTACCGTGGCTCCGATTCTGACTTCTTCTTTATTTATTTCCAGTCCGTCGACTATCTTGGAGTTTTTTATTCTTGACTCTATTTCGGAGATACGTTTTATAACCAAATTTTGTTTTTCTTTCGCATACTGATATCCCGCGTTTTCTTTCAGGTCCCCCTGAGATCTGGCGTCTTCTATTTCTTTGTTTAATTCCGCCTTTTCGGCTCTGAGTTTTTCGAGCTCTTCGTTAAGTTTTTTGATACCTTCTCTTGTAAGATAATCCGACACGGGAAAATCCCCCTATAAATCTTTTGTGGCACCGAGAGGATTCGAACCTCTGACCTAGCGCTTATGAAACGCCCGCTCTAACCGACTGAGCTACGGTGCCACTATCGATGCGGGCTTGTTTCGCCGCCGGGACCTTTTAAGATTTCGGGCGGCTTTATAAATTTAATTATATAAAAAAAGAGTTTGTAAAAACAAATTTTATTTACTAAAATGCCAGTAATAGCCGTCAGGCAAATCTAAAATCTTAAGGAGAAAATTATGCAAAAGGTTTCGAAGGAAGAGTTGCTGAAAAAAGCCAATAAACCCGCCGAAGACGCCATGTATATGCATCCTTTTTATAAAGGCAAAATAGAAGTTACGCCAAAATCATGCGTAAGAAGTTATGACGATTTCGCCATCTGGTATACGCCGGGAGTCGCGGCCGTGTGTAAAGACATACAAAAAAATCCGGAGAAAGTTTTCGAACATACCAATAAAGCGAATATGGTCGCCGTCGTGTCCGACGGAACCAGAATACTAGGATTGGGAGACATCGGTCCGGAAGCGGGAATACCGGTTATGGAAGGGAAAGCGCTGCTTTTCAAATATTTGGGAGGAGTGGACGCTTTTCCCATATGTCTAAATACCAAAGACCCGGACGAAATAATAAAAACGGTTATGTATCTTCAACCCTGCTTCGGAGGCATTAATTTGGAAGACATAGCTCAGCCCAAATGCTTTTATATTTTAGACGAGCTTAGAAAAAAAATGGACATACCGGTATGGCATGACGATCAACAGGGAACCGCTACGGTTTGTCTGGCCGGGTTGATAAACGCTCTTAAAGTGGTAGGTAAAAAAATACAGGATGTAAAAATAGTTCTACTGGGAGCCGGAGCCGCCAATATAAGGATAGGATCTTTGTATATGAAATACGGAGCCAAACCCGGAAATCTCATATACGTCGATTCCAAAGGAATACTGCACAAAGGAAGAACGGACTTAAAAGATCATAAAGAGAAATGGGAAATGTGCAATATAACAAACGAGAAACAAATAACCGGTCAATTGGCCGACGCCATGAAAGGAGCGGATGTTTTAAGCGCCGCTTCTACGCCGGGGCCGGATGTAGTAAAAAAGGAATGGGTGGCGTCTATGGCTAAAGATTCCATAGTATTCGTTACCGCAAATCCTATCCCCGAAATGTGGCCTTGGGATGCCAAAGAAGCCGGAGCCAGAGTAGTCGCCACCGGAAGATCGGATTTTGCCAATCAGGTTAATAATTCTCTGGGCTTTCCGGGTATTTTCAGAGGAGCTCTCGATGTGCACGCCAAAACAATAACCGACGAAATGTGCGTTGCGGCCGCGGAAGCCATGGCCAAATATGCCGAAAGGAAAGGGATTAGCGAAGATTATATAATGCCTACTATGGACGAACCGGAAGTTTTTATAGAAGAAGCTGTAGCCGTAGGCCTTAAGGCCATAGAGCAGAAGGTCGCCAGAAAAATACTTACCGAAAAAGAACTGAGAAAATCGGCGGAAGTAATGATAAAAAGATCCATATCCGATACCAAACTGAGAATGGAAAAAGGAATAATAGAACTTCCGAAAAAATAATAAACAGACAATCGTAAAAGGCTCCCTTGGCAACGGGAGCCTTTTATTTTTTTAATTCATTTAGTATTTCGGTTACAAAACTTTTATAGTCCGATTTTACAAAATAATCGGAATATTCGAATATTTGAGCTTTTTCGTCGGTATTTACCGAAATTATTACGGGATTGCCTTTTATTCCGCTCATATGGTAGCTTTTACCGGAAACGGCTAAATTGATATATATATCGGGAGATATGGTTTTACCGGATACTCCTATTTGGTTTTCATGAGGCCCCAATCCTTCGTGAACTGCGGGACGGGTATACCCCATCGACGCCGATATTAAATCGGCAAATTCTTTTATCAGAGGCAAATCTTCTTTTTTTACTCTTCTGCCTATGCCTATTACTATCTTTGAATCGGAAATGTTTCTTTGATTATCCGCAATTTGCTTTTGCGATATAAGCCGGGTAAGAGCTTTGATATCCGAAGGGATTGTTAATTCTTCGGTTTCCGATATTTTTTGAGTTTTTAAAATTTGAGAAAGCGGATATGTTTTAAAACTTATTATTTTAAGTTCCGATTTGGAAAATATTTCCGCTTTTATATTCCCCCCCATGGCAGGTTTTAAAAAAACAGGTTCTCCGTTATTAAAATATATTTCGCAAGCGTCGGCTATAAGACCGGAATTTATTTTTGCCGCAAATCTTGCCGATACCGTTTTAGGAAAATCGTCGGATTGAAAAATAACAAAAGATAATGTGTTTTTTTTGATAAATTCCGCGCATACGGCCGCCGAGAAATTATCGTCAAAAATTCTTTCATCCCGGCAAAAATATATTTTTTCAAACCCTAAATTTATAAAATCCGAAGGGATATCCTCTCGGTCCGAAAATATAAGAGCATAGGATTTCCCTTCGTATTTATGTGCCAGATTTAAAGATTCCTTAGCCAAAGAAAAAAAATGCTCTTTTGAAGAATTAGAATTTAAAAAATATACGGCCGCCGAGTTTTTCATATCTTAAGTTCTTTTTTTAGATATTGCGCTATTTCCGTCGAATTTGATAGTTTTGTTTCTTTTTGTTTTAATTCGGATTTGATTTCATGGCATTTTCCTACCCAGGTCGGGCTTGCATCTTGAGCCGATAAAAAATCCAAAGATAGATCCGAAGGCTTTAAAACTATTTCGGAATATTTTTTTGCTTTCATCTTGCCCGCTATGGAAGGGAGTTTAATTTCTATTTGTGCGGAAATTTTAAAAGACAATACGCAAGGAACCGGGAGCTTAAAAACTTTTTCGGTTCCTTCTTTTTTAGATATTACTTCTACGCCGTTAGAGTCTATCGATATTATCTCGTCTAAGAAGTATGCGGCCGGTAAATTTTTCATCTGGGCAAACTGCGCCGGGACATGTCCCGTTTCGCCGTCCGAGCTTTTATCTCCGAAAAAATATAAATCTATTTTCCCGGATAATTTTTCTATTTCGCGGCAAGCCGCCGCCAAAGCTTTGGCCGTTATCAAAGTGTCGGCTCCCTTAAGAGAATCTCCGCTTAGCATATAAGCTTCGTCGGCTCCTCGCGATACGCAGTACTTTAAAATATCCGCTGCTTTGGGCGGCCCCATGGTGAGAACAGATATTTTTAAATCCGGAATTTTAGATTTGAGATATAAAGCGTTTTGCAGGGCATAATCGTCGCATTTGTTAAGTTCGCATTCGCAGCCCTCTCTTATCATATTGCCTTTTTCGTCGAATTTTACATTTTCCGACGACGGAACTTGTTTTACGCAAATAAGTATTTTCATTTTCTCAGATCTATTACGTCGTTTAATCCCGGTCCGTTTGATATTAAAGCCAAGGAAGGATACGGATATGTTTTTGAAAGTTTTTCAAGTTTTTTCAAAAATTGAGAAGCTTGCGGAGTAAAATTCGATATGTTTTTGCCTTCGTTTCCTTCAAAAAGGTCTATATGAGTTACGGCGATTTTTGTGGCCGAATTTATTTTTATCGACTTAGCCGCGGTTTTTTCTTCGAACTTGCCGATTCTCCTTAATCTTTTTGAAACGCTTCCTATTTCTCTGCCTTTGGTATGATATTTTTCCAGTTTTGATAAGTTTTTTATTTCCCCTTCCAAAGGACCGGGTCCGACCCTCGATACGTAGGGTTTAAAAATTACATATACGTCTTTCACATATTTGGGGCCCAGTCCCGCTTCGGAAAGAAAAGCGGAAGCGGTAGTGTCTCTGGATGTGGTATAAGGATATTCGCCGTGAAGCAAGGAAAGTTTAAATCCCTGCGTTCCTTCCAAAAGTATCTTTTTCCCTTTTTCCAGTTCTTTATTTAAAATTTCGGGAACGTCTTTTACATATTTTCTCAAATCCTTGTCGTCTTTGGCGAATTTTACCGGTTTTCTCTCCACTCTTTCCCTTACGGCGGTTCCCAACCCAGTTCCCACGCTGCCTATGTTTTTCATCATTCTCGAATCTTGTCTTTCCGCTTGAGTTTGAGATTCCGTTATAAGCACGCAGTTAGGATCTATTATAAATCTTTGGGAGGTTTTGGTTTCTTTGATTTCTTTTAAAAGCCAATCTTTTATTATATAAGTCCCCGCGCAAAGAACCATCTTTGCTTTTTTATTTACAAAACCCGCGGGAACGCTTTTTAAAGCAAAAATTTTACCTTCGTAAAAAACCGTATGTCCGGCATTCGGACCTCCTACCTTCAGACAATAGTCATAACCGTCTTTGTAAGCCAAATAAGCCGCTATTTTCCCCTTGCCTTCGTCTCCCGCTTGTCCTCCGCATATGATATCTACGGGCATAATATCTCCTATTTTAAGTTTTTTATCGCCAATTTTTCGGCCAATCCTATATATGGTTTGTTTAATATCGCCAAAATATCGGCCTTTGCTTTTTTGCTTATTTTAAGAGAACTTACCAACGATTTCCATTTTTTCATCGTTATTTTTTTGCCTCTGGAAAAATCTTTCAGTTTTTCATAAGCGTTAGGATAAAGTTCTCTTCTGAGTATCGTTTGAACGGCTTCCGCGTATACTTCCGGGTGTTCGTATAAAGATTTTTCGGAGTTTTCTTGGCTTATTTTTATTTTGCTCAGACCTTTTAATAGTGAATTATAAGCTATTAGAGAGTATCCGAAAGCCGAGCCGATGCTTCTTTGAACGGTAGAGTCGGAAAGATCTCTTTGAAGTCTCGATTCCGGAAGCTTTTCTTCGAAAAATGAAAAAAGCGAACAGGCTAAGCCTAAATTCCCCTCGGCATTTTCAAAATCTATCGGATTAATTTTTTGAGGCATGGTGGAAGACCCTATTTCGCCTTTTGAAGGTATTTGAATAATTAATTCGTCGCTTATATATCTCCAAATATCGCGGCAGAAAGAAGCGGTTATTCTATTTAAGTGTTTTATCTCCGTAAAAATTTCAATCCATGAGTCGTGATTTTCTATTTGAGTGGTATAAAGATTGCACTCTAAAGGGGCCGAAAAGCGGCGGGATAACGCCGAAATAAATTTTTGGCTGAAAGAAATCCAGTCAATTTTGGGGTAAGCGGCGTTTAAAGCGTTATAATTTCCTACCGCGCCGTTTATTTTTACGTTCAATTTGCAAGAGGATAAGCGTTTTCTTTTTCTGAGAATCCTTTCGTAGAAAACTCTAAATTCTTTGCCGAAAGTGGTTCCCACGGCCGGCTGTCCGTGGGTTCTGGCCAAAAGAGGTATTGCGGCATTTTTAACCGAAAGTTCTTTCAAATTTTTAAGTATTTTATCCAAAGCGGGAATTATTTCATTTTTTAGCGCCGCCGATATCATAAGAGAATAAGCGATATTGTTTATATCTTCGGAAGTCAGGCCGAAGTGAAGAAAAGCGCAATATTTCTCTAATCCTTTTTCTTTTAAAACTTTTCTCAGATAGTATTCTACCGCTTTTACGTCGTGATTCGTCGCCGGTAATCCTTCCATACCGGAAAATTCAATTTTTTTTACGGTAAGAGCGTTATTTTCTCTGTCCGAATATATCGATCGCAAAGAAAGTTCCTTATTGGCGCTAAGGGGCCGCATATCGCGGCTTAGATTTAGATTTTTTAAAACAAATATCAAATATTCGCATTCTACGGCTATTCTATAGTTGATAAGAGCCTCTTCGGAAAAATAATTCCTTAGAGATTCCGTTTTATTGGCATATCGTCCGTCAAGAGGACTTAAAGCTTCCAGCTTTTCCATATTATCTATCTTATCAAAATAGAGATTTGCTTTCAATTTGGAAGACGATTTTAAAGTTTCTTTTTTTTCTTTAATTGTAGAGAGATTAAACTATAAAGATCTACCTTAAAAATATGCTTTTTTTTTATTATAAAATATAGTAATGGGAATGAAAATCCGTAAAATGTCGCAAGCCTTGGATATTTATTTGTTTTTATTATTTTTTATCTCGATAGTTTTGACTTTTATATCTTTTTCTTTCTTTTTTAATTTTGAAAGAAAATTTTTTTATTCCTTTACGATATTTTTAATCTGCGTTTTGCCTTTTTATATTTATGTCAGGAAAAGAATATTTTCTCTGTTTATAGACCCTTTTTGCTCCGCCGTTCGCGGAGTTAATAATTTCTTTAAAAGGCAGTATCTTCCGGAGCCTTTGAAAATTTCCGGCGCCCCGGAGATTAAAGAGTTTGTTTCCCATATAAACCGCCTTATGCTCGAACTTCAGGCTTACAGAGGGTTTCAGATAAATAAAATAGTAGACGAAAATAATAAAGCCAAAACTTTGGTCGATATTATTCCCGACGCCGCTTTGCTTGCCGGAGAAAAGAACGAACTCATTTATTTTAACGAACGCGCTAAAATTTTACTAAAGCTTAACGCGGCTCTTCCTCTTCCTCAATGCGTGGGCGAAGCCGTATTCTCGGATAAAATATCGGATATTCTTTCGGGACAAGAAGATTCCAAAGCCGCCGAGATAGAAGCCGATTTGGGAAATAAAGGAATAAAGATCTATTTTGTCATAAAAAAGAAGTTTTCAATCCCATCATTAAAAAAAGAAGGGTTCGCTTTGATAATAAGAGATATAACGAAAGAAAAAAAATTCGAAGCCGCAAAGGACGATTTTTTTCATATGATCACTCACGACATGCGCGCTCCTCTTTCTACGATAGAAGGATACTGCGAAATGCTTTTTAGAAAAACGCCGAAAACCGAAGAAGGCGAAAAATATTTTCAAAAAATATTTTATTCTTCCAGAAAACTTAAAGGAATGATAGAGGACATATTAAACTATAGAAAGCTTAAAGAAAAAAAAGCGATTATCTCTCTCGATTATATCGATCCTTGCGAAATAATAAAAAGCGTTATAGACGAGCATACTCCTATGGCGTCGGCAAGGAATATAAATATTTTTTCGTCCTGCGCGGTAGGCAAAGAAAGATTATATGCCGACAGATCCTTGCTCGAAAGAGCGGTTTCAAATTTGGTTTCCAATGCCGTTAAATTTACTCCGTCTTCCGGGAATGTGGAACTTTCTTATAAAAGAGAATCGGGATTTGGAATATTCTCAGTAAAAGACGAAGGTCCAGGGATACCGGAAGACAAAAAAAATCTAATATTTGAAAAATATATAAGCTACGACGACGAAAAAAATAGAGGTTTCGGTTTGGGTTTGGCGCTATGCAGGCTTGTGGCGGAGATACACGGCGGGAAAATAGAGGTAAAATCGGAAATAGGAAAAGGAAGCGAGTTTCTAATTTACATCCCCGACAAAAACAAGGAGAATTTATGAAAAAAATATTTATGATAGACGATAACGAAGAATTTAAAGATATGATACACGACTATTTCTCCTCTATCGGATACGAAGTGATTTTGGCAAGCAGCGGTAAAAATTCCGTCAAAGAATCTCTGACCGTAAAGCCGGATTTGATTTTTCTCGACGTAATGATGCCCGATAAAAGCGGGATAGAAATAATAAGGGAATTACAGGAATACGACGAGATGAAAAAAATTCCGGTAATAGTAATAACCGGAAGCTATTTTGAAAGCAATATGAAAGAAGTTTTTTCCGCGGAATCAAATTGCAGGGAGTTTTTGACTAAAGCCATAGATCTTTCCGTTCTTGAAAAAAAAGTTTTTGACATAATAGGCAAATGATAAAAATAATTTTACTTATTGATTTTTTCTTCTAATCCGCTCGCTTACTATTCTCACCGCTAAAAATCTGCTTAACAATGTCCTCAAGATTTAGCGCGAAGCTTTCGGCAATTTCTCGCCGGCCCGATTTGGAAACCGGTCCCGTCGGTTTCCCCCGATAAATCGGGTCCCTTTTCCGCTACGGGCCGTCTTTAAAACCGCCGATTTTTTTCGTATTTACTTGTTTTAGCATATATTTATCTAATCTCGTATTTTGTATAATTAATTTATATTCTTCGGGGCAGGCGAAATTCCTGACCGGCGGTGATGACCGATAAGGTTTAGCCCGCGACTCCCCAAAAGGGACCGAGACGGTGAGATTCCGTCGCCGACGGTAAAGTCCGGATGAAAGAAGAATTAATTTTATTTTTATTTTATTTCCCCGGAGAAATCCGGGTTTTTTATTTCCCCGGGGAGGTTTAATGCTTTCTAAAATAGAAGAAGCTCTTAAAGATTTTAAGAAAGGAAAATTTTTAATAGTTTGCGACGATAAAGACAGAGAAAACGAAGGAGACCTCATATTGCCCGCTTGTTTTGCCGATTATCAGAAGATAAATTTCATGATAAAAAAAGCCGGCGGACTCATATGCGCTCCTTTAAGCGCGGAAAGAGCCGAAAAATTGAAACTTTATAAAATGAACGAAAGAAACGACGACCCGCTTAAAACTAATTGGCTTATAAGCGTAGACGCCAAAAAAGGCACTACTACGGGAATTTCCGCCTATGACAGGGCTTTGACTTTAAATTATTTGGCCCGAGATAAAAGCCGCGCGGAAGATTTTAGCCGCCCGGGACATATTTTTCCTCTTTTGGCTCGCAAAGGCGGAGTTCTTGCCAGAGCCGGGCATACGGAAGCCGCCGTAGATCTTTGCGAAGCCGCCGGACTTCCGAGTGTAGGCGTAATATGCGAAATAATAAACGAAGACGGAACTATGGCGAGATTTTCTCAGCTTAAGGAATTTTCCGAAACATATAAAATAAAAATAATTACCATAGAAGATTTGATAGCTTTCAGAAGAAAAAGAGAAAAATTGGTCGAATTCGTTTCTCAGTCTTTTCTGCCGACAGAATACGGAAATTTTCAAATAAGAATTTATAAAGATAAGATAACAAAAGCGGAACATAGCGTTTTATCCATGGGAAATATAAAAAACGGCCGTCCCGTTTTGGTAAGGATGCATTCCGAATGTCATACGGGAGACGTTTTAGGCTCTCTTAGATGCGACTGCGGTCCTCAGCTTAGAGAAAGTCTAAAAAAAATAGCGTCCGAAAAAAGAGGGGCCTTGCTTTATATGCGTCAAGAAGGCAGAGGAATAGGTTTGGGAAATAAAATAAAAGCTTATAAACTTCAAGAAAAAGGTTTGGATACGGTGCAGGCAAATAAGGCTTTGGGTTTTAAGGAAGATTTGAGAGATTACGGAGCCGGCGCTCAGATATTATGCGATTTGGGTATTAAAAAAATAAGACTTATGACCAATAATCCCAAAAAAGTAGTCGGTTTAAAAGGATACGGACTGGAAATATCCGAAATAGTCCCTATAAGGATAAAGCCGAATAAATTCAACTTAAGATATATAAAAGCAAAAAAGGAAAAGATGGGACATTGGATATGAGAGTAAAGTAAAATAATACGGAGGAAAAATGAAGATAATAGAAGCAAAGTTAAGCGCAAAAGGAATGAAATTCGCGATAGTTTGCGCGAGATTCAATTCTTTTTTAAGCGATAAATTAACGGAAGGCGCCTTGGATTGTCTTAAAAGACACGAAGCGGGCGAGGAAGATATAACATTAGTAAAGGTTCCGGGATCTTACGAATTGCCTTTTATAGCGCGTAAAACGGCTATGTCGAAGAAGTATGACGCGATAATAGCCCTGGGAGTAATTATAAAAGGAGATACTCCCCATTTTGACTTTGTCGCGGCCGAAACCGCCAAAGGATTGGCTCAAGCCTCAATGGAAACCGGCGTTCCTGTTTCTTTCGGAGTAGTAACCGCCGAAAACCTGGAACAAGCCATAGAAAGATGCGGAACCAAACAAGGCAATAAAGGATTTGACGCCGCTATGACCGCTTTGGAAATGGCGTCTTTAAATAAAATAATAAAGTGAATGTAAAAGAAAGATTTATGTCTAAGGCCTTAAAAGAGGCCTTAAAAGGCGATCCTTTCGCATATCCCAATCCTTTGGTAGGATGCGTGATAGTAAAAAAAGGAAAAATAATAGGGAAAGGATATCACGGATTTTTCGGCGGTCCCCATGCGGAACCTTCGGCCGTTAAGAATTGCTCAGAGTCTGCGAAAGGCGCAGATTTTTACATCACAATGGAGCCTTGTTCTTCCATAAATAAGAAAACTCCTCCTTGTACGGATCTTCTTTTACAAATAAAACCGAAAAAAGTTTTTATCGGTTCTCTCGACCCCAATCCCGCGCATAACGGGAAAGGAGTCGAAATATTGAGAAAAGCCGGCATAAAAACGGAAACGGGAATATTGTCCAAAGAATGCGAAAATATAAATTCGTCATTTTTCAAGAATATGAAAGAAAATATGCCTTATGTCATACTTAAATTTGCACAGTCGCTAAACGGAAAAATAGCCGATAATAAAGGAAATTCAAGATGGATTTCATGCGAAGAATCGAGATTCTTTTCTCAAAAACTTAGAGCCGGCTGCGATTGCATAATAGCCGGCGCTAAAACGATAATAAAAGACAATCCTTTGCTTACGGTAAGATATCCCAAAGCCGTAAAGCAGCCCTCGGTATGCATAATAGACGGTTGCGGCAAAATACCTTTGAATGCTTCCGTTTTTAAAGCCGACAGAAAAGTATTTATAGTCGTAAAGAAAGGATTTTCTTTTAAAGGTAAAATTCCGAAAAATGCCCGTATATTGGAAATTCCTTTAAAAGGAGATTTTTTGAATAATAAAATTCTTTTGAAAAAATTGTATAAAGAAGGAATAAGACGCATACTTGTCGAAGGCGGAGGAGAAACTCACGGGCAATTTGTTTTTTCCGGACTTTTTGACGAAATATACGCTTTTATTTCTCCGATTATAATAGGTCAGAAAAATTCCCCCTCTTCCGTCGTTTGGCCGGACAATTATAAGATAAAAAAAGGGTTAGGAATAGAATTAAAACTGAAAGAAGAAAAAAATATCGGAAAAGACAAATTGCTTATTTTTGGAAAATAATATGTTCACAGGGATAATAGAAAAAGTTTCGCGGATAAATAAGATTTCTAAAAACGCTATTTCCGTCGAAAATCTTTTTGACATAAAAGAATTAAAGATAGGAGAGAGCATATCCGTAAACGGGGTATGTCTTACTTTAACTCATTTTTCCAAAAAAGAAATATATTTTGATATTAGTCCGGAAACTTTTAAAAGAACCGCTTTTTCTTTTTCCAAATACAAAGACCCCGTAAATTTGGAAAGAGCCTTGAAACCGTCCGATAGGATGGGCGGTCATTTCGTTTCCGGACATGTAGACGGACTTGCAAGAATCCTTTCGATAAAGAAAACCGATTCTTTTTATATTTTTAAGATTAAAGCTTTATGCGAAGGACCTTTGGCGGAAAAAGGTTCGGTCGCTTTAAACGGCATATCTTTGACATGTTATAATGTGAAAGATTTTTCCTTTGAAGTATCGGTAGTGCCTCACACTTTTGAAAATACGGCTCTTAAATTTATGAAAAAAGGCGATTTTTTAAATATCGAATTTGATTTATTGGCCAAATACTCGGAGTCTAAAAATAAAAAGAAGATAACTTTTTCGTTTTTAAAAGAAAACGGATTTTTAGATTAACCGGAAAGTCTTAGTCGGACTCGTAAGCCGGCCTTAATAAAATTATTCCAAAGTTTCATCGATGAAAAGGTCGATAGCCGATTTTTAGGTTTAGTTGGAAAGTAAAAATAAAATTTTATCGGAAAAAATTCCCAATAAAAGAGTTAAAACCGCAAATATGGAAAGCAGCATTCTGTCCTGAAATATATTTTCTATTTTCCCTTCGTCTTTCGGTTCTTTCATAAACATCGCCACTATTAGAGAGAGATAGTAGTATAAAGATACGGCGCTGGAAATTAAAGCTATTATTACGGGCCAGAAAAAACCTGCTTTAAGCGCGGCGGCGAAAAGATAAAATTTACCGAAAAAACCGGATAAAGGCGGAATCCCCGCAAGGGAAAAGAGAAAAACGGACATAGCCGCGGCGGGTAAAGGCGCTTTTTTAAAAAAACCTTCAAAATCCGATATTTGAGGATTTGAGTTTTCTTTTTCAAAAAAATAAACAAAAGAGAAAGCTCCGAATGTGGCTATGGAATATACTATCAGATAAAATATTACTTCCGTTCCGCCCGTAGATGAAAAACCCAATATGAGATATCCCGCATGAGATATGCTGGAATATGCCAGCATTCTTTTTAGGCTTGTTTGTCTTAAGGCGGCTATATTGGCAAAAAGCATTGTAATACAGGCAAAAAATATTAGAACCGATATGAATCCCGAATAAGCCGTAGCGGAAAAGAAAAAGAATATGGCCGCTGTTCCGGCCGTTTTAACCAAAGACGCCATAAGAGCGGAAATCTGGGAAGGCGCTCCTTCGTATACGTCCGGCGTCCAAAAATGAAGCGGAACGAGCGCTATTTTGAATATAAATCCCAGAAATACCAGAGTAAAAGCCGTTGCCGACAAAGAGTCGGGACCTTTTGCCGCCAATGTTTGACATATATGAGAATAATCCAAAGAACCCGCGTATCCGTAAGATAATATAAGTCCCATTGCCATAAAAACGGAAGCGAAAGAACCTAACATGAAATATTTTAAAGCGGCTTCCGCATTTTTTTTGTCAAATCCGAATCCGGTCAAGGCATAAAAAGACATAGACATAAGTTCCAGAGATAAAAAAGCGGTCAGAAGATCTTTTGCCGATAATAAAAGCATGGCGCCTAAAACGCCGGTCATTATTAGAAAATAATATTCTCCTCCCGGCAAAGGTTCTTTTATCCTATTCTTGGAAGATATTATTGAAAAAATAGATAAAAATAATATTAGTCCGAGCAAAATAGATATCGAAGGAGATACGTTTAGTATAAATCCGGGAAGCTTGCCATAGGCCGGCGTCCAGGAAAGCAGGAAGGCGTAAGCCGCCATTAAAGTCATTAAGGCAATATAGACCGAATTTTTGTAATTACGGCCGTCTTTGAAGTAAATCCAGGAAATTAAAACCGCAAAAGAACCCAATGCCGTTATGGCATAAGGACTTAATACGGCAAAAAAAGCGAATAGTTCTCCGTTCATTTTGTCTCCGAATTCAATACGCTAAGACAATAATTTTTAACCGAATTTTCGGTTTTTTTCAAAAAAGCGGAAGGATATAATCCCATATAAAACATTAATATGATCAAAGGCAAAAGATATGCCAATTCTCTTAAATTAAGATCTTTTATTTTTGAGTTTTCTTCCTTTGTCAAAGGACCGTAAAAGATTTTTTCATAAGAACTTAACATATAAATTGCGGAAAGAATAACACCGGAAACCGATACTGCGGTAAGAAAAGGATATGCCGAAAAAGATCCGGAGAAAATCATAAATTCGCCTACGAATCCGTTAAGGCCCGGCAGTCCTATGGAAGACAAGGCGGTAATCATAAAAAAAGCCGCATATATGGGAGTAGAAGAGAATAATCCTCCGAATTCGGAAAGAAGTCTGGTATGTCTTCTTTCATAAATTATTCCCACAAGCAAAAACAGGGCGCCGGTAGATACTCCGTGATTTAAACTTTGAAAAACGGCTCCGGCCGCGGCCGTAGGATTAAAAGACATTATTCCCAAAACTATAAGTCCCATATGAGCTACCGAAGAATAAGCTATAAGTTTTTTTAAATCTTTTTGTGCCCATGCGGTTAAAGAAGCATAAACTGCCGCGGCCGCGCCCAAAAAAGCCAAATAAGGGGCGTATTTTACGGAAAGTTCCGGAAACAAAGGAACCATAAAACGTAAAAAACCGTATATGCCCATTTTCAACAGTACCCCGGCGAGCATTACGCTGGCGGCGGTAGGAGCTTGAACGTGGGCGTCGGGCAGCCAGGTATGCAGAGGTATTACCGGAACTTTAACGGCAAAAGCCGCCAAGAAAGAAAAAAAGCAAAAATATGCCGCGGGCCCGGCAAGTTTTATCGTTTGAAAATCAAAAATTGAAAAAGAGTTTGAGCCGGTCTGAGTTTTAAAAGATACGAATAAAATTATTATTGCGGCAAGCATAAAAAGACTGGCGGCCATCGTGTATATGAAAAATTTCAAAGCCGCATATATTCTATTTTCTCCTCCCCATACTCCTATGAGAAAATACATCGGTATAAGCATAGCTTCCCAAAAAACATAAAAAAGAAGCATATCGGCCGCGCAAAAAACTCCCAAGACGGCGCTTTCTAATATAAGCAAAGAAGCGTAATACCATTTTATTTCCTTTTTTACCGCCGAAAAAGAAGACAGAACGGCCAGAGGAGACAATAATGCGGTAAGCAGAGAAAGTATTAATGCCAATCCGTCGGCATAAAGGAAATAGTTTGCTCCTAAAAAAGTTATCCAGGGTTTCTTGAAATAAAAAGCAAAATTTGCCGCGGAAGAATCGAAAGAAAAATAAAGATAAACTCCTATCAAAAAAGCCGCCGAGGAAAAAAATAAAGCCGAATATTTGGCGGCATTTTCTTTTTCTTTAGGCAAAAGAGATATCAAAAAAGCTCCCGCGGCGGGAAATAAGACGAATAAATTAAGAGATTGACTTTCTATCATAATACCGTCCCGGCGGCATATAATAAGGTAAAAGCCGCGGTTAAAACCAGAATTAAAGCATAAAAGGATAAATTCCCGTTTTGAATATTTCTAAAATAATAACCCAATTTGTAAAAGAAAGCCGCCGAACCTTCCACCGCGGTTTTGTCTATGATAGTTCTGTCTATGATAGAAAATACGAATTTATCCGAAGCGAAAGCCAAAGGCCTTACTATCAAAAAATCGTATATTTCGTCCAAATAAAATTTATTTGAAACAATTTTTTTAACCGAGGGTAAAAGAGCTTCAAAATAGGCGGAAATATTTTCTTTTGTAAAATAGAATCCCGCCGCAATGCCGATTAAAGCCGATAAAAGAGGCGCCTTAGCGGCCGCGAAAGGGATTTCAAAATGTGTTTCATGTAAGCCCAAAAACGCGAAAAAATCTTTTGCGAATAGACCGGAAAAAACGGAAAGTACGGCCAGAATTGCCATAGGCCAAAGCATGGAATAAGGCGATTCGTGAGGATGATTTTCGCTTTTGGGTTTGGAAATAAATACTATCTTAAACATTCTGGTCATATAATATGCGGTCAAACCGGCGGTTAAAACAGATAAAAACCAAATTGTTTTATGACCCGAAAGCCAAACGGTTTCTATTATGAAATCCTTGCTGTAAAATCCGCTTAGAGGAGGAATTCCCGATATCGCCAACCAACCGGCCGCGGTCAATAGAAAAGTATATTTTATTTTATCCTTGAGTCCGCCCATTTTGAATATGTCTTGAACCCCGCCCAAAGAATGTATTACCGAACCCGCGGCTAAAAATAAAAGGGCTTTAAAAAAAGCGTGAGTAGCCAAGTGAAAAAAAGCTCCTTGATAAACTCCGGCTCCGATTCCCAAAAACATATATCCTAACTGACTTATAGTTGAATAAGCCAAAATTTTCTTAATGTCGTTTTGAAGGCAGGCTATTATTGCCGCCAATACGGAAGTCAGCGAAGCGGTATAAATTATGATTTCCAAGGAAATAGGCGCTGCTTGATATAAGAAAAACATTCTCGACACCATATAAACGCCGGCGGTTACCATGGTAGCCGCATGTATTAAAGCCGAAACCGGAGTGGGACCGGCCATAGCGTCCGGAAGCCATATGTAAAGAGGAAATTGAGCGGATTTACCCGTCGCTCCCAAGAACATAAATATCGCGGAAAGAGCAAGTATATATGTTCCCCCCGGAATTTGGGAAAGGGAAGAAACCAGATTTTCTTTTAACCATGAAAAATCCAAAGAAAAACCTTCAAATGAAGAAAGGGCCGAGATAAGAAGTATAAGACCTATTATAAAAAAAGCGTCTCCTACCCTGTTTGTTATAAAAGCTTTTTTACCGGCCCTGGAATTATCCAAATTCTCGTACCAGAATCCTATTAATAGATAAGAACATAATCCCACTCCTTCCCAGCCGACGAACATAACTATCGGATTTGAAGCAAGTACGAGAATTAACATAAAAAATACGAATAAGTTCAAATATGAAAAAAATCTGACAAATTCTTTGTCATGTCCCATATATCCCAAAGAATATATATGTATTAAAAAACTTACCCCGCTTACTATTAAAACCATTACGGCGGACAACGAATCCATGGTAAGAGAAAAATTTATTTGGGAACCCAGAATATTAAACCAAGGAAAAACATCCTGCTTCAAAGATATTTCCGGCGCTGAAGCGATTTTATAAAAAGCCGGCAGAGAAAAAACAAAAGACAGGAAAACAGCCGCGCAGGCTCCGTAAGCCGCATATATTTTGCCTTTTAGATTATGAGAGAAAATAAAAAGAAAAGCAAAACCGGCCAAAGGCGGAATTATTATGGGTAAAAGAGGATAAAATTGCTGATTCATCCTTTAAGCTCCTTTATTTCGTCGGCGTTAAGTGTCTTAAATTTTTTAGATATATTCATCAAAAGCGCAAGTCCTATGGCCGCTTCCGCCGCGGCTACGGCAAAGAAAAAAAGTATCCATGCCAGAGGTTCTCCTTTGGAGTTTTTAAGAGCGAAATGCGCAGCCGCCAAACCGGCAGCATTAAGTCCCAATTCCAAAGCCATAAGCATTATAAACAGATTTCTTCTAATCAAAAATATCGCCGCGGATATGGAAAACAAAATAAAAGAAAGAAAAAGGAGATTGGGTTTCATTTGGCCTCCTTTTTTACGGATATAAACAAGTAAGCCGCCGCGGCGGCCGCAAACAGTATTATTGAAATAATTTCTATTTGAAGCCAATAAGAATTAAATAAAACTAAAGCCAGGTCTTTTATAGTATGAGAAGAAGGCAGATAAGAAACGAGCGCGAAGTCTTCTTTGGAAGGAAATAAAGCGTAAAAAAGCAAAACGGCCGAAGAAATAGCGGCCGCGGAAAATAATAATCTTTTTTTCTCCGGATTTTTAGAGAAGACCATAGAAGGCAAAGCCACGACGAATAAACTCATTACGGCGCCGGCATAAATTATTATTTGAGCGGCGGCGGTAAAGAACAAACCTTGAGTAAGATATATTAATCCCGTGCATAAAAAAACAAAAAGCATGGAAAAAGCGGCTTTCATAGGATTTTTTGCCGATAATATGTAAAGAGAACCTAAAACCGCTCCGGCGGAGAATATATAAAATAGAAAACCGGAAACGCTCATTTGCCCTCCAAATATTCGTTAGCCAGTCTGTTTGCCGCGCCGGATTTTGAAATATGCTTGTGCGGCGGATTTTCAAAAAGTTCTTTTTTAGAAGCGTATAATCCGTTTTTCCTATAATTTGCGTATCTGTCGTAAGCTCCGCCGGGAATTTCTTCGGTATCCATGACTATGGCGTCTTCGGGACATGCTTCTACGCATAATCCGCACATAATACATCTTGAAAGGTCTATATCGAATAATTTCGGATATTTTTCCACCGAGTTTTCGGTTTCTCCCGCTTCTATTTTTATACAGTATGCCGGGCATATCGTGGAACAGAGCATACATGCGACGCATTTGGGAGATCCGTCTTTTCTCAATTTTATTCTATGTCTGCTTCTTTCTTTCGCATTGCCGGGCAAAAGCACTTTTTGTTCGGGATAAGATATCGTAGGCATGGAAGAAGGTCTTATTAAATTTGAAAATAAATGTTTGGAAGTTATAATAAGGCCTTTTATTATTTCCGTTATATATATTCTTTCCAAAAAATTTAATTTCTTTGCTTCTATTTTTTTTACCGATATCATAAATTCCTCAGAACAAAAGCCGTAGCCGCCAGGTTAAACAAAGCCAGAGGCAATAAAAATTTCCAGCAGAAAGACATTATTTGATCGAATCTCATTCGGGGCAAGGTCCATCTTACCATAAGAAGAAATATCGAAAATAAAGCGGTTTTAAACGCAAAAGCTCCGATTTTAATCAGCGACGAAGCCAAAGCCGGAATTTGTATTTGAGTTATAAAAGGTATTTCGAAAGTATTTCCGTTAAGCCAGGGAAATTGCCATCCGCCCAAAAAGAAAGTGACCGATATCATAGATACGAATATTATTTCTATGAATTCCGCAAACATAAAGGCGCCGAATCTCATCGAAGAATACTCTATGAAATATCCTACTATTTCCGATTCTCCTTCCACCACGTCGAAGGGCGTTCTCTTGTTTTCCGCCACCGCCGCCGTAAGAAAAATAAGAAAAGCCAGAGGTTGAAGAAATATTCCCCATGCGGGTATAAATCCTAAAATAAGATGTCCTTGTTTTATCGGGATCTCCGACAATGAGGCCGACGAATAAATCATAATCATCGGCAGTAAAGAAAGTCCTATTATCGCTTCGTAGGATATCATTTGAGCAGCGGCTCTCATGGCGCCCAAGACCGCAAAATTATTTCCGCTGAAATATCCTCCGGCAAAAGGAGAGTATACCGCCATGGATGAAAAAGCCAATATGAGAAATATCGAAGAATCGGTGTCTGCTATTAAAAGCCTTATCTGTTTTCCGAAGATTTCTATCGTATCTCCGAAGGGGATGAAAGCAAAACATGTCAAAACCGATATTAATCCTATGGCCGGAGCTACGGTAAAAAAGAATTTGTCCGCCTTTTCCGGGACGAAGTCTTCTTTTGTTAAAAGCTTTATGCCGTCGGCGGCGGGATGAAAAAGTCCCCATAGAGAGAAACCGAAAATAGACGCGCGGTTAGGGCCTACTCTGTCCTGCATTAAAGCGCTGACTTTTCTTTCCGCCAAAGTCAGAAGAGCCGTAAAACCCATTATGCCGTTTAAAAAAATCAAAGTTTTTAGCGCGGCTTCGCCTAAAAAAAATATTTTTGTT
>JAAYVI010000093.1 GCA_012517235.1 Elusimicrobiota bacterium | reverse complement strand
TTTATTTTGCAGTATATCAATCTGTCTTGAGGCGAAACCGAATCGTAAATGTCTCTTAATCTTATTTCTCCTTTTTTAAATCCTTTCTTAACTGCTTGAGCGGAATAAAACGCTCCGTTTGACTTTATATATCGAGATATTATTTTAGACATAAAATATGCCGTTCCGCCGGGACCTCTTTGCTGCGCGGGTATATCCTTATCGGAGGAAGAATATACTTTTGAAAGTTTTAAAAATTTTTCTTTTCTTATTTTTTCCAGCTGTTCGTCAGATATATTTGTTTTGGAGGTTTTAGGTAAATTTAAAACATATGTTTTTACCTTTTTTATTTTTAGTACGGGTATTTCTGTAACGGAAATTTTGGCCGCTTCGTTTTTGGGGGCATAAGCTATCCATATATTCTTGCATTTGAAAGGGGAAAATTCTTTTTCCGATTTAATGATTACCAATTCCGGTTTAGGCGTAAGTTTTTGAAGAAAATCGGAAAGTCTTTTTTTATCTTTTTTGCCTTCAAAATCTTTTATATATAAAAATATCGTTTCAAACGATTTTTTTTCTTTAACTTTATTCAAATTTTTATTTATTTCATAAATCGGGTTTTCTATCCTGTAGTCTTTGGTATATCCGGCTTTTTCGGGAAATGAAAATTGATATATATATGCGGAAACCGCGCATATGGATGAAGAAGCATCGCAAATACTTCTTAGAGGAGAAAAGTTTTTTTTGCTCTTTAGATACAAATTTGAAGACAATATATATTTTTCCGCTTCTTTCGGAAGATCTTCTTTTTCTATTTTTAGGAAAGAGTCGTCTGCGCAAATTGCGTCCAATCCGAAAATTTCCGCGGCTTTAAGCGCCGATTGAAAACCGTCTTCCAAATTCTCGGGATGAGATTGGGAAAAAAAATCTCCGGTTTCTATTATAAGTTTGGGATTGGCGTCATTTTTTATTTCTTCCGCCAAAGAATATATCTTTTCGCTTTCATCCCATAAAAGAGAATTGAAATCGTTTGTTAAATATAAAGAAAGACCTTTGCCTTTTCCGGAACAGGACAAAAAGAATAGCAGCAAAATAGGCGCGGCAGCCTTTATCATTTTTAATCTATTCTTATAAATCTTCCGACGGCAGGAGCGGAAATTTTGCCTTCCTTTTTAATATGTTCTATCAAAGCGTCTCTTACCGGTATCATAGTGTCTTGAATATCGGAGCTTAAAAGAAAAGCGGCTCCTCCTGTTCCGCCGGTAGTCAAATAATTATTGGTTACGACGCTGAATTTATCGTTAGGCTTTATTTCTTTGCCGTTTCTTTCCAAGATAACTTCCGAGTCTTTTCCGTCTTTTGTTTTATATTTGACGGTGAGCCCGGATATTTGCATGGAAGATTTATTGCCTCTAAAATTGTCTTGAATAAGTTTTTTTATTTGATTTCCCGTCATTGTCATTTTTACCAAAGTGTTTTCAAAAGGCATAACTTGATATATGTCCCTGATTTTTACTTCCCCTTTATTTATCACGCTTCTGATGCCTCCGGAATTCTGAAAAGCCATATCGGTCTTTGCGTATTGCCTCATTACGTCTGTCATCCAATTGCCTATCGGAGAGTCGGGAGAATCTTTGGACCCGAGTATGTCGTTTTCCGCTTCGCCTAATTTCTTATCCATTTCTTTATTTACTCTTTCGCTTAATTCCGAAGTAATTTTAAGAATTTCCGGATCTTCTCCGTAAACGTCGGCCCAAAGAGGTAAAAGGGAACAGGACGAACTTTGTATTTTTCCGGTTTTTTCGTCAAATACTATTTCGACTTTGGTGACATCGGTAAGACCCCAAAAACTTTCGCATATTAATCCGCCTTGAGGATCTCTGTACCCCGAAACAAGTCCGGTATGATTATGTCCGCCTATCGTTATATCCGCTTTGGCCGCTCTGGCGGCTTTTACTGACGACCATCTTATTTCGTTTTCTTCAAAAGTTTTTGATGAATAATCTACTTTTTGCTGAGCGGCTTTTCCGTCTATTCCTATATGAGGAAGCAAAATCAGGGCGGAAATGTCCGGATTATTTTTTCTTATTTCCGCGGCATATTTGGCCGATTCGGAAAATTCGTCTAAGAAGTTCAAGTGTTCGACATTTTTGGGTAAAGTGCTTGTTTTTGTATGGGTTCCGGCTATGCCGAGAAACGCTATTTTTCTGCCCGCTTTTTCTACTATTACATAAGGTTTTAAATAGTTAGGTCTCTTTCCGTCTTTTTTTTGATATACGTTAGCTCCCAAAATAGGGAATTTTGCTTCCTCGGATAAAAGAATGAGGTTATTTTCTCCGTAATCATAGTCGTGATTTCCGACTACCGCGGCCGAGTAGCCCAAAGCATTCATATATCTTATCGTGGCTTCTCCCTTGGTAAAATTGCCTTCCGGAGTGCCTTGAAACATATCGCCGGAATCGACAAGTATGTAAGGATTTTTAGAATGTTTTACCAAAGACGATAGGACGGCGAATCCGCCTATGCTTCTTGTGGAGTTTTCTTTATCCCATTTGGCGGGTCTCGACATATACCAGCCGTGTACGTCGGAGGTGTGGTAGATTTCTATTTTTTGAGCGTAAACGCTTAAATAAAACGAAAATATGCAGAAAAGCGAAATAAATATACTATTCATAATTTTTCCTCCGAAATAATCAAAGACATTTCTCCCGCCGTTTTTATAAGGCTTACAAATCTTAAATATATGTTATCATATTTGAGATTTTTTACGAAAGGACTCATAGTTCTTTTTTTCTTTAAAACTTTTTCTTCTTTTTGGACTTCAAAAAGAATTGCGGCCGTTTCGGAAAACTCTCTTTTTTTAATAGAAATTAAAATTGAGTTAAGAAGTTTTAAAAAATACGCCGTATCTGGATCTTCTCCGATTTTTTCTCTTAATATTTGCGAGTATGCGGATTTTAATTCGAAGATCATTTTTACGGATTTTATCGAAAAAGAATAAGATATTTTGTCGGCCGCTTCGGCCTTCTTAAGTATTTCGCCGAGTTTATCCAAGTCGTCATGGGAAATATCCGAGGGAGCAAAAGAGGTAATCGATATCAAATCCGAAAGTATGGAGTTTATTTTCATAAAATAAAAAACCCCGCCTCTATTGAAAAGCGGGGTTTTTTTGATAATTTTTATCTCTTTGAGAACTGGAATCTCTTTCTGGCTTTTGGTCTTCCGGGTTTTTTTCTTTCAACCATTCTCGGATCTCTTGTCAAGAAGCCGGCTCTCTTCATGGAGAGATGAAAACTTTCTCCGAGTTTGGCTATGGCTCTGGCTATACCGTGTCTTAAAGCTCCGGCTTGAGAGGATGGCCCTCCTCCTTTTACAAAGCTTTCGCAGTCAAATTTTTGATCTTTTACATAGTCGAAAGGGGATGTAACCACATATTTTAGTCTGGGATTGTTCCCGAAATATTGGTCGATGGTTTTTTCGTTTACCTTTATTTCTCCTTTGCCGCCTTGAAAAAGTATTACCTGGGCGCTGGAAGTTTTTCTTCTGCCTGTAGCTCTTATCTTTTCCATTTTTTACCTCTTATCTTTTAACCGAAAAATCTTTTTGTTCGGCTTTGTATATTTTTAACCTTTTAAGTCTTTTATCCCTTAATTTATTATCGTCCAACATCCTTCTAACGGCCAAATATATGATTTTTGTGGAATCGTTTTCCATCTGTCTTTTATACGGAATAACTTTTGCTCCGTTAGCGTATCCGGAGTGCCTGAAATAAAATTTATCTTCGGCTTTATTTCCCGTAATTTTTACTTTGTCGGAATTTGTTATAACGACAAAATCTCCGCAATCCATATGGGGGGTAAACTCTTTTTTATGTTTGCCCATAAGCAAATTGGCTATTTTTGTGGACAATCTGCCGAGAACTTGATCGGTGGCGTCTATAAAATGCCACTTTCTGTTTTTTTCTAATTCGGTTTCTTTGGGTAAATAAGTTTTCTGTGCCATAGTATTACAATGATAGCAAATTAAAGGCCCGATTGGCAAATCTTTTTAATCCAAACCGTTCCAAATTCTGCCTTTATGACAGAACTTTCTCTTTATCGAACCGGGAGAACCGAAAAAACCGCTGTTGGTTTGTTTTTCTGAGAATTGTTTTCCGCCGTCTTGTCTGTAAGACCCTATGTATCCGGAAAGTATTAATGCCTCTTTTGAACAGAGTCCCTCTTTGTAGCAAATAAAATATTTGATATTACGTTCGTTCTTTATCGTTTTTATATCGCAAGGCGCGGAGATGAGTACGGTATCCGGACATTCGGTTTCTTTCATAAGCCAAAGATATTCTCCTTCGCTTATTTCCATATACCCTTTAGAAAGAAGAGATTGAATCGCAGGGTCGTTTTGTTCTTTGGGCTTTTCAGCCTGAGAAGGCGGTGTTTCATACGACCTTAGCCAGTTTTTTTTGTTTTCGTCCGTAAGAGATTCCAAATATGCGATAAGACCTTCGTCGGTGAGTTTGCCCGTCTTGTCAAAATAATTTTCTCCGGAAAGAGTTCTAAGCTTAAAAACCTCGTTAAGGGATATGCCTTTCTTCTCGAAAAATCTTACCGCTTTTTGAGATATGTCTCTCATGTAAAGATTGAATCCTTTCAGCGTAAGCTTTCTTACAAATTCTCCGTTTTCCATGTTTTCCGTAAGAAGTCCTGCAAAGCCCATATATTTTTTTCTTATGTAATCCGCGGCGCCGTTTCTTTCGGCGGCTCTTATGGAAAGAAAAATTTTTTTCTCATAAGGTCCCAAAAAAGAAGTTCCTTCGGGAAGTACCTGTCTTAATATTAATTCCGAAAGTATTAAATCGTCGGAAAGGGCTTTGTCTTTGAGATATTCTATCCTGGCTTTTACGGTTTCGTCCTTTTCTTTTATCGCTTCCAAAGCTTTTAAGGCTTTTAAAGGATCCTGGTTTTCTTCGGCGAGTTTTGAATATTTTATAAGCCAAAAAGGATTATCCATTCCTCTTTCAAAGGCTTTGTCCAATTCCTTGATTGCGGCCGTATTTTGTCCTTCTTTTAAGTAAAGTTCCGCGGAAACCAAAAGAGCCTCGTTTTTTTTAGCATTGGAATATCCGAATTTTTCTATTAAATTTAGAGTGTTTCTGGCTTCTTCGTACTTTCCCAATTTAGAACAAATTCTCGCGTGCGAAAGGAGAATAAAGTCCGTTCTATCTCCGTAAGATAAGCAAGTTTTTCCTTTCTCATATAATTTTTCTTCTTCGTGCGACGGAATTTTCAAATATTCTTCCTTGCACGATAAGGCCATATTTTTTTTCTTTTTCTTCTCTTCTTTTTCTTCTTTTTCTTTTATAAGAGCCTTTTTATTTCTTATTATGCGTAATTTTGTTTCGTTTTTTGTTTTGGAAGAATTAAGCGTTTTTTCCAAATACGATATGAACTTATAAGCTTTTTTATAATCTCCTATTCTTTCGTAAGCCGCCGCCGATAAATAAAGCGCGTGTTCCATGTAAGGATCGGCCGCCAAAGCGGCATCGAAATTTTCGGCCGCTTTGGAATAAGAAGAATTTATTAAGTATATTATTCCTATTTCGAGATGTATGTTCTCGTTTGCCGGATCTTTCAGCAGAGCTTTTTTGCAGTTGTCCAGAGCTTGCGAATATTTTCCGGAATTTCTGTTTTTTTTACATAAGCAAAAAAATCGCCATCCTTCTTCCTTGATTTTTTCGCAATTAGGCTCTCCGGAAAGTAAAAAATCTTTTTTCGTAACAATAGAGTTCAAGCAGGATTTGGACGAAGAATCTTTTGAGCAGTATTCTACTGTTTTTTCCGGAGAGCTTAAAAACTTGGAGTCATCGGAATCAAAATACGCGGCTTTCAAAGGCGCGTAAAATAAAATAAAAAGGGATAATATCCCTTTCATTTTTTCATTCTCGGAAGTGTTACGCCCCGCTGAGATTGATATTTGCCTTTCCTGTCTTTATAAGAGGTTTCGCACGCTGAGTCCGAGCCTAAGAATATAAGCTGAGCTATCCCTTCGTTGGAATAGATTTTGGCTGGTATGGGCGTGGTGTTGGAAATTTCTATCGTAAGATGTCCTTCCCATTCCGGTTCTAATGGAGTTATATTTACGACTATTCCGCATCTGGCGTATGTGCTTTTTCCTATGCATAATCCTATTACGCCCCGTGGAATTTTGAAATATTCTATGGAACGAGCCAAAGCGAAAGAATTGGGGGGAACTATACAGTAGGGAGATTTTAAATCCACAAAAGCTTTGGGAGAAAAATTTTTCGGATCTATGACGGTATTATGGACATCGGTAAAAATTTTATACTCGTCCGCCACTCTTATGTCATATCCGTAAGAAGATAAACCGTAAGAAACCTTGGATTTTGTTATAAGATTTTCGCAGAAAGGGGATATCATTTTTTGTTTTTTGGACATCTCTCTTATCCATTTGTCGTTTTTAAGCATAAATTCTCCTTTTATAAAGCCTTAAAGACAGATCTGACTAAGGCTTCGGTTTTTTCTAACCGGTTTAATTTCGGAACTTTATTAATTATATCAAAATTTCCGGCGCGCATCTTTTTTAGAAGCAAAAAATACAGACAGTATATTACGGAAGGCATAAAAGAACCTTTGTATCCTTTTTT
>JAAYVI010000092.1 GCA_012517235.1 Elusimicrobiota bacterium | reverse complement strand
TATATTGACGAAAGACGAAGGCGGCAGACATACTCCGTTTTTCAAGGGATACAAGCCGCAGTTTTACTTAAGGACAACCGACGTTACGGGCAGTGTGGAATTGAAGCCCGGAGTAGAGATGATAATGCCCGGGGATCATACTGAGATAACCGTTGAATTGATAACGCCGGTAGCGATGGAGAAAGGACTGAGGTTTGCGATACGCGAAGGCGGCTGCACGATAGGCGCCGGCGTCGTTACCGAGATATTGGAATAACGGAGATTTTATGGCCGAAAGAATAAGCTACGTGCTTGTCTGCACCGTTTGCAAAGACAAAAACTACCACTATAGCAGAGGTAAGAAAAAAGAGTATAAAGTGGAAGTAAGCAAGTTTTGCAAGAAGTGCGGAAAACATACTCCTCACAAAGAGGGTAAGGTTTAAAAAAATAGGCCGGTCCCTTTTTAAAAGGGCCGGCCTTTTCCTTTTACGGGAGCGTCGGTTAACTGGTAAACCAGCGGTCTCCAAAACCGCAACTGAGGGTTCGAGTCCTTCCGCTCCCGTGTTTTTATTTTCTTGCGGAAGGAGGGAAACAACTGCTTGTTTCCCGTAAGGACTCGAAAGGCGCAGCGATGTCGAGCTCCGCGAGACCGCGTATATTAACCTTTATGTTAACCCTCGAGGTTAACATGTTTTACGGCGATTAAGGTAAAAACTAATAAAAAATTTTGTATAATTTAATATTATGAAAAATATAATGAACTGGCCTAAAGATTTTTATTCGTTTCTGCTTGAGGCATATGCCGAACTGACTAAAGTTAATTGGCTTTCTCGCAAAGACGTTACCCGCGCTACCATAGGAGTTTTCTTCGTATGTCTTGTGGTCGCTCTTTATGTGGGTCTTGTGGATTTTGCTTTGGGAAAACTTCTCGGAAAAATACTCGGAGGTCGTTAATGGCATATAAATGGTACATACTTAACACCAGAACCGGCTTTGAAGACAGAGTGTATAATAACATACTCGGAAAAAAAGAAAAAAACGAACTTCCTCAAGACGTGCAGGTCCTTATTCCGACCGAAAATGTGATGCAGGTTAGAAATAATAAAAAAGAAGTTAGAAAAAGAAAATTTTTCCCCGGATATGTGATTGTTTATGTGGATTTGACAAAAGAAAATTATTGGACGCTTAAGACCATAAACGGCGTAAGCGGATTTTTGGGCGATAAAGAACCCACACCCATTTCCGAAGACGAAGTTAAGCATCTTATGAATAAGATGGAAGAAACCAGCGCGGAAAATCCCAAACCGGCCATAGATTTCGGCAAAGGCGAAAGAGTAAGAATAATAGAAGGGCCTTTCAAACATTTTATGGGCGTGGTGGAAGAAGTAAATACTCAGAAATCCAAGCTGAAAGTTACGGTCACCGTTTTCGACAGACCGACCCCGGTAGAGTTGGATTTTCTGCAGGTAGAAAGAATCTGAAGTTTTAAAAATCAAGGAGAAATAATATGGCACCGGTAAAAAAAGTAAAAACCTTAATAAAACTGCAAATACCCGCGGGCGCGGCTAACCCCGCTCCTCCGGTAGGTCCCGCTTTGGGCCAGCACGGCGTAAATATAATGGATTTCTGTAAACAGTTTAACGAAAAAACTAAAAAATTGGAACAAGGCGTTCCCATACCGGTAGTAATTACGGTTTATGAAGACAGAAGTTTTACATTCATAACCAAAATGCCGCCGATGTCGGCTTTGATAAGAAAAGCGGCCGGAATACCCAAAGGATCCGGACAGCCCAATAAAAATAAAGTCGGCAAGTTAAATCTTAAACAAGTAGAAGAAGTTGCCAAGCAAAAACTTCCGGACCTAAATACCAAAGACGTAAAACAGGCGATGGAAATGGTTAAAGGTACGGCCAGAAGCATGGGCGTCGAAATAACCGAATAAAAGATTTTGAGGGAGTTCTAAAAAAGGACGATATTACCTCGAGGAGAAAAGATGGGAAAAAGACTGGAAAACATAAAAAAAGGAATAGACCTTAATAAAGAGTATAAGGTAGAAGAAGCGGTAGCTTTGCTTAAAAAAAGCGCCAATACCAAATTCGACGAAACCGTCGAACTTCATTTTAAGTTGGGCATAGATCCCAAACAAGCCGATCAAATGATAAGAGGCACCGTATCTTTGCCTCACGGCACGGGTAAAAAAGTAAGAGTGGCCGTGATAGCCAAAGGCGAAAAACTTTTGGAAGCTAAAAATTCCGGCGCCGATAAAATAGGTTCTTCGGAAATGATAGAAGAAATAGCTTCCGGTAAAATGGATTTTGACATATTGGTAGTAACTCCGGACTTAATGAAAGACCTTGCCAAATTGGGAAAAGTTTTGGGCCCGAAAGGTCTCATGCCCAATCCCAAAAGCGGCACGGTAACTTTCGAAATAGAAAAAACCGTAAAAGAGCTTAAAGCCGGAAGAATGGAATATAAGAACGATCCTCAAGGGATAGTTCATATGATGTGCGGAAAAGTGTCTTTTCCGGAAGCCAATCTTGCGGAAAACGTAAGAGCCGCAATAGAAACCATAATGAGAGCCAAACCTTCTTCTTCCAAAGGCGTTTATTTGCAGAGCGTGACTCTCAGCTCCACGATGGGGCCCGGCTTAAAAATACAAATAGAAAAGAAAATCTAAGCGAGGGGGCTTAATGAAAAAAATATTGAGCGCGGCGCTTTTGTTGACCGGCGCCTCTAACTTATTTGCAAGCGAAGCTAATTTGAATATTCCCGACTTGGCTTCCGTTTCTTTCCTGGGCATGAGCGGACATAATCTGCTTATGTTCGGCCTTATAATATGCGTCGGCGGAGTACTTTTCGGACTCTGGCAGTCTTCTTCCATAGCCAAATTGCCGGTTCACCGCTCGATGAAAGAAATATCGGAACTGATATACGAAACCTGCAAAACATATTTGTTTACGCAGGGAAGATTCTTGGCCTTATTGTGGGTTTTCATAGCCGCGGTAATGCTTTTCTATTTCGGTTATTTGATGCATTACGGTTTACTCCAGCTTTTTATAATAACCGTTTTCAGCATAATAGGAATACTCGGCTCTTATGCCGTGGCCTGGTTTGGAATAAGGATAAATACTTATGCCAATTCCAGAACCGCTTTTTCCGTTTTGGGCGGTCTGCCTTATCCCGCTTTGGACATACCTCTTAAAGCGGGAATGTCCATAGGCATGTTACTTATAAGCGTAGAACTTGTAATAATGCTTTTCATACTGCTTTTTGTTCCCGGAGAATACGCCGGATCTTGTTTCATAGGTTTTGCCATAGGCGAATCTTTGGGCGCGGCGGCTTTGAGAATAGCAGGCGGAATATTTACAAAAATAGCGGATATCGGAAGCGATTTGATGAAAATCGTTTTTAAGATAAAGGAAGACGACGCGAGAAATCCCGGAGTTATAGCCGACTGTACCGGAGATAATGCCGGAGATTCGGTCGGACCTACCGCGGACGGATTTGAAACTTACGGAGTTACCGGCGTGGCTTTGATAACTTTCATAATTCTTGCCGTAAGCGATCCCAATATTCAGGTTCAGCTTTTGGTGTGGATATTTGTAATGAGAATAGGTATGATTCTTACCAGCGCTTTCTCTTATTGGATTAACGGAGCCATATATAGAAGCAAATATGAGAAGGCGGAAAAAATAAACTTTGAAGTGCCTTTGACATCTTTGGTATGGATAACATCGGTAGTTTCCATAGCAATGACTTATTTCTTAAGCAAACTCTTAATACCGGATTTGGCGGGGAATTCAACGTACTGGTGGAAACTCTCTACCATAATAACCTGCGGAACAGTAGCGGGCGCTTTGATTCCGGAGCTTGTAAAAGTATTCACTTCCACCAACTCAAAACATGTAAAAGAAGTCCTTAACGCTTCCAAGGAAGGCGGCGCTTCTCTTAACATATTGTCCGGTTTTGTCGCCGGTAATTTCAGCGCTTACTGGATGGGTATGGCCATAGTGGTTTTAATGGGAGTATCCTATGCCGTAAGCTTGCAGGGACTTGGCGATATAATGAACGCACCCGCGATATTTGCCTTCGGTCTGGTCGCTTTCGGATTTTTGGGAATGGGGCCCGTAACCATAGCGGTAGACTCTTACGGACCCGTTACCGATAATGCTCAATCGGTATTCGAACTTTCGACCATAGAAAATATTCCCAATATAAAGGAAGATATTAAAAAAGAATTCGGTTTCGACGTCAAATTCAAGGAAGCCAAAGCTCATTTGGAAGAAAACGACGGAGCCGGGAATACTTTTAAAGCTACGGCAAAACCGGTTCTCATAGGAACGGCCGTGGTCGGCGCTACGACTTTGATATTTTCAATAATACAGGTTCTAACGGCCAAGTTCGGCGGACCTTCTGTCATGGAAGGTTTATCAATACTTAATCCTCTGTTTTTGATAGGCCTTATAACCGGCGGCGCGATGATATACTGGTTTACCGGCGCTTCCACTCAAGCCGTTACTACCGGAGCTTACAGAGCCGTTGAATTTATTAAACAAAATATAAAACTCGATTCCGGCGTGGAAAAAGCTTCGGTGGAAGATTCCAAAAAAGTCGTGGAAATATGCACTCAATACGCTCAAAAAGGAATGTTTAATATTTTTTTGGCCGTGTTTTTTTCCACTCTGGCTTTCGCCTGTTTGGACCATTATTTCTTTATAGGTTATCTCATATCCATAGCGATATTCGGCCTTTATCAAGCTATTTTTATGGCCGATGCCGGCGGAGCATGGGATAATGCCAAGAAATTGGTGGAAACCGAACTTAATGCCAAAGGTACGGATCTTCATGCTGCTACTGTAGTCGGAGATACCGTAGGAGATCCTTTCAAAGATACTTCTTCCGTGGCGATGAACCCGGTAATAAAATTTACCACTTTATTCGGTTTATTGGCGGTAGAATTGGCCATAGAACTTGAAAGAACCGTTTCCCAAACGGCAGCCGCCGTATTTTTTGCGATAGGAGTATTTTTCGTTTGGCGTTCTTTCTATAAGATGAGAATAAAGGAGTAAGTTTTTAATATTAAGCCCTCCTTCGCTAAAACTAAGGAGGGCTTTTTTATTTATGCCGTTTATTTTTAAAAAAATAATTTCCGCTTTTATTTTGCCTTGCGGACTTTATGTTTCTCTTTTTTTCTTTGTCGGATTTTACTTTTTAGTTAAGAAAAAAATAAAAATATCCGTTTTGTTTTTCTCTTTTGGATCTTTTATCTGGATTTTGAGCTCGCCTTTTTTGGGAAATATTCTTATCTGTTCTTTGGAAAAAGAGTATTATCGGGAAGATATTTCCGGAGACGCCATAGTAGTCTTGGGCGGACATGCCTTTTCAAACGAAATAGGAGATTTTTTAAGCGAGGATTCTCTCTCTCGGTTGGCCGCCTCTTTGCCTGTTTATAGAAAAATAAAAAAAACTATTATTTTGAGCGGGGGAAAAGTATATTCCTCCGCTTCTTTTGCCGATGCCGGAGAAAAATTTTTAATAGATACGGGAATAAATCCGAAAGACATAATAAAAGAAAATAAATCGAAAGATACTTTTGAGAATGCTTTATATGTCAAAGAAATATGCGATTTGAAAAAAATAAAAAAACCCGTGATAATAACTCAAGCTTCTCATCTTAAAAGAGCGGTTTATTCTTTTAAAAAAGCGGGTTTTGAAGAGGTCGGCTATTTTGCTTCTTCTTTTTCATGTTCTAAAAAATCGGATTTTATGTCTTTTTTACCTTCGAGCGGATTAGGTTTTAGAATATGGCTTCATGAAAACTTGGGACTTTTAAGCCGTAATTTTTTTGATATCATATCTGAAAAGGAGAAAAAATGAAAGAACTCAATTGGAAACTTCTTATTTTGGGAATAATTCTTTGCGCGCTGGCTTCAGCCGCTACGCCTTATGTTACTTTGAAATTGGGACAAAGCGTGGATTTGACAATGGGCGGTATGTTTTTGGCCGCTTATATTTTGGGAAGGCAGATAAAGGGACAAGAGTTAGCCATACAATTAAACATAATACAAACTATGATAGGTTTGGTTTCGGGAATAGCTTTCATGGTTGTGATACTATCGGCTTTTTTCTACATACAAAATGTTTTCGGCAGAGACATAGGCTTTCATATGAATATGTGGCAGATGTTTTTATGGCTTTTGGTATCGGCCAATCTGGGCGTTTTTATGGGTATTTTCCCGAGAAGCTTCATACTTAAAGATAAAACATTGCCTTGGCCTGTTAGCAGGGCGGTATTGAATGTGGCTCAAACCTTGACAGACCCAAAAGCAAGCGAAATAACGAAAACAAAAAGAAACGTTCTTATGTTAAGCACGGGTTCGGCCGGTTTTTTGACTTTTCTTAGAGACGGCATGGGAGTTCTTACGCCGATAGTTGGAAATC
>JAAYVI010000091.1 GCA_012517235.1 Elusimicrobiota bacterium | reverse complement strand
CCCAAAAAGCGGCGCAAGAAAATATTTATTTTTTATTCGCCTTGGGACTAAAAAAAACTTTCGCAATTCAAGCCTCCAGCGAATTGTTTTCTCTTAAAGAAAAATTATTCGCAAATTTTCTTGAATTTTTAGAAAGAAGAAAAAGCTTTTTTTCGCAATATGCTTTCGAAGCGCTCTATTGCCCAAAAACTTTTTTTTTGAGATTTATATATTACCCTATAAATAAATTAAAGCTTATTTTTTCACGGCAAGATAAAGCTTTATAAGATTGTCCAGCTTATCCATTTGGGCCGGTCTTATGATAAAATCGAAAGCCCCTTCCTTAACCGCTTTTTCGGCTATGTCGGAGTTCTCCAAAGACGTAATTATTATTACGCAGCAATGTTTATTTTTACTTCTTGCCAAATGAGACATCTCAAGACAAGAAATTCCTTTCAAAGAAACTTCGCATATAACCATATCAAACGCCGAAGTCTGAAGAGCTTCTCTTGCCTTTTTGGCATTATCGGCAAAGGCGCTCTCGGCAAGCCCCAAGTTTTTTAAGCTATTTCTTATTCTTTCGGCCACATGCGGCATATCCTCTATCAAAAGAATTTTCATATCACCCCCAATCAATCCAAAAATGCTTCATCTCCCAAGAAGAATAAAAAGAAGGATTTCTATCCGCAATTTCCCCAAATAAAGCTTCTTCTTCTATGGCGGTAAGAGGATATTCGGTAAGATCCAAATAATGTTTGTTTGTTTGAACAAAATCTCCGTCCAAAATTATTTCCACCACAGGACGGGTAAGATTTTTCTTATTTGCCAATATTACGCAGGCTATTTCTCCTGTAGACAGTTTAACCAAAGATTCCGGAGGATACATCCCTTGCGAAGATATAAGCCCTTTAAGAGCCTTAGGATTAAATTGATTTTTTAAATCGTTTAAAAAGAATTTCATCGCCGTTGGAGATTCGTATGCTTCTCGCCAATTTCTTTTATGGGAAAGAGATTCGTAAACGTCCGCTATGGAAAGTATCGAAGATAGCTCGCTTTGTTCTTCTCCTTTGATAGCGTAAGGATAACCTGAACCGTCGTATCTTTCGTGAGTTTGTATTATGATAGAAGATAAAATTTGTTTTTTTTCATATTCCAAATCGGTTATTTTATCCAGATATTCTACGCTTCTTTGAGAATGTTCGCGAATAATTTCTTTTTCCTGGGCGGTTAAAGGCCTTTCTTGTTTTATTATATCCAAAAAATCGTTTATTCCTATGTCGTGCAAAAAAGCGGCGCAGCCCAAGTCTATCGTTTTTTCTTTGGGATAATTTAAAGCGAGGGCGCAATCCATGGCTATTATCGCGGTATTTACGTTATGAGAATATAAATAATTCGCCGGAGTTATGAAAGACGCATATCTTATAAAAAAAGGATTATCTTTAAGCTGAGTATATATTTTGGAAACGGCATAATCTATTTGATAGTATTTTTCAAAATACGGCAGATAAAGAGAATTCATCAGTTCTTTGGAAGTTTCTATGGCTTTTCCGTAAGTTTCTTTCGCCGACATTTCCAATCTTTCCATATTATTTTTTATAAAATCCGAAAGGGAGAGAGAATCGGCGATCGTTTTTTCGCTCTTAATTGAAAATTTGACGTCTCTTTCTTCGCTTTTTGTGACTGTCGGAGATTTTATCGAATCGGGGTCGGTTTGCTTTATGTCAATTTTTTTTTCTTCGGTCTTTTCTTTTTTAACCGGAATATCCGATTTGTTTTCTTCGTCGTCTTGAGATTTTTGAAACTTTGAGAATTTCATAGTAAAATTTTACAAAAAACTTGTTAAATTTTCTTTTCAAAATAATTTAATTTATAAGCGGGAAGTTCAAAGTTTTTTGGAATAAATTCTGTACTTCTTATAAACGAATCCCCCCACCGCCTTAATAACCGAATTTATTTTATCGTTGTCTTCCAAAGTCCAGGAAAGTTCGCCCCAATACCAGCCCATCTTAGCCGCGCTTTCTATGGCTTGTTTTATCATCAGAAGTTCGAGACCTCTGTTTCTATATTCGCTCTTTACGCCCAAAGCTAACATCCTGCCGCTTTTAAGAGAAAAAAACATTTTCCACAGAAAAGGCCATATATTAATGAGATTAAAAGAGCCGTTTAAAGATTTCAACGGTATATTAAAATCGGGCAGCATAAGGCAAAAAGCGGCGGGATCTTCTTTAACGGAAGCAAAAAACAAATAGTCCGGCTTTAAAAGAGGTTTTAAGTCGGCGGCCATCCTTTCTATTTCCGCCTGAGTCATAGGAACAAAGCCCCAATTTTTTTCCCATGCCTTATTGTATATTTCCTTAAGTTTATCTATTTCGGAATCAATTTTTTCTATATTTACCAAGTTCACTTTTACGCTTGAGTCTCTTAAAACTCTGTCGGTTATTTTTGAAAATCTTTCCGGAAATCCGTTTGAAGTAAGCCATTTAAAAGCCAAAAGATCTTTATCTTTTGAATATCCTGCCTGTTTTACCAATTCGTTATAATAAGGAAAATTGTAAGGCATCATTATGACATTCGGAGAATCGAAACCCTCGTAAAGCATTCCCCAAGTCTCATTGCTGGAAGGATTTGCCGGACCTCTTACAAAGTCCATACCTTTTTCTTTAAGCCAATTTTCCGCGGCCGTAAAAAGCGCGCAAGCGATTTCGCTATTGTCTATACAGTCAAAAAAGCCGAAAAAACCGCATTTTTCTTCCTGAAAAGAGTTATGATTGTGATTTATTATTGCGGCTATTCTTCCTATCATTTCGCCGCTTTGAGAATAAGCGCAAAAAAGTTTTCTTTCTCCGTGAAACCAAAAAGGGTGAGAAAGAGATAAAAGCTTTACGATATCTTTCTTAAGCTCGCCGGTCCAATAAGGATTTTTTTTATAAAGCTTATACGGAAAATCTACAAAGCTTTTTATATCTTGACTTTCTTTTACTATAAAAGACATTTTTAAACCGCGTGCGGAGTTTTTTTCTTAACTATTTTTTTGTAAAAGTTTTCGAATATATCCAAAGCTCTGTCCAAATGTTCTTTGGTATGAGAGGCGGTAACAACTACTCTCATCAGCGTCCTTTTTGGAGGGACTGCGGGACTTACTACGGGGTTTGTAAATATTCCGGCGTCGAATAAAGCTCTCCAGAGCATAAAAGTCTTTTCGTTATCACCTATCAATATCGGAATTATCGGAGTATTCGTATGTCCGGTATTGCATCCCATTTTTTTAAATCTTTCCAACAAATAGCGCGAATTTTCCCAAAGCTTTTCCCTTCTTTGCGGCTCTTCTTTTATTATGTCTATGGCTTTGGAAATAGAAGCGACGCATGACGGAGACAAAGCGGCGGAAAAAATCATAGATCTGGACATATGCTTTACGTAATGTATTATTTTTTCGTCTCCCACGGCAAAACCGCCCACCGAAGCAAATGTTTTTGAACAAGTTCCCACTATCAAATCCACATCTTTATGGTTAAGGCCGAAATGCTCGCATGTGCCGCGGCCGTTTTGGCCCAAAACTCCGGTGGCATGAGCGTCGTCGACTATAAGTCTGGCTTTATGTTTTTTGCATATTTTTACTATCTCCGGCAAAGGAGAAATATCTCCTTCCATGGAAAAAACTCCGTCTACTATTACAAGCTTTCCGCTTTCCTGAGGAACTTTGGATAAAACTTTATCCAAATCCGCCGGGTCATTATGCTTAAATCTTTTAATGTCGGCTCCGCTTAATTTACAGCCGTCCAAAATACTGGCATGATCGAGCTTATCTACGATAACGGTGTCGCCTTTTCCGGCCAAAGCGCTTACCACGCCCAAATTCATCTGATATCCGGTGGCATATATGAGTCCGGCTTCTCTTTGTTTAAAATCGGCAAGTTTTCTTTCAAGTTCTTCGTGAAGAACGGTATTTCCGTTTAAAAATCTCGATCCCGCCACGCCGGTGCCGTATTTTTCTATGGCTTGAGCGGCGGCCGCTTTCATTCTGGGATCATTGGCCAAACCCAGATAATTATTAGAGCCGAACATTATAAATTTTTTTCCGCCTATGTAAACTTCAGGAGCTTGCTCGGATTCCAGAGCTTTAAAATAAGGATAAATTCCTTTTTCTTTCAATTCGTGAACTATGTTAAAATTCTCACATTTTTCAAAGAGGTCTTTCATAATATTACAATTTTATTATTTATGGCGGCTTTTTTCAATGATTTTGGTAGTAGATCTGCCTTTTAGAAGAGGTATTATCTTAACTTTTCCCGAAAACTCGGCTCCGACTACTTCTTTGGGATTATAATCTCCCCCTTTAACCAATATATCCGGTTTTATGCCTTTTATTAGGCGATAAGGCGTATCTTCGGAAAATCCTACCACATAATCTACGCAGTAAAAAGCCGCTAAAACCGCGGCTCTGTCTAAAAACTTATTTATGGGCCTATTTTTTCCTTTAAGCTTTTTAACCGATAAATCCGAATTTAATCCTACTATTAAGATATCTCCGAAAGAACGCGCTTTTTCCAAACTTTTCACATGTCCGGCATGTATTATATCGAAACAGCCGTTTGTAAAAACGACTTTAAGTCCCTTTTTTTTCGCTCTTTGCGATATTGAAAAAGACCTTGAAGCCGAAATTATTTTATTTTTTGAATTCATCGCTTGCCATAAAATTTTCTAAAAATTTGGTATCTATGTCTCCCGACATAAACTGCGGACTTCTTAAAATTTTCTCATGCGCTCCTAAGGTAGTTTTAATTCCTTCGACCTTAAAATCCTCTATGGCCCTTAAGGATCTCGCTATGGCTTTATTCCTATCCGGCGCCCAAATTATAAGTTTGGCTATCATACTGTCGTAATAAACGGGTAAATCGTATCCTTGATACACATGAGAATCTATTCTTATACCGGGACCGCCGGGAAGTATCCATTCTTTGACTTTTCCGGTAGAAGGCATAAAATTATTTCGCCAATCCTCGGCGTTTACTCTGTGTTCTATGGAATGACCCTTAAAATTATCGGCGTCCTGCTGGCTTATTTCAAGTTTTTCCCCCATCGCTATTAAAATCTGCTGTCTTACCAAATCGGCTCCGGAAATGAATTCCGTAACCGGATGCTCCACCTGAAGACGGGTATTTACTTCCATAAAATAAAAATCGCCGTTTTTATCAAGTAAAAATTCCACAGTTCCGGCTCCGTGATAATCGGCGCTGTCGGCTAAGTTTGCCGCCGCCTTCTGAAGCCTTTTTCTAAGCTGAGTATTTACGGCCGGAGACGGAGTTTCTTCTATGAGTTTTTGATTTCTTCTTTGAACCGAGCAGTCTCTTTCCGCAAAAGCTACGGTATTGCCGAAAGAATCTCTCAAAAATTGTATCTCTATATGTCTGGGTTTTTCTATGAATTTTTCAAAATATATTTCCCCGTTTCCGAAAGCGGCCATAGCTTCGTTTTTAGCCATTTCGCATTCGTGTAAAAGTTTATCCTTATCGTAAACTATCCTTATTCCTCTTCCCCCTCCGCCGGCCGCCGCTTTTATCATTACAGGGAAACCTATTTTTTCCGCTTCCTTCATATATTCTTTTTCCACGCAGCCGTCTGTTCCGGGAGTTATCGGAACTCCGGCTTTTTTAGCTATGGATCTTGCGGTTGCTTTATGACCCAAAAGCTTTATGGAATCGGCCGAAGGACCGATAAAAATTATTCCGTTTTTATGACAGGCTTTGGAAAATTCCGCGTTTTCCGAAAGAAATCCGTATCCGGGATGAACGGCGTCCGCTTTAACCGAAACGGCGGCGGATATTATATTTTCCGATTTAAGATAACTTTCTTTTGCCTGAGCCGGACCTAT
>JAAYVI010000009.1 GCA_012517235.1 Elusimicrobiota bacterium | reverse complement strand
TAAACATCTCAGAGCGGGCACGTCAAAACCTCAAGGCAGATGGGAAAAAGACGAAAAAGGAGATCCCGTTTATATATGCGCCGATATTCCGTATCGTTTGGTAGATTTTTTAGACCCCTCTCATACCTATGACGCGGGAAGATACGTTAAGGATTTTTACGCCCAATATTCAAAAATTTTGAAAGCAAAAAAAATACCCATAATAGCCGGCGGAACGGGTATGTATTTAAACGCCGTTTTTAACGGACTTGACGAACTTCCCAAAGCCGACGAGTCGTACAGAAGAGAATTGAAAGAACTGGCGGAAAAAAAAGGCAAAGCGGCTTTATACGAAAAACTAAAAGAAAGCGATCCGGCATCGGCTTCAAGAATTCATCCCAATAATATCCATAGAGTCATAAGAGCTTTGGAAATATTTAAAATTTCCGGCCGTCCCGCATCTCAATCTTTAAGCGGAACTTTTATGAAAGACATAACCGTTTTCCCGGCTTTATTCGTTTATCTAAAATGGGAAAAACCGGCTCTTCGCGAAAGAATAAAAAGAAGAACCGAAGCCGAATTTAAAGAATGGGTTAAAGAAACGGAAAATCTTATTTCCAAAGGATATCCCCACGATTGTCCCGGATTAAAATCTTTGGGATATCCTCAAGTTTTAGATTACATCGAAGGAAATATTTCTCAAAAAGAAGCGCGCGAAGAAATAATTTCTCTTTCGATGCAATACGCAAAAAGACAAAACACGTGGTTTTCAAGATATTCGAGAGCCGTAAAGTTCGAATTTTCAAAAGAAGAAGACTTCGACGCGATGCGTTTGTCTTCGGAAATAACACAAAGATATTTTTCATAATGAAAACCTTAATAGTAATATCCGACAAAGCAAAAGGGAAATTTCACGATATTCAAAAAGATTCGTGCGAACTCGAAGGACTTTGCGCTACGGCGGGATTAAAAACCGCCGCCGTAAAAACGGTAAAACTTAAACAAATAAATTCTTCTTATTATATAGGCAGAGGGAAAGCCGAAGAGATAGCCGAAGAAGTTTCTAAAAAAAATATAAAAGCCGTACTTTTTAGGGAAGATTTAAGCGCCGCTCAACAAAAAAATCTTTCCGATTTGATAGGCGCCGAAGTTTTGGATAGAACTTACTTGATTTTAAAAATTTTCGAACAAAGAGCCAATTCTCCGGAAGGCAAACTACAAGTGAAGCTCGCCAAAGCCGCTTATGAAATGACTCGTCTTTACGGACTCGGCGCTTCAATGGACCAGCAAGACGGAACTATAGGCACAAGGGGAGCCGGAGAAAGAATATCGGAATACAAAAGAAGAGTTCTAAAATCCAAATTTATAAATCTTAAAAGAGAACTTGAAAAAGTAAAAAAAGAAAGAGCCGTTCAAAGAGAGAAAAGGCGCAAAGTACCCATCCCTCAAATATCCATAGTAGGATATACCAATTGCGGTAAATCGACATTGCTTTCGGCTCTAACCGAGAATAAACATAAAATATACGCGGACGACAGATTATTTGCCACATTGGATCCTTTGATAAAAAGAGTAAAAATGCCCGCCGGATACGATATGCTTTTTTCAGATACTGTCGGCTTCGTGAGCGATCTTCCCGCGTTTTTGGTAGAAGCGTTCAAATCGACTCTGGAAGAAATAAAATACTCCGATCTTTTGATACATTTAAAAGACTTATCAAATCCGGACTGGGAAAAACAAAGCGAATGCGTAAATATGCTGCTTAAAGAAATAGGCGCGGATAATATGCCGATTTTGGAAGTATTCAATAAAATCGATAAAGCGGAAAATGCGGTTTTAAACTTAAAAAGCAATCCTCTCTATTCCAATCATATATTCATTTCCGCCGCAAACGGCGAAGGATTAAAAAATCTATTGGAAGAGGTGCAAAAACGTTTTTTGAAAATTTGGGGGAGAAACACAATACGGTTAAGCCATGCCAAATCCCGTTTTATAGGGGAAATCGAGAAATATGCTCTCATAGAAAAAATAAAATGGTTTGACGGCTTTGCAGAAATTTCTTTAATGGCATCTCCGGGAAATATCGAAAAAATAAGAAATCTCATAAAATAACCGGTCTTTTTTTTGCCATACATCTATTTTCCTATGCCTCTACGCCTTTATCCGTATCTTTATAATCATCCGATCATCTAATCCTCTACATGCTCGTTTGCTATTCTCGCCGCTAAAAAGCTGCTTAACAATGTCCTCAAAATTTAGCCCATAGCTTTCGGCAATTTCTTGCCGGCCCGATTTGGAAACCAGTCCCGTCGGTTTCCCCCGATGATAAATCGGGCCCCCCTTCCGCTACGGGCCGTCTTTAAAACCGCCGAAAGCTTATAACATAAAGACGTTCTTTCATATCTCTCGTATTATGTTTTCGGCTCGAAAACTAAATCTCGCTTTCTTGCCAATCATCCAATCTTCCAATCCTCTAATCATCTTTTTTTGCCATACTTCCATAGATCTATTTTGCTATGCCTTTACGCTTCTATACACCCACGCATCTAGACATCCATTCCTCTATGCTTCTATACATCCTTTCTCTATGAAGGCTTTTTATTTTATATAATTAATTATTATGCTGCACTGGAAAATACTTATAATTCTTTTTTCTTATCTTTTAGGCTCTATCCCGACGGGATATCTGATAGGCCGAATGAAAGGGATAGACATAAGAAAATGCGGCTCGGGAAATCCGGGTACCGCAAATGTTTACAGAACTCTGGGCAAATGGCCGGGGATAATAACTTTTTTCATAGATTTTCTTAAAGGATTTTTTCCGGCTTTCGCCGCGGTTAAATTCTTTCCTCAAGACTATCTCTTCATAATACTGGTAGCGGCGGCCGGAATTGCCGGCCATATTTGGACGATATTTTTAAATTTTAAAGGAGGCAAAGGAGTAGCCACTTCCGCCGGAGTCTTTATGGCTTTTCTTCCGGCTCCGACCGCTTTGGCCTTCGCGGTCTTTGCCGTAGCGGTATGGATTACAAAACATATATCCGTCGGCTCTATGTCGGCGGCGATTACATTGCCGGTTTTTTGCATTATATTTAAATCGCCGGTTCCTTTTTCGATTTTGGCTTTTTGCGTATGCGCTTTGATAATATACACTCACATACCGAACATTAAAAGGATATATTCCGGGAAAGAATTGACTTTTCATCATAAAAAATAAAATGAGCAAAGAAATAGAACTTAAAATTTATTCCATAGCCAGCAGCTTAACGGAATCGATAATATTCTTAGACGAAGCCGACGGAATAAGAATATTGCCTATCTGGATAGGTCCCGCGGAAGCTCAAGCCATAGCGATAAAGATGTCAGGATATCCTTCCCCGAGACCTATGACTCACGATCTTATTTTTTCCATGCTTTCGGCTTTAAAATGTTCCGTAAAAAAAATTCTTTTATCCGAAATAATAGACAATACCTACTATGCCAAAATTTTTATTTCCGGACCTCAAGGCGATTTTGAAATAGATTCCCGTCCTTCCGACGCCATAGCTCTGGCGGTTAGATTCGGATGTCCGATAATGGTAAGAGAGGAAATTTTTCTTAAAACTCAATCTTTAAATAAACCGATAAGCGAAGACGAGGTTCATAGCTTCAAAAAAGAACTCGAAAATTTAAAACCTACCGATTTTTTTAAAAGAAAAAAGGAAGGCGAAGATGAATAAGAAAGATATCGTAGACTCAATGAAGCCTTATTTTGCCGATTCAAAAGAAGCGGAAAAAGCGGTAGACATATTTATAAATCTTATAACTCAAGCTTTGAAAAGAAAAGAAAAAGTTATGATATCTTCTTTCGGAACCTTCATACCGATAGAAAAAAAACCGGCTTTAAGAAGAAATCCGAAAACTAACGAAAAAGTCATGACTTCCGTAAGAAAAAAAGTAAGGTTCAAACCTTCCAGAAAATTAATATCGTCCATATAATGGAAAAAAAATATTTCACAATATCGGAAATTTGCGAAAAAACGGGATTAAACCCTCACATATTAAGATATTGGGAAAAGAAAACCGGCTTAATAAGGCCCATAAGATTAAGCGCCGGTCACAGAAGATACACTTTAAACGATTTGGAAAACATAATAAAAATAAAAGATTTGATTTATTTGAAAGGTTTTTCATTGAAAGGAATTTCAAAAATAAGAAAAAATCTCGAAGCCGAAGGGACTCTCGTATCCGCGGCAAAAGAAAACAAAAAATTAAAAACCGAAAAAGCTTTTTTAAAGTCTATTCTAAAAGATTTAAAGTCCATAGAAAAAGCTTTATAACTCTGTTTTTCGAAAACCTCGTTTAACCGTAAGCTATTTTTTATTTTTTAAATTTTGCTTGACAATAATAATTATTATATGGTAAAATTTATTATATTAGAATTATTCTAAATAAAAAATATGAGAAACACACATCAAAGACTCGAAATACTCAAACTCCTCTCCGGAGACAAATCCCACCCGTCGGCAAAGGAAATACACAAAAGACTTAAAAAAAAGCTCCCTTCCGTTTCCTTCGCCACCGTATACAATAACCTTTCCAAAATGGAAAAGGCCGGAGAGATATTATGCGTGGACGCCGGTCTTAGAGAAAAAAGATACGATCCCTGCGTCAAACCGCACGGACATTTTCTATGCCTGAAATGTAAAAATGTTTTCGACTTTTCTTTCAAAAACTCAAAACCTAATCTAAAAAAATTTAAAATTTTTAATTATTCTTTTCAAGCGAAAGGTCTTTGCGCAAAATGCGCAAAAAAAGAAGGAGGAAAAAATGGAAGAAAAAAATAATATAAAGATAGGCGATAAGGTTCCTTTTTTTGAAATGGAAACCTACGAGCCTTCCAGAAAAACTTTCGGAAAGTTTTCTCTCGAAGAGGCCGTTAAAAAAGGCAAATGGACTATTCTCGTTTATTATCCGGCCGACTTCACCTTTGTATGCCCTACGGAACTTGCCGATTTGGCCGATAACCATAAAGAACTTATCGAAGCCGGAGCCGAAGTAATATCGGTAAGCTGCGACACAAAATTTGTCCATATGGGCTGGCAAGAATCGGAGAAATTATTAAAAAATGTTTCTTATCCCATGGCTTCGGATTCTATGGGGAAATTGGCCGATTCTCTTGGTATTTTAGACCGTAAAACCGGGCTTCCCTACAGAGGAACTTTCATAATAAATCCCGACGGAATATTATCCTCGGTAGAAATTAATATGAACAATGTCGGAAGAGATATGAAAGAACTGGTAAGGAAGTTTAAAGCTTTCGTACATTGCAGAAAAAACCCTTCCGAAGTATGTCCGGCAAAATGGAAACCGGGAGCGAAAACTCTTAAACCTTCCGAAAAAATAGTAGGAAAGGTTTACGAAGAATTGTCCTGATAATTTATACCGAAGAACCCCTGTCCCCGCTCGTCAAAAGACGAGCGGGGACCTTTTTTTATATAATTTTCTAAGATGATTTCCAAAAAAATAGCTTTTATATACGGATACGAACCCTCGGGTCATTCCGTAGCGGCTAAAGCTCTGGCGCAGGCTTTACCGGAAAAAAAAGATTATATATTCATAAATCTTTCCGAGATATATTCGGCAATAGGGCCCCTGGTTGCGTCGGCTTATTTCAAATTGGTTCAAAAAACTCCATTATTATGGGGCTATCTCTATGACAGTCCGTATCTGTCGGCCGCCCATAAAAATTTTAAAAATCTGATACCTAAAATTTTCTTTTATAGATTAAAGAAAATAATATCGGAAAATCAAATAGACGCGATTATAAGCACGCACGCTTTCGCTTCGCTTTTGGTTTCCAAAGAATATATAGGGCTTAATAATATAAAAAGAGGCTGCGTATTGACCGATTTTTATCCTCATTCATTTTGGGATTCCTGCGCGGATATGTATTTTGCTCCCTCTAATTTTACGGCAAAAAAACTTTCTCAAAAAATATCAAAAGAAAAAATTTTCACTTTCGGTCTTCCTCTGAGAAAAGAACTTATTCAGTCGGCTCAAAAAGAACCTTATAAAAATAAAATTCCCGTTTTTCTTTTAACCGGTGGAAACCGCGGCTTTCTGGCTTTCGAAGAAATCAAAAAAGCTTTTATAAAAACGGGCAAAAAAGCCCACCTAAACATTATGTGCGCCGAAAATCAGAGACTTAAAAAACACGATTTAAAATCGGCCGATATAACTTTTTCCTTCATACCTTATAAAGAAAATCCCGCGGAATTATACCGCTTTTGCGACTGCGTAATAGGCAAACCGGGAGGCCTGACTATTTTCGAAACGGCTTTATTTAAAAAACCTTTCATAGCCCATTCTCCTTTGCCGGGACAAGAAGAAAGAAACCTAAATTATCTTCTTAAATCGCAAAAATGCTTTTTTGCCGAAAATTCCGACAAGCTTTCCTTTCTTATCGAACTCTTTTACAAAAACAAAAAGGCTTTTTCCTTAAAAGCTCAAAATCTTTCTTCTCTTGCCGATATTAAATCTTCCCATAAAATCATAAATTCTTTTTTAGGCTAAAAATAAAGGTCTATTGATTTGTCAATATCTTCTTGCCTTGCTTTGAACTTTTTGATATTATTTTTTTGTGAAAGAGAGTAAAAGCTTTTCGGTAAAAGGCAAAGTTCAGGGAGTGGGATTTAGAATGCACGTAAAAATTTGCGCCGAAAAGTTTGCCGTAAAAGGCTGGGTTAAAAACGATTTTGACGGTTCGGTATCGGGAGAAGCTTGCGGAGAAAGCGAAAATATGAACTCTTTTTTTGAAGAGATACGAAAAGGAAATTCCTTGGCCAAAGTAAAATCTCTCGAAACAAGTTCCATACCTTACCGCGAATTTGATTCTTTTGAAATAAGATATTAACGGAGGCGATTATGCGCGCGGACGAAGAAAAAGAAAATCAAGAAAACGAAGAAAAAGAAATAACGCCGAAAGAAGAAACAGAAAACGAAGAAGCGGAAGAATCCGCGCCTTATAAACCTTTTAAAAACGAACTCGGCGCAATAAACATAGATTCCACAAATCAGTACATAAAAGCCATAACCAAAATAGACAATAAAGTTTCCAGAGAAGAAACTCACGAACTTTGGAAAAGAGTAAAAAGAGGCGACAGAAGGGCAAAACAGAGAATTTTGGAGCTAAATTTAAAATTGGTCATACCTATAGCTAAAAAATTTCTCTATCCCGGCGCGGATTTGATGGATCTCATAGAAGAAGGGAATTTGGGGCTTCTTCACGCCATAGATAAATTCGATCCTCAAAAAGGATACAGATTCTCGACATACGCTTCTTACTGGATAGAGCAATATGTCAGGCGCTCTGTCGAAGAATATTCCAAAACGATAAGAATACCTCCTCACGCCTGGACGGCGCTTAGAAAATGGCTGAGGCAATGGGACGTCATGCACGGCAAATTGGGCAGAGATCCGACGCTTGCCGAAATGGCCAAAGAAATGCATTGGACCGCCAATCAAGTAAGAACTGTTCTAAACGCTTACGAAGCCATAAAAGGAACAACTTCTCTGGAAACGCCCATATACTCAGACGACAATATGGATACCATAGGCGATACCATAGCAAGTTCCGCCGACTCAAATCCCGAAGACCTTATTTCGGTTCTAAAAATGCACGACGAACTTAAAAACGCTTTGAAAGAAATAGGCGACAGGGAAAGAATGATAATAGAAATGAGATACGGCTTGACCGGACAAAATCCTATGACATTGCAGGAAATCGGCGAAAAGCTTAAATTGTCCAGAGAAAGAGTAAGACAAATAGAGGAAAGAGCTCTTTTGAGATTAAGAAGAGTCGCGGCGAGAATGGGCCTTACGGAAGGCAATAAAAGGGAAACTCCCAATTTAAAGCCCGGCTGGAACGCCCCTAAGATAAGAACCAACATATTAGGCGAAGAAATAAAAAATAAAAAGAGATAAGGGGGAAAAATGCCAATAACCGAAACCCAATTAAGAGAAAAAATATCCGCCGCGATAAGAGATGTCCCGGATTTTCCCAAAAAAGGGATACTGTTTAAAGACATAATGCCTCTGCTTGCCGACCATAAATCTTTTCAAGCTTTGATAGATTTTTTGGCCGAAAGATATTCTAACAGAGGAATTAAAAAAGTTCTCGGCATAGAAGCCAGGGGATTTATACTGGCCGCTCCTTTGGCTTTAAAGATAGGAGCGGGCATGGTGCCTGTCAGAAAAAAAGGCAAACTTCCTTATAAAACCATATCCGCCACTTACGATTTGGAATACGGTCAAGACACTTTACAGGTACACGAAGACGCGATATCCAGAGGCGAAAAGGTTTTGATAATAGACGACGTATTGGCTACCGGCGGCACGGCATCGGCGGTGTGCTCTCTTGTGAAACAATTGGGCGGAGAAGTAGAAGAAATCGCCATGCTTATAGAACTTTTATTTCTTAAAGGCAGAGAAAAGCTTAAAGAATACGAAGTATTTTCGGTGATAAAATATTGAAATCAAGTTTGCAAAAATTTGCTAAAATATAAAACTGTAATTAATTTTGTTCTTTAAATATAAAATCGGGGCGTGGCTCAGCTGGTCTAGAGCGCTCGCTTGGGGTGCGAGAGATCGGTGGTTCAAATCCACTCGCCCCGATTTATTTAATTTTTGTAAGTTCTTTGATTTTCATTCGGGGCGTGGCTCAGCTGGCTAGAGCGCTCGGTTCGGGACCGAGAGGTCGGTGGTTCAAATCCACTCGCCCCGATTCTTTTTTATACCTGCCCCCGTAGCTCAACTGGATAGAGCTGCTCCGTCCTAAGGAGAAGGTTGCTGGTTCAAGTCCGGCCGGGGGCGAGTTTTAGATTAAACAAGGAGACTTTTATGCCGGATTCTTCGTGGATAAATTCGAATTCTCAGACTCAGGAAAAAAGCGCGGGCGAAAAAATATT
>JAAYVI010000090.1 GCA_012517235.1 Elusimicrobiota bacterium | reverse complement strand
TCTATATTTATCCAGCAAATCTTCGGCTATGGAATTTATACGCTTTAAGGCATTGTTTATAAGTTCTTTGTTCCCTTGTGTTACTTGCGCGTCCTTTAATCCGCTTTCCAATGCCGCTAATGGCGACCTTATATCATGCGCTACTTGTACGGCTAAATTACCAAATGCAACATCTTTCTCATAAAGAAGTCTTTGCTTCTCAAGATTAAAGTTAAGTAACCTTTTATGAAATATATCACTTAATATCAATAACACACATATTGAAACTAATGTAAGAAATAAGAAAATTACCATGCCTTTAAAATATATATTTTTTATTTCTTTTGATTGCGAGTATTTTATCAATAAAGCCTGACACTTTTCTTTGCCAAAATTGTAAGGCAATTTTGTAACAAGAATTGTTTCATTAGCTTTTACTTTTCTTACAATATCCCGATCCTCAATCAAGTTACAACTTATATTACTATGATACTCATAAAACTTATCAACATCTAATGTTTGATGTATTATCTTATGCTCATTTCCTTTAATCTCAACTATCAAACCACTTGAGATAATATTTTCCTTTTTTAATTTTGAAAATATATAACCTAACTTAAATAAATTCCCCTCTGCAATATCATCACTTAAACTAAAAAGTATTTGTTTTTTTATGATAGAAATATTATATTTGTCTATAGAATTAAAGATTATTTTAAAAGAAATATAGAAAACAAATAAGACAAAAACAACAATTAAAATCTGAATGATAAAAATTCTTTTATTCATTTATTTACGGAAATACACCTAAACTCAATAGGATCTGAAAATAAATTCACCTCTGAAAGATCTATAAAATCTCTATGAACATAATCCATAGATGTATGAATATATGTTATTACTGCTGCTTCATCATAAATTATTCTATTTATTTCCTCTGCTATCTTGCGCCTATTTTCTGGATTTGTAGTTTTGTCTGCCTTTTCTACTAATAAGTGTATCCTGCCAGATGGATCTGGAATTCTTGCGCCAACATCGCTCATAAACATCAATCTTAAATCCGCCCAGGGATCTACTATAAGGATACCAGAAGTTAATGCCATTACATCAAATTCTCCATTTTTCCTTCTATTTAGAAAAATTCCCATTTTATCCATAACAATATCTTCACTTTTGATATTAAGCTTTGCTAAAATTTTGCTCATAATACTATACACTTTTTTTGTCAAATTTAATCCGGTTTTTAGTTTTAAAAATTGCACTTTATCATCAATCTCATATTTCTTTTTTATTTCTGGTTTCTTTATCCCAAACTTTAAATAACCTATACCACCCTTAGGTATAAACGATGGATCTATCTCATAATCCTTTTCCTTATACATTTCATATAAAAGAAAATCTCTTACTGTTTGCCTTAATTCTTTGTTATTGAATGGAGCTTTTCTATAGTTCAGTTCAATAAATCGCATATTTAGTTTTGGTCTTGAAGTTATGATAAACTTTTTTTGCTTTAACTTTTCTCTAATCTCATATTCAAACTCAAAACTCTGTGCTATAGTAAAATCAGCCTTGTTATCAATAATCGCACTAAGATAATTATTACCATACTCAGATATATATACAATTTCTAAATACTCTGGTGAATTATTAACCTCAGGATAAATATGTCTGTTCCTCAATAATAACCTATTTTCATTTCTTTCAACTATTTCATATTGTCCTGAACCTATATAACAGTTTTTATCCTTCCAGTTCCCATTTTCATCATAGCATGATGAATGAACTATTGAAAACATAGGTTGACTTATTGTTTCAAAAAGATTGTATGGTCTCTTTGAAAATTTAAATACAATTTTATTATTATCAAGCTTTATAAAATCAGGATTGTGTTTATAATTTTCCCATTTTTCAATATTATATAAACTCTCCTGAAACCGTGTTTTATTGTTACGCGTCAACCATACAAATCTTTTAAAGCTTTCATAAACAACTTTGGCCGTTATGCTTTCACCATTTGTGAATTTTAAACCTTCTCGTATTTTAAAAATCCACTCTTTACCATCTTCACTTACTTGCCAGCTTTCTGCGACCATTGGTTCAATCTTACTCAGTCTAAAGTTTGAAACTAATGTCGCATATATATTTTTATGATAAAACATCAAATCAAATCTGTCCGATTGCATCGGATCAAAACTATCGATTGCGGTCGAGTAAAATATTCTCAATTTACCGTATTCCATATCGCCTCCGCTCAAACTTAACACAGGAAATAATAAATAAAAAAGACCATATCTCATATCATAAAGTTTTTATGAAACTAAAAACATCATGCATCTAATCGATAAATTCGCTTAAATTTGACACATACATATTCAATTATTATATAACTTATCCGTAGGTATGTTATGAAAAGATTACTTCTAACGGTTTTTTATACGGTGTTAGGAATGTTTTTCACAAAAAATATAACTTGCTTTGATAAAATAGGTATCGTAGAACATAAAACCATCCTCTCGGATAATGCAAATAATAATGGTATAATCCCGCCGGCCAAAAGAACATAGTTTTTTTAATTAGTTGCTTCTCGGGTTCTTCCGTTTTTTAAAATAAACCCTAAAGCAAATTTACTAAAATATTTTAAAATATGAAATTTATCGGACCAAAATTAAAAGCGAAAACTAATCTTAAATTTAATATAAAACTTTCCGATATATTAAATACGCCAGACAAAGGCTTAGAAAAAATCTTGGGAGAACTTAAGAAAAACAGGCGATTTAAAATATTAAAAGCAAGCGGGATAATAAAATCCGTAAATTTTAAAAAATCTTTTGGCAAATATCATTTCGAAAAATTTGCACTAAAAGACAACTCTCAAACCGACTATTCTCTTTTGCTTGACAATGAAAACCCGATTATTTTTAAAATCAAATCTATAGGGATAGATAGGTTTAAAAATTTTTTTCTCGAATCTTCATTTGATGCCAAGATAATAGCATACGAATGCGAATTAACCTTGAAAGAAGTGAAAGAAATAAAAGAATTTATTGAAAAAATATATGTTAACGAACCACTCAACGAAACGCCGGCAGTTTCTCCGGTAAAAACCTATAATTGTGTCGGGAAAATAGAGAAAGTTAACGATAAATTTGAAATAGTATTTTTCAATGAAAATATATGGCGGGAAAAATATGAGATTAACCGGGATAAACTTAAACTTTTGTCTTCCAAATTTAGAAAAAACGAAAGGGATAAATTCCTCGAAATTATAGAAAAAATATCGGCAATAGAATATAAAAAAAGTTCTTTATACGAATTGGTTAATATTTTAATTAAAAAGCAAAACAAATATTTATCGACCTCCGATATAAAATCTCTTGAAAAGTTTAACCAAAAAGATGCGGCTTTTATTATCGGATGCCATCCATCTGTTATAAATAGATTGGTCAACCATAAAAGTATAATGCTTCCGTGGGGGATAGAAGTCCCATTGATTAATTTATTTGCATCACAAAAAGATGTAAATAAGATGAGACTTTCCGAAATTATAAGAACTGATTCTGAGCTTTCAGATAGTAAGATTGCAAACAGGTTTTTACAATCTTATGGAATTAAAATCTCAAGAAGAAGCATAAATCAATACAGAAAAGAACTTTCTAAAATTATTCATTAATGTTTTTATTTAATTTTTTCGCTTGTTCTAAAATAAATCTTGATGTCTCTTCCATTATTTTTGCCATTTCTTTTTGCTCTTTGGGTTCACAATTTAAAAACAATTCACAGGCGTTTTTTAAGGATAATGCTCTTGATTTAATATTATGTAAAACCTTTTCAATTTCTTCTTTTTCCATTTGTACCTTCGAATTTATTAAGTATCGAATAAAATCGTCTTGTCGATATTTTAAGTTTTTTTAAAACAGACGTTACTTTACCAGCGCTATTTTCCAATTCTTTTCGTATTATTTGATAGGCTATTTCGTCCAAATAATCGTCAAGCGATTTTCCGTTTAAGTCGGTCTTTAATGCGTTCTCTGCGCTATTTGCGCCCTTTTCTAAATATTTTTCGATATCATGTCTATCTATGACTCCTTTGGAATAAGAAGCAAAATAATCGACAAAATTTTTTAATTGCCTTATATTGCCCGGCCATTGATATCTTAAAATAAAATCCGCGGCATCGTTTGAAAAAGCTAATTGTTTTTTATCTTTGGTAAAGTGCTCTATCAAAGGAAATATGTCCAAGTTTCGCCGATTTAACGGCTTTAAATAAATTTTCAAGCCGTTTATCCTGTTATAAAAATCCTGCCTCATCTTTTTTTCTTTTAAAAGTTTGTCCGGTTCTTCTAAGGTCGCAGAAATTAGTTTAAAATCGGAGTATTCCTTTCGGTTTGAACCGACCGGATAAAACGACTTTTCTTCTATTGCTTTTAAAAGTTTCTGCTGCATTAAAAGGCTCATCGCTCCTATCTCGTCTAAGAAAAGTGTCCCGCCGTCCGCTTGTTTTAGTTTTCCCGACCTATCTTGGTCCGCTCCGGTAAAGGCGCCTTTTTTGTATCCGAACAGCTCGGCTTCAAGCAGTTCTTCGTTATAAGCCGAACAGTTTATGTCTATAAAACTTCCCTTTCTCAGAGAATAATCGTGTATTAATCTCGCCAAAGCGGTTTTTCCGCTGCCCGTAGGGCCCAATATCAACGTAGCAATATTGTCATAGGAAAATTTTAGAATGTTTAAAATTTCCATTTGTAAGTCTAAATCCTTTGTGATAAATTGTCCGCAAAATATTTTATCTTTATCCAAATTTATTTTATTTGAGTTAAAAAATTTTCGAAGAACCGTGTCTATAACTTTACTCTCATTTCCTTTCAAATAATAATCGTCGGCTCCGTAGGAATAAGCTTTGTTTATCGTGTCTTTATTACCGCTTGAAGTCATTACAACCGTGTAAATATTTTTCTTTTTTGCTTCTTTTACGATCTCAAGCCCGGAATAGTCGTCATTTTCGCCTAACATTAAATCCGCAAAACAAATATCATAATCGCCATTTTTAAGTTTTTTGAAAGCTTCATATTTATCGGACGCAAATTCTATATGTCCGGATTTTATATTTTTTGCTACTATTTTTTGCGACAATAAATCGTCTTCGACGATGAGAATTTTAATTTTATTCATATTAAACCCGTTGTAAATTATTTTATCATTTAATTACGCATCTTTTAGATGTTTTGCTATCGTATTTCAATAATTTTTTCTTAACAGCTTAAAACTCGATTTTCTTAACTTGCTATAATATACTTATACGGCAAGTCCGTAGGGAGAATATATGGAAAAAAAGGTTCAAGAAGTTTTAAATAAAATAAAACCGATGCTCGAAGCCGACGGAGGTTCCATAGAACTTGTGTCCGTAGACGAAAAAAAAGGCGCCGTAAAAGTAAAATTGGTAGGAGCCTGCGGAGCTTGCCCTTTTTCGATGATGACTCTTAAAAACGTGGTGGAAAGAGCGCTTAAACAGGAAATACCGGAAATAAAAGAAGTTATCTCGGCTTAATGTGAGAATAAATCTTCACACCCACAGCAAATTTTCCGACGGCACGCTTTCTCCTTTTGAAGTTTTGGGTAAAGCTTTAAGAGCCGGCGTTAGCCGTTTTTCTCTTTCCGATCACGACATAATGTCGGGTTGGGAGGAACTCGAAAAAGAAATAAGCGCTTTCAAAATACTTTATATAACCGGCATAGAATTAAGCACCGTAGATCACGATAATCTTCATATCCTGGGATACGGAATAGATCCTAAAAATAAATTCTTCTCGGAAAGGCTGAAAGATTACAGGGAAAGGCGAATAAAAAGAATAGAAAAGATTTTTGAAAAACTCAATAAAATGGGATTCGAAGCGGACATAAAAGAACTTAATTTGACAGATAAAACCACTTTCGGACGTCCGCATGTTTCAAGATTGATGAAAGAAAAAGGATTTTCAAAAAGCGCCAAAGAAGCTTTCCAAAAATTTTTGGCTTACGATATGCCCGCCTATGTTCCCCCCATGGGTCCGACGGCTCAAGAGGCCATAAAAGCCGTAAAAGAAGCCGGGGGACTCGCTTTTCTGGCTCATCCCGGAACGGCGGAAGGATTTTACGATTTAAAAAAATTGAAAGAATTCGGTCTCGACGGAATAGAAGCTTTTTATCCCAGCCATAGCAATAATAGAACCAAAAAGTATCTGGAAGAAGCGCAAAAACTATCTCTTTTGGTCTCCGCGGGCACGGATTTTCACGGTCCCGGCACCGAGAGAGAAGAAATAAACGGTTTTCCTTACGAAGAAAAATATTTTGCCTGGACCGAAAAATATTTCAAGGGAAATTTATGATAGTAATATCTCACAGAGGCGCCAGCGGATACGCTCCCGAAAACACCTTGCCCGCTTTCGAAAAAGCCTTGCAAATGGGGGCGAAGGCCTTCGAATTCGACGTACAAAGAAGCAAAGACGGAAAACTTATAGTTCATCACGATTATGATTTTTCAAGAACGGCGAAAGACAAAAGAAAAATAGCGCAATTGGATTACAAGGAAATAGAAAAAATAAATGCGGCCGCGCATTTTAAAGGAGCAAATTTCGCAAAAGTTCCGCTTTTAAGCGAAGTTTTGGATCTGATAAAAGACAAATCTGAATTTATAAATTTAGAGATAAAAAACGACGGAAATATTTATCCGAACATAGAAGCCGACATATTGAAAGAATCTGAGAAATTTCCTTCTTTAAAAGAAAAAATAATAATTTCAAGTTTTTATTTCCCCTCTCTGGAAAAAACAAGAATTTTATCCTCTTCGGCAAGGCTTGCTTATTTGGGGCATAAATTGTCGGCCATATTGATAGCGCCGGCCGTATTAAAAGCCAAAAAGATAAATTGCGAGAATTTTCATTTAAGCAGGAAAATTTCCTTCTCCGCAAATCTTAAATTAATAAAATCTTTCGGATTTAAAGTATGCGTTTATACGGTAAACGAAAGAAAAGAAGCCGAAAAATTGGAAGAAATAGGAGTATACGGGATTTTTTCAAATTATCCCGATATAATGAATAAAAATGGATAAAGCCTTAGCCGAAGAAATAATACGCCTGAAGTCCGGAGGCCTTTCTTCTCTTTGCTCGGATAAACCTTTGAAAGAAATAGCCGAACTCACATTGGAAATAAATAAGTTAAAAAAAGAAAAAAACGCGGTTATATGCGCCCATGTTTACCAGAGGCCGGAAATAATATCCGGCATAGGCGATTTTGTCGGAGATTCTTATAAATTGGCCAAAGACGCGGTATCCGTAAAGGCTGAAAACATAATTTTTTGCGGCGTTCATTTTATGGCCGAAACCGCAAAGATATTAAATCCCGAAAAAAGAGTTTTTCTTCCCGATATGTCGGCGGGATGCTCTTTAAGCGAAAGCATAAAAGCTTCGGATATAATAAAACTTAAGAAAAAGCATCCCGGATCCCCCGTAGCTCTATATATAAACACATCGGCTAAAACAAAAGCCGAAAGCGACGTAATAGTGACAAGCGCCAATGCCGAAAAAATTCTAATTAAACTTTTCGAAAAACATAAAAAAGTCATTTTCCTGCCCGATAAATATATGGGCGCAAATCTGGCAAAAAAACTAAATAAAAAAATAGGAAAAGAAATAATTCTTTGGGACGGATCCTGCGAAGTTCACGAAAAATTCGACTCTTCTTTGATCAAAGAACAAAAAAAACTTTATCCCGGACTCGTAGCCATGGCTCATTCGGAATGCCCCAGCGACATAATAAACGCCGTAGATTTTATGGGCGGAACCGGGGATATGATGAAATATATAGAAGCCACAAACGCCAAAGCTTATATGCTCATAACCGAATGCGGCATGGGCGAATTGGCAAAAATGAAATTTCCGAATAAAAATTTTATTTCAATGTGCAGATTATGCCCTTACATGAAATCGATAACTCTGGAAAAAGTTTTGGATACTTTAATTAAATTGCCGGCAAAAAAAGAAATAAAAGTCGGCGCAAAAATATCCGAAAAAGCCAAAAAAGCCATAGAAAAAATGTTCGAACTGGCAGGATAATTTAATTCGATTATTTCCCCAAAGCCAATTGACCGCAAGCGCCCTTTATTTCCGAACCCAAACTCTTCCTTATCGTAGTTTCTATTCCTCTTAAAAGCAGAAGTCTTTGAAAATCTTGTATTTTTTCCGCAGAAGAAGACTTATATTTCTTGCCGGTTTCGTTATAAGCTATCAAATTAACGGTAAAATATTTTTTCTCGTGAGTTTCCTTTATCCATTCGGCCAATTTACCGGCATCGGAACTTCTGTCGTTTATTCCTTCAATCATAACATACTCTATGAAAATTTTTCTTTTCGCGCTATCTATATAATCTTTTACCGCCTTAGACAGCTGTTCCAAAGGATATTTTAAATTCAAAGGCACAAGTTTATCCCTCTCTTCGTTTCTGGCCGAATGCAAGGATAAAGCCAAATTAATTTGAGGAAAATCCTTAGCAAATCTTCTTATTCCCGGTATATGTCCGCATGTGGAAACCGATATATGCCTTTTGCCTATTTCCATTTTATCGTTTATT
>JAAYVI010000089.1 GCA_012517235.1 Elusimicrobiota bacterium | reverse complement strand
GAAACCGAAATAAAAGGCACTCCCGCTTCGGCCGCCACAGCTCTGGCCAGCATAGTTTTTCCGCATCCCGGCGGTCCTATCAGTAAAACGCCTTTAAGTATTTTTCCGCCGATTAAATTAACTTTTCTTCTGTCTTTTATAAGTTCCACTACTTCCCATGCTTCTCTTTTGGCCTGAGTAAGTCCTATTATATCGGCGAAACCTATTTTAGAATCTCCGGACTTTATGTTTAGTTTTTTGAATCTTGAGAAACCGCCGCCGTATTGTAGAAGATAGAGAAAACCGACAAAAATCATCGTTTGAAGTATCATCCAGGGCATGGAAGCTATATTCATGCCGACTATATATTTTCTGGTATTTTCCTCCATTTTGGATAAATACCATACCGGATAGATGAAACATATGAAAACAAGCAAAATTATCGTTATTCTAAGCCAATGTCTTAATAAAAACGCTTTTATCTTTTCCATATTAACATCTACTCATCCAATCTTCCAATATTTTTTTGCCATACGTCCACTCATCTATACATCCATACATTTTTTTTCGCTATACCTCTACGCGTCTACGCATCCATACCTCTATATTTCTACGCATCTAATCCGCTCACTTACTATTCTCGCCGCTAAAAAGCCGCTCAACAATGTCCGCAAGATTTAGCGCATAATTTTCGGCAATTTCTCGCCGGCCCGATTGGGAAACCGGTCCCGTAGGTTTCCCCCGATAAATCGGGCCCCCCTTCCGATACGGGCCGTCTTCAAAACCGCCGAAAGCTTTTTCGTACGACTATACTCTTTACATCCATAGTATTATATTTTTCGGCTCAAAAACGCAATCTCACTTCTTTTCCAATCTTCCAATCCTCTATTCATCTAATCTTCTAATCGTCCAATCTTCTCTTTTATTGCAGTCCCGGCAATACGAAAGCTATCGGCCTGTCTCTATTGGGAACATATTTGACCACTTCCAATACCTTTCCGCCGGCGCAAACATAATCGTATCCGCTGTCGCAGGCGGCTCCGTAAGGCGGTCTCGTACAAACAGCCTGTTTGGGATATTTACATAAAAGACCCAAACCGGCCGGAGCGGTATGAACCCTTATGGTAACTATATTCCATACCTGCGTCCTTTGAACCTCAAGTTCCAATCCGTTAGGTTTTAAATTTAAAAATTTCCTAAGTCCCGCATGATTAAATCCCAAGTACTCCGATACCTTGTCTTTAATATCTTTTTTAAGGTAGTTTTCGTCCCAACCTTGAGCGTATTGAACATGCAAATGAGATTCCAATTGCCATCTTCTTGCGGCATAATAAGAAGCTATTTCCATTTTTTGTATCAAAATCAAAATAGAAAAGATTTTGGCCGTCATAAACATTATTATCATGAATATGGGAAAAAGCAAAACCACTTCCGTCATTGCTTGAGCCGATCTTGTCTTAAAATTATATTTCTTCATTTACTTACCCATTTGCCATACATCTACACATCCGTACCTCTACCCGTCTCTCTAATCTTCCAATCCTCTAATCGTCTAATCTTCCATATGCTCGCTTGCTATTCTCGCCGCTAAAAAACCATAACAGCTCGTAGCTTTCGGCAATTTCTCGCCGGCCCGATTTGGAAACCAGTCCCGTCGGTTTCCCCCGATAAATCGGGTCCTCCTTCCGCTACGGGCCGTCTTCAAAACCGCCGAAAGCTTTTATACATAAAGACGTCCTTTTTATGTTTTCTGCTCGAAAACGCAAGCTCGTCTTTTTTACCGAACATCTATTCTTCTAATCCTCTATTCATTCAATCTTCCAATCGTCCATTCTTCCAATCCTCTAACTTCACGGATAAAGCCTCGTTTGATATTTTGGTGTCGGATTAGGCCAAACACAATTATTGGAATCGGTATTTAAAGCGGGGCATTGAGAAGTTATCGTCGCATGAACGCACGGCTTGGCGCTATAAGGCTGGCAATTGGCAAATTGAGTCAAATTTACATTGAAATAATTTGAGCCCGGCTCCCATGTTTGATAAATCTGATACCCCTGTCCTATTTTTCTCAAAACATCCGAGCTTACGGTAGTAAGCTGGAACAAACCGGGAGCGGGCATTTCCAAAGGAGGATTTGTTTTTACGCGGTCATAGCCGAATCCCATACCGGTTTTCATATGAAGGGCCCAAAACTTTATTCTTTTTATGAAGTGGCTTTTCATATCCGAACCTCTCTGCCATTTTTTGAAGTTCGGTTGTCCCAAAGTAAGTCCGTCGTTTCCGCAAAGTTCCGGATTATCCAAACATTCTTTTGTGGCGGCATTAAGATAAAAAGATTTTTTAAAAAAGTTCATTTTTTCCGTAAGTCTTTCAAAAACAGACATTTGAGATTCTTCTACGGTACCCAAGACCGAATAAACTTGAGCGTATTTTTTATAAGTTTCTATGGCGGGATCCCAAAATATAAATATTTTACTGGCCTGTTCGTCTCTTATGAAAATAAGCTCGTCTTCAACCTGTATTTGTTCGTGAGGTTTATTTATGCCCGGTCTATGAGTAGCGTCAAATTCTATTCTCCATTTAGGTTCCTTATCCAAATTTACGGGTTGACCTTTTTCCGGATCATTATAAGCTTTTGGGAAATTACCCGCCTCATAAAGCATTTTATATTCGCATATGCTTCCGCTGTCGTCGGTTTTCTGAAGCTCCGCTCCGTCGCCGTAAGTACATTCGAATATTTCTTTGAAAATTCTATAAGGGAAAGCGCCGTTTACGTAAGCCGTTCTATTTAAAAAGTTAGTATAATCGCCCATCTGTATGAAAGCCGCCGAATCTGCGGCAAATTGCTGGCGTATTTTTTCTCTGGAAACTTTGGTGGTTTCAAAAAGCAGGTAAACAAAAATAAGCAAAGACGGGATTACAAGTACGGAAGGAATAAGGACCTGGGCTCGTCTATTTTTCATACTATGTTTGCGGAGTTCCCGCCCCCATAACCATACCTATTATCGTAAAAAAAGTGCCCAATAATTTCTTATAAAAAAGAACCGCCAATATCAAAACCCCGGCCACCACCCACGCCATTATCAAAAGGTATTCGACCGTCGCCTGCCCTTTTCTTTTCTTAAAAAGAAAAATCGGGGCTTTTTTTACCCTTATTGAAAACATATTCTAATATAATTTATAGCACGGCAAAGCCGTAAAATCAATGCTTACTGTTGATTTTCCGGGGATATTAATCCTCTTTCTATGGCTTTAACCACCGCTTCGGTTCTATTTGAGACATTTAATTTTTGGAAAATGCTGTTAAGGTGATTTTTCACAGTCTTAACGCTGCATGTCATCTCGGCGGCTATTTCTTTATTGGACTTACCTTTTCCTAACAAAGCCATAATTTTTATTTCGGTAGGAGTCAGGCTTTCCGGAGCGGAATCGCCGGACCCGATTTGCCTTAAGCCCTGTATAAGCTTGCCCATTATGGGCTGAGGTATCATCACGCCTTCGCTTGTGAAAGTTTTTAAAGCATGCACCAATTCGCTGGCGGGAAGCATTTTTGAAAGATATCCGTTTGCTCCGGCCTGTATCGCTTCGGTTATATGAGCTTCGTCTTCGTAGCTTGAAAGTATCAAAACATTAGTTTTCGGCGCGTCTTTTCTTATTATCTTGGTGGCGCTTATCCCGTCCATTTGAGGAAGCTTTATATCCATCAAAACCACATCGGGTTTCAGTCTTTTAACCATTTCTATGGCTTCGGGGCCGTTTGAAGCTTCGCCTATGACTTTTATTCCTTTTTCGTCTTCGAGCAAATCCTTGATGCCTTCCCTAAAAAGGGTCTGATCGTCGGCTATGAGAACGGTAACTAATTTTTTATCTGCCATTGTTCCTCCGTTATTTTGGCTGCTGATTTTGAGCTTTATCCTGTTCTTTGGCGAAAGGAATCACGAATCTGAAAGACGAACCTTTTCCGGGTCCTTCCGATTCAACCCATATTCTTCCTTCGTGGCTTTGAACTATTTCTTTGGAAATAGACAAACCCAATCCCAATCTGCCGTGAGGCGATTTTGTGCCTTGCGGCTGATAAAAACTTTGAAAAAGCTTTGTAAGTTCTTCTTCCGCTATGCCTTCGCCCGTATCTTTTACGGTAACGCAAACGGCGTCTTCTTCTTTTTGCTTTTCCACTATTACCGAAATTTTACCGCCTCTCTGCGTATGCCTTATGGCATTTTCCAAAAGATTGAGCACGACCTGGCTTATCCTTCTTTTGTCGGCGCAAACCATCTTAAGTCCTTCCGGTCTTATATCCGCTCCTACCTCTATGCTCTTTTGCGAAGCTCTGGCTTTCGGGCCCACTATAAGCTCTTCTATAAGCTTATCCATTTCAAAATAATTTTTTTCTAACCTAAATTTTCCTTGTTCTATGCTGGCCCAGTCCACCAAATCTCCGACAAGTCTGTTTATCTGCTGAATGCTGGTAGTAATAAAATCCATTTTCTTTTTTTGATCGTCGGTAGCTTTTATAGACGAAACAAGCATCTCAAAGCTTATTTGTAAAGTCATTAAAGCATTGGATAAATCGTGGCTCGCCATAGAAAGAAATTTGGACTTCATATTATTAAGTCTGTCCAACTCCTTATTTTGCTCTTTTAAAACGTTTAGCAAGCGTTGATTTTCCTGCTCCAATCTTAATTTTTCTTCCGCGCGCCTTATGGCCGAGCGAAGATAATTAAAATCAACCGGCTTTATCAAAAAATCGTAAACGGATTCCTGTATGGCTTTAACGGCCGTATCCAAAGAAGCGTGAGCCGTCATCATAAGTATCTGACTTTCCGTATTAAGATGTCTTATGTCTTTTATTACCTCTATTCCCGTTTTATCGGTCAAATTAAAATCCATTAAAATTATATGAAAGAAATCGCTGGCAACTGCGCTCATAGCCTCGGAGCCGCTGGAAGCTTCGAATACTTGATAGCCTTCCATTTCCAGTAAATCTCTAAGAGTTTCCCTTAAATGAGCGTCGTCATCTACTATTAAAACCTTTGATGGCATATTAATAATATTACTTAATTTAAAACTCCCTTTCAAACTTTAATTAAAATCAGCTTTGCGGCTGAGAGCCGTCATATACCGGTATATGCAGCTTAAAGCATGTCCCCTGTCCGACCACGCTTGAGATTTCCACTTTTCCCTTATGTCTTTCTATGACTTTTTTTACCACGGCCAAACCTAAGCCCGTTCCTCTGGCCTTTGTGGTATAAAAAGGCGTAAACAATTTTTCCAAAACTTCTTTCGGAATACCCGGCCCCGTGTCTTCAACGTCTATTCTGACCGATCCCTCGGGCATAAGCTCGGTTCTGATTATAATTTTCCCTTTTTCGGGCATAACTTCTATGCCGTTTTTTATAAGATTTCTTATAACCTGATTCATTTCGTCCTGGTCTATATTGACTTGCGGATTTTCCGAACAGAAATGTTTTTCAAGCTCTATGTGAGCTGGGAAAGGATAGCTCATAAGCAAATCTTCCAAATAAGCATGCAGAGAAGTGACTTTCGGCTTAAGCTCTCTGCTTCTGGCAAAGCTCAATATTTCGTCTATGATACCGTTTGCCTGCCTTATCTCCGACTCTATTATCGAAATATGTTTTACCACCTTGGGATCGGGAGAGGGATTTGCGTTTGTTTTTGTCTTTATAAAGTAAATGGAATTATTTATTACGGCTAAAGGATTTCTTATTTCATGGCTTACTACGCTGGCCATTTGTCCCATGGCGGCCAATCTTTCTTTTTTTATCAATTCTTCCTGCGCCGATTTAAGTTCTCTGGTTCTTGCTTCCACTCTGTTTTCCAGACTTCTGTTTAATTTTTCCAATTCGTCTTTGGCTTCTATTATTTCCGCGGTTTTTACTTTTAAAGACTCGCTCATCTCTATAAAAGTATGCGCCAATTCTCCTATTTCGTCGTTGGGTATGCTTAAATCGGGCAAATAATTAAAATCGCCTTCGCCCAGCTTTATTGCGGCTTCTCTTAAAGCCTGTATGGGATGAGTCAAAACCAAGCTTACCGCATATCCCAAAAATAAGACAAATACGGTAACAAATATCATAACCTTCCATGTCTTATCGAGCATGTCTCTCGAGGCCTGATAGGCCACCGTAACGGAACGCTGTATATAAACTATCCAGCCCAAATCCTGAACCTCGGCGAAGGCGCCCAAAACTCTTTCTCCGTCGGCAAGTATCACTTCCCCTCCGCCGCTTCTTGCGTCGTTTTGCAAAAGTATTTTTAATATCTCGTCGGGAAGTTTCGCATTAGGCTTCGATACTTCGGCCGGATTTGAATGAGCTATAAGCTCTCCGTTAGAGTCTATTACCGCGGCTTGAGTATGAGAGTTTTCCGGGAAACTGGTATTTAAAAGACCGGAAAGGCTGTTTAAACTTAGTTTGGCAATCAAAACGCCTACCGCCATATTATTGGCCGGATTATTTATCTGCACGGCTATTGTTATGGAAGGATATTTCCCTTTATATCTCTCAAATCCGCCCATATATTCGCCTGTTTTCATCGCTTTCTGCCAGGCCGGATTATTGACAAAATCTCTCATCGGAGAACTATCCGAGAAGCGAAGGAGTTTGACCGTTTCTTCTCCCAGAGCGTTTACGACGGAAACCTCCAAAAACGAAGAATGTACCTGCATTAAATGATTGAGCATCGACTGTTCTTTGGCAGAATTCATCGTATAAAAATCTTCCAGATGCGCCGCGTCGTAAAGTATGTTTCTAAAAGAGACTACGTAATTGGAAACCGTTTCGGAAAAACCTATGGCCAAAGCTTCCTGATCTCTGGTAATGGCTTTATTTAATGTTACCTGGGTAAGATCTATAAGGTAGTATCCCACTATCGCCAAAGGCAAAAGAGATACGACCAAAAAGATAAAAAGCAGTTTATAAAATAATCTTCCTCGTTTTTTTCTCGGCTTCATATGTAAAATTATAGTAAAGACCGATTAACAAATTGTTTCAAACAAATTAAAGCTATTTGGCGCATCCGCCTGCCGGCGCGGCTTGAGCCGAAGATATTTTCTCATATCCCGGAGTTTTCTTAAGTTCGCCCAGACCTACCGCCATTACCGTCGAATCTATAAGAAAAGTCGGAGAGGTGCCTATGCCCAGCGCCTGAGCTATCTTAACATCTTGAGCCAAAAGCTTTTTGGCTTCGTCGAAATTATTTTCTATTTCCAGAGGATTCAAACCGGCTTTTTGCGCGGCCTGAGTCCATTCGCCTTGCGAATAGTTTTTATTTCTTTCCATTAAATAGTCGAAAAATTTAGAGGGATATTTCTTCGCTATATAAATCTGTCTGGCGTTCTCTTTCCATTCTTCTTCTCCGTGAAGCGAATCGAAAGTTATTTTTCCGGTTCCGTCGTTTTTTTCCGACGCTATATAATGTATTTCTATTTTGGTATTTTTATCCAAAAGTCCTTTTCTAAAAGAATCTATTACCGCGTTTTCCGCCATTACTCCGAAAGGACATTGACTCATGACAAATATCTCCAATTTACCCGGAGTTTTTTTGGCGTTTCTTATTTCCATTCTCGAATTTCTGTCGTAAAAAACAAAATATTTTCCGTGTTTTTCAAAAAGACCGGAAGCTATGGCTTGAGCCAAAGATTCTCTCACGACTTCGTCGTCTTCCAATATGTAAGCCGGAAGATATTTTACGAAAGAAAATTCTTTTCCTATGTTTGAAATATTAATCTTTTCTTCCTTCACGGAAGGAATATATCTTTTGAAAATCGAGGAAATTTGATCGGTATTATATAAAGACGATTGCGAAGGAGTAATAATTTTAAGCACGGGAGTTTTAAAAGAAGCCATTTCCTTTTCGTAAAGAGAAAATCTTTCTTTTTGAGGAAGCAGAGAATTTAAATATTTAAGAAAAGGCAAAAGAGAAATATCGTCTTGATATTTTACTCCCTCCGCAAACAAAGCGGTGCCGGAAACGGAATAATCCATACATTCCTTTAAAGCTTTTTTCAATAATTCTTCTTTATTTTTCTCGGTAAAAGAAGCCAATTCCAAAGGATTTATTCCGGCATAAACGCAGGCGTCGCGCCATCCTTCGCTCCAGGGAGCCAGAGATCTTCCGGTCAAATATTTATTCAATAAACCAGGATAATTTTTTTCTATTGCAACCATTCTTGCGGCCTCGTTTATCTCGCCGTCTCCTCTGGGAGAATACCACTTTCCGTCTTTTTGAGCGACTACGGGTTTAACTATGACGGAAAAATAAGAATTTTTTTTAGCGGCGGCGTCGGCCAAGAAAAAAGCCTGCCAGCTTTGAGAGGAAAGAGGTTCCAAAAATATTTTTATTTCTCCATGTTTTTTTTCTTGAGAAAAGCAGTTTAAGGAAAAAAACAACAGAAGGGCGGCGAAAATATTTTTCATTTTCCCTTCCTGGAAAGGAGCTGTCTTATTCTTACGGAAAGCTCTCTTATATCGAAAGGCTTTGTCAAATATTCGTCCGCGCCTAATTCGAAGCCCTGCGCTTTTTCGTCGGAAGACATAAATCTGCCGGTCATCATTATTATTATCGGTTCCTTGGAATGTTTCCTTATCTCCTGGCATATCTGAAAACCGGACGAATCGGGAAGCTGTATGTCGGTTATTACGACATCGGGATTATTTTTAACGGCCAAATCCACGCCTTCTTTGGCATTTTTTGCTTCATAGCATTTAAAACCTTCCATATCCAGAACTTCGGCAAGGCCTTCTCTTAAATTTGCGTCGTCGTCTATTATTAAAATTTTTCTCTCCATTTTTCCTCCCTATTTGGTATTGGGAATCATCTTATATCCCACGCAAGGCACCGTATGAATGTATTTGGAAGCTTTGCCCATTTTAGATCTAAGCCTCCTTATATGAACGTCTACCGTCCTGGGCGAACCGAAGTAATTATATCCCCAGACTCTTTCTATTAAATAAGGTCTGGAAAGAACTCTGTTGGGAGAACTTAAGAAAACATAAAGTAAGTCGAACTCTTTGGCCGTAACGTCTATTTCTTTTCCCGATATTTTAACGGTATAGCTGGACATGTTGAGTTCTATTTCGTTTACTTTTACCGTTTCTTCGGCTTGAACCGGTACGGTTCTTCTTATTACGGCTCTTATCCTCGCGACGCTTTCGTGCAAATCCTGATTAAAAGACAAGCATTCGTCGGCGCCCAATTGGAAAAAAGCCAATTTATAAGTTATTTTTCCGGCAGATTCTTCTCCCTTGGGAGCCAATCCGTGCGGCAAAGATAGGTCCTGGCTTAAGGAGGCCGGTATATGATGCAAAGGCGCTTCGGGAGATTCCAGCACGGCTATTACCGGCATCGTCTTATTTTTTTGCCTGAAATTTTTCAAAAAAACCAATCCCTCTTCGTCGGCCAAAGATTGACCTACCATAAGTACGTCAAAGCTTTTATCGGCAAGCATTGCCGCCGCTTCCCTGCCCTTGGATACGGTGGCCAAAGAATATCCCTGTCTGGAAAGCATTTCCATTAAAAGCGAAGAACGTACGAAATCCTTCGCCGCATACAATATGTTTATTTTCACTTTTTTCTCCCGTAGTTTCTATTGAATTTCTTCTATTTTTACGCTGATTCCTTTCATGCCCACTATCTCGACGAAGAAATTATAAACAAAAGCCAAAAACACCAAATAGGCGGCGGTTATCAAAAAGAAAACTAAAGAATGAAGGAAAAGCCCTACTAATTTTCCCATCGGGGTAACGGGTATCCAGGCGGGATTATCCAAAAAAAATATTCCTATGAATCCCAAAACAAAACTCGTGCAAAGTATCACCATAGGAAAAGCGCCGAACAAAAAAGAAGAAAGATTTATTTTTTTTATTTCAAGTTTCATCGGTCCTCCGTAATATATAAAACGCAAAAACGGCGTTTTTTCGCCTTTTCAATTATATTATATTAAATTGATAGAATAAAGCAATTAAAAGCGGACCGCAAAATTGCCAAAGGTATTATCGGCAGTTATTTATTTTTTAGGAGCGAAATAAATCAAAGTCCTGCTGTTTTGACCTTCCCCGACATGAATTATTTTCGAATCCATATTTACGCCTTTGAAAACGGCCTCTCCTTCTATTACCGCTTCGGGAGCGTCAAAAGCTCTGCCTACGAGTCTCAAAAGACTTTGCTGCTGACTGTCTACCACGTCTAAAAGATGTATATTTTTTGCGTCCATTGCGCCGGATATGTCGAAATTGGCGTAAAGTATATTATTATTTTCGTCGACGACTATGACATAATGGTCGCCCGGAACTATGGTTCTCAGAAGAGAGCGCCACCATCTTTCTTCTCCTGCCTTATACTCCGCGCTTTTCTTATCGATTGACTGCATTTCATTTTTGACTTTCATCATAAGCCCGTTTATGGCTTCGGCCAGAAATCCTATCTCGTCGCTTCTTTTGGGGAATCTAAGCTCAAACGTTTTAAAAGACATGGCGTCTATCGATTCGGAAAGAACTTCCAGAGGCGATATCACATAATGATGAAAAAAGAAATAGAAAGGCAAACCCAAAAGGAAAAGAACGCCCAATGCGCCTATGACATACTTGTTCATAGCCGAAGAAATAAGTATGTCCGCGCTGGCTCTGGAAACCAAAAGATCTATTACCCCGACTATTTCTCCGCCTACCGTAAGAGGTATGGCTACTTCGTAAAAAGG
>JAAYVI010000088.1 GCA_012517235.1 Elusimicrobiota bacterium | reverse complement strand
TATCCCTTTCTTTTTATCGTTTATCGCTTCGGCGCCGTTATTTATAAGATTGGATATTATTCGCGAAATGTCTTTGCCGTCAATATTAACTTTAATATCCTTGCCGCTTTTACTAAAAATGAAATTTATATCGGGATATATATTCCTCTTTTCCTTTATTACTTCCTCTATTATTTGATCCAAATCCGGGTATGATTGTCCGGAACTTTCTTGATTAGATTTGCGTTTATTTTTATTTCTATATTTATCCAGCAAATCTTCGGCTATGGAATTTATACGCTTTAAGGCATTGTTTATAAGTTCTTTGTTTTCTTGTGTTACTTGCGTGTCCTTTAATCCGCTTTCCAATGCCGCCAATGGCGACCTTATATCGTGCGCAACCTGTGTGGCTAATTGCAGCATTGCCTCAGACAATGTTCGTTCTCGTATTAAAACTTCTCGTTCTATATTTTTAATACGAAGCTCTTCAAACTCGAAGATTTTAAACGGGATATTGCCTGTTAGTCCCTCATAAAGCGGATTTAAAATTTTAGTTTTTACTCGCTTGTAAATATTGAAAATTGTTAATATGACTAAAATTAAGGTTATTACGGTTATAAGCGTTAAAAAAATCAAGTTAGAAAAACTAATCAACGGCGATATGACTATTACCATATAATAGCCTTCTACGCCTATAAGCGGTTTTCTTATAACCCATCGCCAAATATTATGTCGAGAATAATTGCAATAATTGTTATCTGATAAAGGATATGAAATATCAATTACCGAACCGTTGCATAGCGCCGCATGAATAATATCGGAATTTAAAAGAAAAGACGAAATTGCCGATTCGATAAGCGGACGATTGGATTGTTGAACGCCCAAAGTTACTGCTTGACTTATATGCTCTATTCGTTCTAAATGATTTTTATAATTGGCATGTATTAAATAAGAAAAATATATGCATTGCAAAAAAATAATAAAAGCAAAAAGACGAATAAAAGGCAAAGCGGCATAGCGAAAAAACCATTCCTTGAGTTTCAGCATTTTACCTTGGTTCCAAAGACATAATACTAAGACTATTTCTACCGATCAAAGAACCTCTATATTTTAATCTGTTTCCATTGTACGCCATTCTTCTTACAAAATATCCCAAATGAACATACGGAACTTCCTTTAATATGTCTTCCGATACTTTTTTATAATGCGCGGGAAGCATTAAAGGATCTAAAATTTTCCGTCCCTTTTCCATACCGTCGCATACTTTCTTTCTCTCCATCATAGGGGAAAATATCGCGCCGTTTCGGCCGAGCAAATGATAAAGACCGTCGGGATCGCCGTCGGCTACGGAGGCCGTTAAAGATATTATATCTGGTTTAAACGTTTTATAATACATGTCCAAATCTTCTTTAAGCGTAAAGTTAACATTTGAATTTTCGGTTAATTTCACCCCTTCTTTTCTTAGAAAATCGGCAAGCCACGCCCATGCGCAATTGCTTGACACCAAATATAAAGGCTGCTTATGCGTCGCTTTTATAAATCTATTGATATATTTTTCACCGCTTCGAATTATAGCCTCCGCCTCGCTATCGGCTATACGACCGGCTTGAAATTTAAGAAAACTTTGAGGATCCGCAATAAATCCGTATCCCTTAAAAGACTCTTTCGCCAAATCGATATTTTTCCATATTAATGACTGAAAACCAAGACGATGATTAGAATCGGAAAAAAATCTACCTCTCAAACCGTTTAAATTTATAACCACATGCGAAGCCTCTTGTCCGTTAACGCAATTAATCGGATTTAATTTGCCTTCTTCGCAACCTAAAAGATTTAATCTCTCGGAAAAAAGATAAGCGTCAATCTCGCCGCTCTTTAGTTTTTCTAAAGCAATATCGGGAGATACGACCCTAATGATAACATTACTTAACTTAGGTCTTTCGTTTCTATAGTAAATATTTGGCGTTAAAATAACATCGTCGCCTTTTTCGTCTATAACATAAGGTCCGGTTCCGATATAACGATTATTAACCTTCTTATAAGCGGAAAAACGGCCGCCGGAAAGATGAACCAAAGCAATTCTAACAGGCTTTTCAAATATTAACTCCAATTCATCTTCACCAATTACCTTTATCCCCTCAATTTCACCTTTTTCTTTAAACCGATTATAACCTTTAAGATTACCTAATCCGTCCGCAAGCGAACTATTGGCCGATTTCGATTCCATTCTCAATCCTTCTTCCCAAGAACGTTTAAAATCTATAGCGCACAAGTTCGAACCGTCGGAAAACCTTCGGGATGTGTCTATTTTAAATCTTAATATTTTATAATCGCCGCTAAACTTCCACGACTTAGCCGACAAAGGCTCTATTATGCCTTTTTCACCTATCCTAACCAAAGGCTCAAATTGGTACTCCATTATCGCATCTTCGACAAGCGAGTGTTGCAAAGAAGGTATTAATACTTCCCATTTAGCATATAATCCGACAATATAACTATTTTTTGGAACACTCATTTGACTCCTCCATATTATTACTGTAGTAATCAACAATAATATAATCAAGACAATAACTTTCTTCATAATAATTAATCGCAAATAGCAATTAAAGCTGAAATTATTTTACGATTAGACAAAATTTATTTTTTTAAGAGCCTTTCTGAGCTCGACTTAAAGGTCCGCCGCCGCCCAAATCCCCGTCGCTTGCGTTTTGCATCCCGATTTGAGCGATATTCAACGCAGATTGCGCGGCAAAAGATACGGCAACTATCGGCAGCATAGTCAGAAACATCAAACAATAGTGTTTGATTAATTTCATAAATCCTCCCATTAAATTTTACAATAAATTTATATCCAGACAATAGTCTTTACGCCTATAATTCTTTTAGGTCTTTTGTTTTAAATTTACAACCAGCATCCTGGATCTTTTTTGAAAAAACTTCCATAAGCGGCGTATGACGCATTCCTGTCCCCTCCGCACATGGTATAAAATTTACAATTGCCGCATCCTTCTATTTTACCCGCTCTTAAATCTTTCATTATAGGATGATTAAGAAATATTTCCTCAAGACCGTCCTTAAGTATATTACCCAATATAAAATCGGTTCTGCTGCTAACTTTAAGATTTCCCATATAATCTATAACTAAACCTTGAAATCCGAATTTACCGTGCCATCCGAGTTTTGGCGATATTAGCACAAATAGCGGTTTATTGGTATCCGTGTAAATTTTCATATCGTTTGAACACCTTACAATATTAGCGTAAGCGTCTCGCAGTTCTAAGGCGCCAAGAGGTCTGTCGATTCCTTTGTCATATAAAATTTTGCCTCGACCTTGCGGAATAAATCTTGCAAAATTCATAGAATTAATTTTCAATTTAAGCGCTAATTTAAAAAAATCTTCTATCCAAAAAGATGTTTGTAATGACAGTATGGCCTGTAAACTAATATCTATCCCGCTTTTACGCAGTGTTTCTATTCCTTTCATCAATTTATTAAAACTTCCAGAGCCGCGAATTTTATCGTGTCTTTCTTCATCCGGTCCGTCTATAGAAATCTGAACGCATGCCTTATGTTTGGCAAGACTGTTAGCCATACTTTCGGAAATAGTCGTAGCGTTTGTAAGAACCGAAATCTCCGCATTTGGCCATCTACGACTTAATTCGTTTAATATCTTAGGAAATAAATTACTTATTGTCGGCTCCCCGCCGCTAATACAAAAACGGGCAGACAGATAAAGTTTATCAAGCAATTTTTTATATTGATCTAATATTTTAAACCAATCGTCGATTGAAAGCTCTTTGCTATCGCAAGAAAAATCTCGATAACAATAAACGCACGTAAGATTGCATAAGTTTGTGATATCCAATTGAACCGTTAAAAATTTTTGACTTCCGGTAAATTTTAACAGTCTCTTAATTAGCCATTTCATAAATAAAAATGCTCCTATGCGCAAAATACGGACATTTTTACTTAAGTATTATTTTTACTATTTTAAGTTTTTACAATCGCTTGATTGTAATTATTTTTTATTCCGATTTCTTCCGTAAATTCTTTTATTTTTCTTGCCAAAGCTTTAATCGATATTATTCCTATATAAAAAAATAAAATGTCTTTAAAACCTATTTCTCCGACTTTTCGATAATCGTCAAAAATATTCGATAAGCCGCGCAGCAGATTAAAACTAAAATACACGGTAAACATAAAAGAAGCCGTTAGATAAAATAAATTTATTGTCTTCCATTTCGGATTTAAAATCTTATCTTTTATAAAATCTTTATACAGCCAATACCCGTCGCTTCGTATAAAAGGATTTAAATTAAAAATCATAAGACCGACGGACATAAAATACGAACTTAAAAATATTTCTTCTTCTGAAAATAAATATAAAAAAATTAAAAAAGCGCAATATATCGATTGGAATACAAATCCGCCGGCATTAGCCAAGGCTTTATCCAAAGGCTTCATTCTCTCTATTCCGGACATATTTACATATAAAGAAGGGTATATCAAATAAAAGAAAACTCCTACCGGCCTGGCGCCGAAGCCGAATAAATACATAAAATAAGAATGACCTATTTCATGAAAAATACTTCCTAAAACCACAAGCCCGGCCGCTAAAAAACCGTTGCCGCGAAATTCTATCTTTAAAAAAGAAAATAAAAAAACATTGAAAATAAAAAACGCAAAAATTCCCAAAAGCATATTTCTTTTTATCTTGCCTGAAAGATCTATTTTAGGAATTTTGTCGAAAATTTTATCCATTAAAAAAACATTTAACACACTTATATCGGGAGAAATTATCTTTAATAATATTTCTTTAATCCTTTTTTCTTCTTTCTTAATTAATATTCCGGACGAAATTAATTTTTCAAATATCTTATTTTCGTTTTTTATTCCCATACTTTTTAAAAAAAATAAATACTCGCGCGCACAACCGCATTCCGGCAATATGTCTATAAGCAGGCCGGTAGTTTCATTGATAAAATAGCAAGATTGACCGTTTATCGCAATATATTTTCCAGCCTGTTCTTTTTTTAACGCTTTTCTGAGATGATTTTCGTAAATAATATCTTGCTTTTTAATCATGTGAAGATATGCTTTCTATCGCTCGGATATTTCCGGTTTCTCTATATTTTTCATAGGAGACCTTAAGCGCTTCAAGTATGACTTCTTTCATATTTTCGCAGTATGATTTATATATGTCTCCGGTTTTTATTCTGCATTTTATTGCGCACTGTCCGCCGCATGCCAATGCGACGGAACATTTTGAACATCCTTCGATATTTCCCACATACCTGTTTGCATATCTGTCTTTTAACGGGAAAAAGTCGACAGATTCTCCGTTTATTCTGCCTATTCTATATTCAGGGTATCCCGCTTCTTCAAAACACGAATACAAATCGCCGTACGGATCTACCACTATGGTTCTTTGAGAACTTTGCATACAAAAATCAGTCCTATTAAGACCCAATCCTTTTTTAAGATTTAGAAGTAGATTCATCTCATTGGCGCGGCCGCTTACGGGATGTTCCAAATCTATTCCGCTTTTAAATAATTTTTGGGACAATTCGGATAAATCCATAAAATCTGTCGCATCCACTTTTGCTATATTATCGTGCAACGGGCTGGCATAAATACTAATATTCTTGTGTCCCAATATGCCGGCAAACTTAAGTTCGCGCATAAGTTCTTGCACACTTTCCAATTTTTTCCTGTCCAAATTAAGTCTTAAAGATACTTTAACTCCTTTTTCTATCATTACTTTAATATTTTTCGTAATTTTATCGAACGTAGGACGGCCGTCAATGGGAATCCTTGATTTATCGTGAAGTCTTTTAGCTCCGTCTATTGACACCTGACACCAATTTACCATTCCATTTGCTTCTCCGAATATATCAATCATATTGCTTTCGAATGTGGCATTAGTAATTGCCGACGCTCTGAATCCGTAAGTCTTTGCATAATAAAGAATTTTATCTATCGCCTTTCTATTGCTATTTAAAAAAGGCTCTCCGCCATAAAACATTATGCGTAATTTTTCTCGTTTAAGTCCCGGTATTATTTTATCGTATAAAGACTTAAATATTCTCTCTATAAGATCCTCTCCCATTACGATATTTTTATGATTGTGTCTATGCTCCTTCTGATAACAATATGCGCAATTTAAATTGCAATCATAGCTCAAAAGAAACATAATAGTGCCGCTATCGTTTCTTTTATTACAATTATCGCGCAAAACTTTGGCAAATTTAATAAATGCCGCTTCTTCTTGCGCCGCATCGAGACGGGTCAAATATCCCCTGTTTATCATATGCGACTTATCGCTTTTGCTTAAAACTTTATCCAAATATTCTAATCGGCCGTTTTTAAAAGCTTCTCCTATTTCCTGCGATACTTCGTCTATCGCACCGTTTACTCCGCTAAATAAAACACTTCCGTATTTGGTGTCTACCACATTGAGATATTTGGATATGTAATATTTCATATCTTCTCCGCCACATCTTTACAAGGAGGGCATATCTCCAAATAACCGGCATTTATTATGTTCTTACAAATATTAGTATGCTCGTTAGGACGCTTATTGAAATTGGGGTATACTTCAAAAGCTTTAGCATACCACTTGGCCGCTTCTTTTATTCTATTCGACATAACAAGCGCGCTGACAAGATGCGCGTAAACCCTGTCATAATTCTTATCTCGTGAACATTTGGGCATTATATTCAACAGTTCTTCAAAATCGTCGGCGGACCTAAGATAATCTTTATCCACAAAAAGATTTATTGCGCCCCTCTTTCCCAAAACCCCCATAAAAAATATTTTGTCACTTTCGGATAATTTTTCCATTTCGGCGGCGGTCGGATATAATTTTTTCATTTCCGATATTATTTCGCTTAATATTTTTTTTGCTTCGGCAAATTTCTTTTCCCATATAAAAGCTCTGGCTTCATTATATTTGAAACCCAACCGCTCTTCTTTCGCCAGCGCGGGGAATTTTTTTCTCATAATTTGAAGCTGTTTTCTTGTCTTTTCGGAATCTTCGTCCGAAAGATATTTAAACAATATGTCTCTTTCTTTTTTAAATTCTTCGCTATTTAATTCTTCCTCAACTGTTTTAATTTTGACTTCGTCTTTAGAATCTTCTTTTTTTGAGGAAGACCTCTCTAACGAAGCCATCCGATTCTTGCCGGATACTTTAAACTTTTTTGCCCACTCCTTTATTTTTCGCGAGGCGTCTTCGGCCATCTCTTCAAATGTTTTTTTTTCGTCTTCTTCGGAAATAACATATTTATTTATTTCGGTTTTCTCCGTATTATTATTTTGGCCGTAAGAGTTTGCAAAAAATAAAACAATCGATAATACAAACATATTTTTCATATTTTCTCCTTAATTTAGCACACTATTTTTTAAACGGATTACAAGGTCCGGTATATCCTACGGGACCGTCGCAATCGCACACGAAATCGAGGGTACAATCATAACAATCCGTACAGTTGGAACCTTTGCAAGCGCATAAATTTGGAAAACAAACATATACATTACACTCGCCTCCGCCTTCCTGATTAATACCATAGCAGGTTCCTTTATATGTATCCGACACGAAAGAGACTATGGCCTCCAATTCTTTTCTTTCTTCTGTTTTATCCAAAGTTATAATTTCCCCTTCGGTTAAGTTTATTGCTTTTACTACGCTTATTTTATCATTTTTCATTATTTCACTCTCCTATTTTCATACATATTTTCAGTTTTTACCAGCACATTTATCGTTGTGGCAATTTTTATGCCAATAGGCTTAAAATAAAAAATGCTTGTTTTTTAATGATTTTTTGATTTTTACAAGATAAAAAATATTCTCAAATGAAAATATTTGTTTTCAAATGAAAATAAAATATAAATTGTTCTTATTTTTTAAGCGTTTTTTTGAAGATGGAAATATTTTCAAATGAAAATGTTTTAATACGGAAATTCTTTGCCTATTACCCCTTTTATATATACGATCTCCTTAAATCTCTCTTCTTTATGACCGGTCTCCATATATATGTT
>JAAYVI010000087.1 GCA_012517235.1 Elusimicrobiota bacterium | reverse complement strand
TGCCTCTCGGCTTATCGTCCAATCCTACCGGCTGAACCATAAGAAGTTTCGTACCGACAAGTTTATCGTCTTTCCTTGTGCAAACGACATTACCCACAACTCTGGCAAAAACCATGATATCCTCCGAAAAGCGCGGCAAAAGCCGCGCTATTTCCTTAATGCCGCAGATTTATTTCTTTTTTTCTATGGCTATGGGCATTCTGCCTTCGAGATCGGGATGGGGTTGCGGTATTACGTGCACCGATACCACTTCTCCCACTTTCTGAGCGGCCGCCGCTCCGGCGTCGCAGCTTGCCCTGCAGGCGGCGACTTCGCCTCTAAAAAGAACGGTAACCAAACCGGAACCTATTTTTTCATAGCCGACCAATCTTACGTTTGCGGCTTTTACCGCGGCATCAGCGGCTTCTATGCAGGCCACAAGGCCTTTGGTTTCTATCATTCCCAATGCTTCCATTTTATACCTCCGTTCGTTTTAAGGCCTGCGCTTATACGATAAAAACAGGATCTCCGGTTTTTACCGCGGCGGCATTGGCCTCGTCGGTGTCAAGGTGAAATTCAAGCGCATACTTATCGCTTACCCTGCACAAGACACTTTCATAAATCGTTTCCTTATCGGTTCCCGCCGAACAAAGAACTCTTACGGTCTGCTGATCTTTTATTTTAAATTTCAAGGCGTCCTGCGGAGAAAAATGTATATGTCTTTTGGAAATTATGACGCCTTTTTTAACCTCTATCTCCCCGGCGGGACCTATTATCTTTATTCCGGGAGAATTTTCTATTTTACCGGAATCTCTTATGGGCGGATTTAAACCTAAAACTCTGGCGTCCGATAAAGAAATTTCTATTTGAGTATAGTCTCTGCAGGGACCTATCATTCTAACCCCTTTGAATTTTCCTTTGGGAGTTTCTATGTCCACTTTTTCATTGCAGGCAAAAAAACCGGGCTGAACTATTTTTCTATACAGAGTCGGCTTACAGGAAGGGCCGAAAAGAGCGGTAAAATCTTTTTCGGTCAGATGGACATGCCTGTTGGAAACGCCGGCCGGGACGGGAATTTTAGAACGTTCTTCCCTCAGTTTTATGTCGGAAATTATTTCTTTTATCAAATTTTCGTCCATCCGTTCTTACAATCCTCTATTCGTCTAATCTTCTACATGCTCGCTTGCTATTCTCGCCGCTAAAAAGCCGACTAACAATGTCCTCAAAACTCGGCGGCCGCCAACTCCTCGCGAAAAGCAAAGTTTTCGCTCGTCGAACAAAGCCGGTCCGTCTTCAAGAGAAGATGCCCTCGTTTTTCGGACATGCGGCTTATGCGGCTCGAAAACGCAAGCTCGCTTCTTTGCCAATCTTCCAATCCTCTATTCATCCAATCGTCTAATCTTCTCTTTTGCCATACCTCTATGCATCCATACATCTATACGTCCTTACTTAGACAGCACCGGCTGATAATGTATGACTCTCAAAAACTTATCCGCTTTTAAACTCTCTCCGCCTACCAAAGCTCCGTCTATGTCGGGCTGAGCCATGAGCTCGTCTATATTTTCGGCTTTTACCGAACCGCCGTAAAGTATTCTTACCGATTGAGACGCTTGAGCGCCTAACATTCTCTCTATTTCTTTTCTTACGAAAATATGGGCGTCTTGAGCTTGTTGCGGAGTAGCCGTTTTGCCGGTTCCTATCGCCCATACCGGCTCGTACGCTATTACTATATTTGAAAGTTCGTTGACGGATATGTCTTTTAATCCGCCGTTAAGCTGCGTTTGAAGAACTTTGTATGTCCTTTGATTTTCTCTCTCCTCCAAAGTTTCTCCGATGCAGAAAATAACTTTTAAAGCATTCTTTAAGGCGGATTTTACTTTTTTATTTAAGACCTCGTCGCTTTCTGAGAAAATTTTTCTTCTTTCCGAATGGCCTATTATCACATAGTCGCATCCGGCGTCTTTAAGTTGAATCGGAGAAATTTCTCCGGTAAAAGCGCCTTTTTCTTCCCAACACATATTTTGAGCCGAAAGTAGTATGGGGCTTGACGATATTTCTTTTCTTACCGATTCTATATTTGTGAAAGAAGGAGCTATAAGAACTTCATGTTTTAATTGCGGATCAAGTCCGTTTTTAATAGCCGCCGCCAGTTGAGAGGCTTCGGACGAATTAAGATGCATTTTCCAATTTCCGGCTATCATCGGTTTTCTCATTGTTCCTCCATTAAAATTCAAATATTTTCGTAAAACAATTCTTTTCTCGGATTGGCTATAACTGTTTTTTCGACAAGCAATCCTTTTCTCGAAGCGACCATAACAGCGGCATTAACCGCCGTTTCTACCGAGGCTACGGTTCCGGTTAAAGTAAAAAAACCTTTTCCGCCTATGGCCATAGCCAATCTTATTTCCATCAAAGTAATATCCGCGGCTTTAACCGCGGCATCGGCCGCTTCTATTATCGCGGAAACCGAAAAAACCTCCACGCTGCCGAAAGCCTGCGGACTCTGAACTGTCACAACATTTTCTATGGCTGCCAAAACTTTATCGTCTATATTGGGAATAACAAAATTATCCACCAAACAGTGAGAAGCTTTTTCAGAACCGGCATCCACCGCCGCATTGACCGGACCGACATCTCCGCTTATAAGTATCAAATATTTTCCGGGACATATGCTTCTGGCAAGCAAAAGTTTAACCTCAGATGTTTTAAGCATGAGATCCGCAATCTCAAAACCTTTTGCTATGCTTGAAAGTTCCACCGCTCCTACCGCATTAAGCATTTGACCCCTCTATTTCTACGAATTTCAAATTTACATCCGATATCTTTCCGTCTATCGAAGCATGAACCGGACATCCTAACTTTCCTTCTTCTACCGTTCCTACGATATCTCCCTTTTTTACTTTTTGTCCTATCTTTACGCATGCGGACGCGGGAGTTCCCGCGTGCTGGGTAAGCATTATTTTAACTTTTTGGGGATTATAAGACAAATCGATAAAATCGGCCGGCTTATCCAATTCATAAAGACCCAATTTTTTTATCAATTTCTTAACCGGAGTTTTTCTATATTCCCTAAGAGGATGGACCTGAGATTTGGAAGCGGCCGCCGTTTGAGAATTTTTAACGTTAACGCCTTTTTCTTTTAAATCGGCTTTCCCGGACAGGCATGCTTCTCTTGGAGAAAGCCCCTCGGGACAAGAGTAAAGCGAACACAAAGAACATTCGCAGCAAAGTAAAGAATACTCGTTATGTATTTTGGTTTTATCGGAAGAAAACATAGAAGAGCGCATTACCCTATGAGGCTGAACATTATGACCGAGCAAGTATCTCGGGCAAAATTCCGTGCAAAAAGAACATTGATCGCAAGCCGATCTGTTTATGGACATAAATTGAGTTTTGCCCCTTGTTTTTCTTTTAATCAAAGGATGCGAAGCGTCTAATACTATTATCCCGGCGGAGGTTTTAACAACCGGCTGAGAAAAATCCGTAATTACTTTTCCCATCATGGGTCCGCCGTCTATGGCTACCGGATTTTTAACTTTAAATCCTCCGCAAACTTCCGCTAATTCTTTCCATGAAACGCCTATAGGAATTTTCATAGTCGCGGGATTTTTAACCTCGCCGGCTATGGTAACAAATTTTTCGGTAACGGGCCGCGATATGGCGGCATTATATAGAGTTTCCACATTGGAAACAACGCATCCCACGCTTAAAGGTATGGCTCCCGGAGCTATGACTTTTCCGGTAGCCTCATAAACAAGGCAAAACTCGTCTCCTGCGGGATAATAATCTCCCATTTCCAAAACCGAAATTCCTTTTTCGGATTTGCATATTTCTTTAAGACGAGAAATTATTTTTTCATGTTTCTTTTTTATCCCTATTATCCCCTCGGATGCCCCGCAGCTTTTCATCGCAAGTTTTAATCCTTCTATTACTTTTTGAGGATAAAGAGAAAGTATGACTTGATCTTTTCTTAAAAGAGGTTCGCATTCCGCGGCATTTACCAAAACCGTATGCGCTTGAGAAGAAACTTTCACATAAAAGGGAAAGCCGGCTCCCCCGGCGCCGACAATTCCGTTTTCCCTTGATTTTTTCACGAACTCTTCTTTATCGAACATGAATTATATTTTTTACCTGCGCGCCATTTTATTTTTCACCGCTTTTGCCAAGCGCTTTATTCCTTCTTCTATTTCTTCCAAAGTAGGATAAGAAAAATTCATTCTCATTGTATTTTTTCCGCTTCCGTCCACATGGAAAGCGGATCCTATTACGTAAGCGACATTTTCCTTTATCGCGTCTTCGAACATTTCGTCCGCGCTTATATTTTCGGGCAGCTTAAGCCAAAGGAAAAGTCCGCCCTGAGGCTTTGTCCAAGTAACGCCTTCCGGCATATATTTCTCAAGAGCCGAAAGCATCGCGTCTTTCTTGGCCTTGTAAACTTTATTGACTTTCTCGACATGCGAATAAAAATATCCGGTTTTAAGAAATTCGGCCGCCAAGAGCTGATTGAGGCTGGAAGTGCAAAGATCCAGAGATTGTTTCAATATCACCATTTTTCTTATTATGTTTTCATTGGCCAAAATTATCCCTATTCTAAGGCCGGGGGCAAAGGTTTTAGACATGGTAAAAAGGGATATTATATTGTCGGTTTTTTTGGTTTCCTTATCGAGTCTATAAAGCATCTTGGGCTCTTTGCCTTCGAATCTTATTTGTCTGTAAGGGGAATCTTCTATGACGGCGACATTATATTTTTCGGAAAGTTCTATTACTCTTTTTCTTTTTTTCTCGGAAAGAGTTACGCCGCTGGGATTCTGGAAATCCGGCACCAAATAAATAAATTTATAATGCTCGTCTTGATCTTTAAGCCATTGAAGTTTTTGCTCAAGTTCCGAAGTTATTATACCCTCATCGTCCATTTTTACGCCCACAAAATCGGCTCCGTAAGACTTGAAAACCTGAAGTCCTCCCATATAACTTGGCATTTCTACCAAAACAGGATCCGAAGCGTCTATAAATAACCTTCCGACCAAATCCAAAGCCTGCTGACTGGCGGTAGTTATGAGAATATTTTCCGGCTTGGCTTTTATTCCTTCTTCTTTTTCCAAAAATTTTAAGAATTCTTCTTTAAATTCCGGCAAACCTTCGGTAGGTCCGTATTGGAGAGCGATTTTGCCTTGCTTATCCATTATCTTTTTAACGGCGTCGGTAAAAAAATCATAGGGAAAAACATCCGGATCGGGCAAACCGCCGGCAAAAGATATGATTCCCGGTTTATTTGTAAGTTTAAGTAATTCTCTTATTACGGAGGCTTTCGTTCTTCTCGGAGCCGTCGCAATATTTTTAGCTATGTCTATCATAAGTTTCCTCCTAATTTATTTACTCCGTATTTACAAAAAAACACCTCTAAAAGAACTAACTATAATTTACTGAATTAAGATAATAATTTCAAGCCGAAAAGTTATTAATTTTCCCGATCGAAATTTCTACATGTCGGTTTGAGCCATGTACATTTTGGAAGAATCGTACGGAGTCAATAGCGGAAGAAGAATTTCCGTGTCGGAAAAAGAATTATCCGCCCATACGTTTAACGATTCTTTTCTTAAAATCACCGGCATTCTATTGTGAACCGATTTAACCAGAAAACAAGGCGAAGTAGTTATCACCGCGCAGGAAGAATTTTCTTCGTTTACAAGTCCCGCCATAAAAAAAACGGAATTATCTTTCATTGAAAAACGATAAGGAATTTTTTTTCCGTTTATTTCCGATTCCTTCCATTCGTAAAAAGCATCGGCCGCCACGAGACATCTGTTTTTATAAAAATATTTTCTAAACCACGGTTTGGACGCCACGCTTTCGGCTCTTATGTTTACAAGCGGTTCTTTGAGAGTATCCGTCGAAAACCCCCAAGAAAGATTTAACGCTTCCCCTTTATATACGCATGGTATTTTCGAGCCCGGATAAAATTTTCCTTTTTGGAGAGGGGTCGTATTATTTATAGAAGGAAAAAACTTTAATATCTCGGAAATATCGGAATTAAAAAAGAATACGGAACACATCTAAAAGCCTCTTTCGAGGCGTTCTATTCTTTCTTCCAAAGGCGGATGGGTCGAAAAAAGCTTCATAAATTTCGGAGTTCCGGATATCTTAAACGAAGCAATCGATTCTTTGCCGGTCAAATCGGCGTATCTTACCGTTTTAAGGAGTGCTTTTAAAGCGGAAATCATTTTTTCTCTGCCGGCCAAAGACGCGCCTCCGGCGTCGGCTCTATACTCTCTGTATCTGGAAAAAGCGGCGACAACTATCATTCCCAAAAAGCTTAAAATTATTTCCAAAACAAATGTCACAAAATATCTCAAGGACGGAGAATCGTCGTCGGAATTTCTTCTGCTTACCACAACATACGCTATGATTCTTGCCAAGAACATTACTATGGCGTTTATTATGCCTTGAAGCAGCGTCATAGTAACCATATCCCCGTTCGATATATGAGCGACTTCATGAGCCAAAACGCCCTCTATTTGCTCTTTATTCATATTTTCCAAAAGACCGGCCGAAACCGCCACGAGAGAACGGTTCCTTGTCGGGCCGGTGGCAAAAGCGTTTATTTCGGGGCTATCGTATATTCCCACTTCGGGCATTTTGGAAAGGCCGGCCGATCTTGCAAGTTTATGAACCGTATTTACAAGCCACGATAAATCGGAATCCGACGTATTGGGATCTATTACCGAAACTCCCATCATCCACTTTGCCGTTATTCTCGACAAAGCCAGAGATATGAAAGCTCCGCCCATACCCCAAACCAAGCAAAAAATCATTAAAGAAGAATAATTTATTCCTCTTGCGTCCAAATAAGGTCTTACTCCCAATATATTCAAAGTGAAAGAAAGCGTAAGTATTATCAATAAGTTGACGGCAAAAAAAAGAATGAGTCTTTTCGCTATTCTAAACATAATACCTCCTTTACATTAATATTTTATCAAAAAATTAGAAACCGAACTTCGAGACCACCTCTTTTGGAACTCTGCAAGGACGTCCGCTTTTATAATCCACCCATACCCAGCGTGTTTCCCCTTCGGCGCAGATATTTCCCAAAGAGTCTACTACTTGATATTTTCTAAGAGATACCGCACCTTTTATTTCATGAACATAAGTTATTATCTTTATTTCCTCATAAGGTTTTATAGGCTTAAGATATTCTATCGCATGGCTTCTTATTATCCAGCCGAAGCCGTTTTTCCACATTAAATCTCCGCCGTATCCGACGGCTTCGCAATGGCGCGAAGCGGCGGCATTAAACCATCTTAAGTAAGCGACATTGTTTACATGACCGAAAGCGTCTATTTCGTCCGGATTTACTTTAAGGTTCATAGTATAGGTGTTCATATGATTTAGATTATAAAAATAGGACTATTGCCGCAATAGGACCTTTGGGACTTGACTTGTCAATAAATACGAGTATACTTTATTTATGAGAAAGCCGATAATCATGATAATTTTCTTTTGTGCCGTTTCATATTCTTTCGCTCAAAGAGCTTTGGAGCAAATAGACTTTTCATCGGCTTTATCGGTTCCTATACCGTCATCGGCCCAAATAGACGATGATTTTTCGGCGGATTTACCGAAAGATCCGCCTCCTCCGTCGGTTGACATAGTAAGGCCCGACGAAAGCGAAAGTTTTTCTCTTTCGTCGCTTTCAAAATCTAAAAACGGTTCCGTACCTTATTTATCCATAGTGCTTGAAGAAGCCAAAAAACAAAACTTTGATCCGGAAATGGTCTTGGCGGTCATAAAAAAAGAATCTTCTTTTAATCCCAAAGCGAAAAGCTCGGTAGGCGCCATGGGACTTATGCAGCTTATGCCCGATACCGCCAAATGGCTCGGTTTAAAAGACACTTCAAAACTTTTCGACCCGGCGACTAACATAAAATACGGCATAAAATATTTAAGATACTTGTTTTCGGAGTTTAGCGAAACCGATTTCTCTTCTTTGGATAAATCCGACATCGAAAATCAAAGTATTAAAAAATCCATAGCGGCATATAACTGCGGTCCCGGTAATGTAAGAAAATACGACAAAGAACCTCATAACGGCATACCTCCTTTCAAAGAAACAAAATCCTACGTAAAACTCGTATCCCAATACTTTATCGAATTTGAAGAGATGGGACTTTCGAACAAATAACTATAAAAAATGATAAAATTTATCGCATGAAAGCCTTATCCTTAGGGAAAACGGCGAGATATTTAATCGCCGCCTTTTTCTCTTTAACGGCAATAGCGTCTTTTTTTCTAATGCCGGAAAAAAGCAAGTTTTTTTATCCGCTTTTTTTTGCCTCGGCCGCCGGTCTTAAGCGAAAAGATTTCGAAGCAAAATTTTTGATAGTATTTGCGGCGACTCTGTCGGCGCTTATACTTCCTTATTTCTTAAAAGAAGGATCCAAAGAATATCCTATTTTTGTCTCGCAAATGCTAATACTTTGGGCGTCTTTATGGACGGCGTCCGAATATTTTGAAAAAGAGGATAAAAAGAAGGAAGAAGAAAACGCGGTTTATGAAAAAGAAAAAAAAGAAGCGGAAGAACTTCAAAAGAGAGCCGAGTTTTACAAAGAACATTCCGCAAAATCGGCGGAAAGAATAAGAGCCGGAAGAATTTTTCTTTCTTCCCTTAAAAGCATACAAACTAAAAACTCTTCGCGCGACATAGCCGACGAGGTTCTAAAAGCCGTAAAAGAATCTTTTAAAGATTGCGTATGCGAACTAAAAACAAAACCGGACGGCGATTGGCTTTGCTATCAGATATGGCAAAGCAAACTGCCGATACTTATAAAAAACTCAAAAAACGATCCGAGATTTAAAAAAGAAAATTTTTCGTCCAAAGAAGCTTCGCTCCTATCGGCGCCGATTCTTTCTTTTTCGGCGGTATTCGCGGCGGTAAAAATAACATCCGAAAAACCCGACAGATTAAACGAAAGCGATCTTAGAACATGCGAACTTTTACTTAGAAGCGCTTCGATAGCCTTGGAAAATTTGGCCTTATTTTCCAAAATAAACGAAATGGCAATGAAAGACGCTCTTACCGGACTTCTTACCCATAGAATTTTTCAAGATAGGCTCGACTTTGAAATACTCACTTCCGGAAGAACCAAACTTCCTTTTTCTTTGATAATAGCCGACATAGACCATTTTAAAAAATATAACGATTCATACGGTCATCGAGCGGGAGACGAAGTATTGCGAAAGACCGCCGAAACCTTAAAAAACTCTTTAAGAGAAATCGATATTTGCGCCAGATACGGCGGGGAAGAATTTGCGGTAATACTTCCTCAATGCTCAAAAGAGGAAGCGTTTAAAACGGCGGAAAAACTAAGAGAAAACATAAGCCGAATTTCTTTTAACTTCGACGGAAAACCTTCTTCTATTACCGCAAGCTTCGGCATAGCGGTTTTTCCTCAAGACGCACCGGCAAAAAGCAGATTGATAAGAGTCGCCGACGAAAGACTATACAAAGCCAAACAAAGCGGAAGGAACAAGGTTATTTATGAATGATAATGTCTTTTTGCTAATCTCTTCTTTATCCGTCCCCTCCGCGATATTTGCCGAAATAGCTTTAAAACCCAAAAAATATCGTTTTTTAATTCCGGTTGTTTTTTCTCTTCCTTCTTTAATGTTTTCTTTTTACCGCATAGAATTTATAATTTCCGCTTTTGTCTGTTTTATTTCTTTTACAATATTTCCCAAAAGGCAAAATACGGAAATTAAAAATTCAGATTCCGATTTATTTAAAATAAAAAACATTTTTGAAAAAGAAAAAAAAGAATTTGAGAAAGCCGCCGAAAACGAGAAAAGATTTTCGGCTTTATACGTAATAATAAAAACACTTTCCGAAACTTTCGACTTAAAAACTCCGGCGGTTCTTTTAAAAGAAAAAATCTCGGTTTATTTAAACGCCAAAGAAGTTTCCATGTTTCTGGTAAAGGAAAATTCGGCCGAAAAAATTTTCGGAGAAGACGAACTATCTTCCGTACTGGAATACTCTCAAGGTTTTGAAAAAGAAGATTTTATATTTTCTAACGACAGATTTTATTACGCCTTCAGAGACGGTCAAACTGTTTTTTTCTTTTTCTCCGTATTGTCCCAGGAAAACCCGGAAATAATAAAAGAAAAACTGGAAGATCTTTCTCTGGAGATTTTTCCCGCTTTAAAAAGAATATCTTTATTTGCGCGCATAGACGAACTTTCGGTAATAGACGGTCTTACCGGAGTTTATAGAAGGGGAGCTTTTGACGAAAAACTTTCATTCGAATTTTCAAGAGCAAAGACATTTAAAACTTCTTTGGGACTGATGATATTGGACATAGATCATTTCAAAAAAATAAACGATTCATACGGTCATCAAGCCGGAGACGCCGTTCTTAAAAAAGTGGCCGAAATAATAAGAGAAAACGTATATGAAACCGACTTTGTCGCCAGATACGGAGGAGAAGAATTTGCTCTTATAATGCCGAGAGCTCAAGCCGACGGCGCTTTAAGAAAAGCCGAATATATAAGGAAATTGATAGAAAGCGAAGTTTTTGAGGCCGGAGCGGAAAAAATAAAAATAACGGTTTCGGCCGGTATAGCCCATTATCCCAAAGACGCGCAAAAAATAGAAGAACTTATAAACAAAGCCGATTCGGCTCTATATAAAGCAAAAGAAAGCGGAAGGAACAGAATTTGCGAATGGAAAGAGTAATTCTTTACTTTTTCGGTATTCCGGGCATCAGATACTCTTCCTCTCCCTCGTCTTCGTATTCATAAACATACTCTTCGTCTTGAGATTTTTTCTCTTGTGTCTGCGCTTTTTTATCTTCTGCTTTAGCCGGTTTTACCTCTTTATTTTCTTTTGCCGGCGTTTGTTTCTCGGTTTCTTGTTTCGGTAAAGAAGATTTTTTAGGCATGGTCTTTTTATTTTTAGGCGAAACGGATACTTTTTTCATTTTTCCAGCTTCCGGAGCCTCTACGCCTTTGTCGCCTTCCATAACATATCCGGCCATATCGTTTGAAGGCCTTATATTTTTGGTTTTATAGTCTACTTCAAAAAGATAAAATATCGGCTGTTTAACATTGGCAAACTCGGCAAAAACTTGATAGGTATTTTCATCCATTTTTCGAGCTTTCCATGTTATGCTTTTTGAATCCAACTTATTTTTTTCGGCATGTTCTATCACTCTATTTTCTATCGTTTTATCTGAGCCTTCCTTTATGTAAGTTCTTACGAAGTAAATAACTTCTTCGGAAAGATCTTTTTCTTGCGCGGCGGCCGGCGCAGTAGAGGCCGAAACCGAAACCGTATTAGAAGAAGACGAGGATTCAAAAGAAGCCTGCTGCGCTTTAGACACGCCTTTATTTTCGGCTTTTTTGGCGGCGGGAATAAAAGGCATATAAACGGTCAAATCTATTATGCCCGCGCTTCTCAAGGCCAAACTCAAAGCTATTCCTATTCCGGCGGCCAAGACCGCGGAGAGAATGCCTTTCAAAACTGTCTTTAAAACGGGGCCGAAATCGATTTTCTTTTTTTCCAAAGCCGGCTGAGAAGAAGGAGGAGGATTTTCTTGTTTTTTCGGGTCTTCTTTAACTAAAGGCGCCGAAGGAGTTTTCGGAGCGCCCGGCACTTCGGTTCCGCCCATAACCGCATTGTCGTAATTTTTTTCTATTTGTATGGAAGACGGCGACAGAGAAGAAGACTTTGAAACCGAAGGAGCGGATTCTATTTTCTTTTCCAAAGAAGAAAGTTTGTTTTCTATGTTTTTAAGCGAAGAGTTTATTTCTCCCGCGTCGAAAGAGTTTATTCGGTTTGAAAGTATTTCTATTTTCGAATCCAAGTAAGACTTAAGAACCGATAAGTCTTCTTTGCCGGCGGAATTGGATGCAAATTTTTCTATTAAAGAAATTATTTTATCCGTATCTTTATTTATTTCATCTATCTTCTCCAGAGGTATCCGAGAAACGGCCTGAGCCGATCCCGTCGGCGAAGCGGCAATTTTATCGTCCGAAAATACGGCAAGATCGTCTTTAGCCAAAGAATTATCGTTTAAATTTTTATCTTCCGAACCGTCTTGTGTCAAATGAGAAACCGAATCAGATTCTTTGGGAAAGACTTCGGTAGTTTCGGATAAAGAAATATTAATTCCTTCAGGCAAAACATCTTCTTTTTTTTCGAGATCGGTATTCAAGGGAGACAATTCGGGCAAAGAAATATCCAAAGGAGAATTTTGACTCTGTTGAATAATATCTTGATTCTTGGGCTCTTCGGATATGGGCGCCGAATCGTGCGAAGGATTTTCGGATTTATTTTCCCCGTCCGAGACGGACGGAAAATCCGCAATCGGCGCATTATCTTTTGAATTTTCTTGAACCGGCTCGCTTTGAGGCGAAACGGAATCTATTTTAATAGAATCCGCCGGATTTTGAACTTCTTTAGAACCGAATAAAGGAGCGGGAGAAGGATTTTCGGAAGTATTTTTTATTTCTTCTTTCGGAGGTTCTTCTTTATTTAAAAAGTTTTCCTGCCTTTTTGAAATTTGAGAAAGAGAAATAGGATCCAGCGGTCCGGGAGAATTGGATGTTTGAGGAGCGGGAATATTTTCGTCTATTTTTTTTATCTCTATGTTTCCGAAATTATGAAAAGGATTATTAAATCCGGAATCCGTCGGGTTTGCCGACATGCTTCTTGCCGAAGTATTTGAAATTAAAGCGGAAATTTCCGGAAAAGAAGCCGCCTCTTTCCATTCTTCGGTTTTCTCCCCTACGGGCGACTGGGGACATAAAAGAGTAGAGTTTGTAAATTGCGGCAGCTTTATAAGCTCTTCTTTCTCATAAGGGCCCATTATTTCATTGTTTATGTAAGCCCAATATTTCATAAGCCACCTCTTCTTTTATATAAGGTAAACATATCATAAATTATATAAACGGCTTGTTACAAAAATAATAACTTAAAGTTAAATATATTGTACAATTACTAAAAGCGATATCATATTTTCGGAGACAAAATATGAATAATAAAAAAGTTTTATATTTTACGCTGGGCGCTTTTATATTGGTAATAGCGGCTTATAATTTATTAATGAAAGGATATTTTTTAGACGAGAATTATCAAGACGCCGCAAGCGAAGCTCAGGAACAAACTTTTTTAAATCAAATGAAACAAAAAGAGGAAGACCTTAAGAATCAAAGACCTATGCCTCAAAACGACATATCCGGCAAATCCACTTTCGAAACGGATGCGATAAAAATAATAAAAGATAAAGATTTCAGGGAAGTCGCAGAAAAACCCAAATCGCCGATGCAGCAGCTTTTAGAAATGGCAAAAGGCAGAGAAAAAAATCCGATTTATCTGTCCGAAAAAGATCTTAATAAAAAAATAAATCTCTACGATAAGCTGTCTAAAGAAGAAAATCTTAAACCCTCGGAAGTACCCATGCCCGGAGAGGAACCTAAAACCAGACTTTCAAGAATATCGGCTCCGGTAACCTATAAAGTTTTCAAAAATCAAATCGACTGGGAAGCATTTCTCAAAGAGAATAAAGTAAGGGAAATAAAAACCGATTTTTCAAAAAACGACGTTTTAATACTTGTTTCCAATTCGGAATTGCCCAACGGCATTTTTATGGCCGATTCGTTCAAAAAAGAAAAAAACACCGCCTTTGTTTATTATAGGGTAAACCCGTTGGAAATGTCTTCAAAATCGGAAGCAAAAAAACAATTTCACTATTCCGCGATAAATATTCCGAAAAACTGCGAAGTAAAGCTCGAACAAATAGATTAAATTTTGGCAAAAGCAAATTTCAAGGCCGAAAGCATCGATGTCTCGTCGGCCTTATTCTTTCCGGCTATGTCAAAAGCACAGCCGTGAGAAGGAGAAGTTCTTATAAAAGGCAGTCCCCACGTAGCATGAACGCAATAACCGTACTTTATTCTCAAAGGGGCGAGAAGCTGGTCGTGATACATAAAGACCGCCGCTTTGGCTTTAAGCGTAAAATATTTTGAAAATACGTCTTCCGGATTAAAAGGACCGGCCGTTTTAAAACCGGCCTTTTCTATTTGCTTCATGGCGGGAATGATTATCTTTTTCTCTTCTCCGCCCAAAAAGCCGTTTTCTCCGCAATGAGGATTTAGTCCCGAAAAAACGATTAAATCTTCTTTCTTAAGACCGAAAGAGTTCGAAAAAGATAAAACTTTTCCTTTTATTCTTTCGACTGAAAGAGCGCAATTTATTTTTCTTAAAGAGATATGTTCGGTAATCAAAAAAGAGTTAAACCCGTACGCATGAAAAGACATAACGGGATTTATTTTGAAATTTTTTTCGAGATAATCGGTATGCCCCATAAAAGGCACACCGGCTTTTAACCATGCTTCTTTGCTAACGGGCGCGGTCACCACTGCCGCCGCAAATCCGTTTGAGGCCAGCCTGCAAGCGCATGAAAAAGCTTTAAAAGAAATCAATCCGCCTGACGCTTCGGGATAACCGTAATTTAACTTAAATTTTTCGCAAGAAATATTTAAAGCGGAACAAAGTTTATCGCTCCATCCCGCTTTTTTTAAAGAATTTATATCGCCCAAAAGAAGAACTTTTTTTCTTAATCTAAGCGGAGATTTTTTTAAGGCCTTAACCGATATCTCCGGTCCTATGCCGTTGGGATCCCCGCATGAAATCAATATTTTGCGGCTCATTTGCCGAAATATTCTATCTTCGCCTCTTTCCTTAAGTTTTCGGTATATTTTTCGACTTCGTCGGCGAAAGCGTTTTGCATCATTATCTGCGAAATATCTTCTTTGGCAAACTCATATTTGAGTTTTTGCGCTATCCTTTTTTCGTCGACTCTTACTATATGGTAGCCGAATTTGGTTTCTATCGGCTGAGAAATTTGTCCGGGACACATTTTAAAAACGGCTTTTTCCAATTCCTCGGGAAGCATTCCGGATATCACATAACCGATATCTCCGCCTCTGACGGCGCTTTGCTTGTCTTTGGAAAACTTTTCGGCCATTTCTTCAAAATCGGCGCCGCCGTCAAGCTCTTTTTTTATTCTTGAGGCTTCGTTTAAAGCCTTGGTCTTATCGGTAAGCGAATCGCTTTCGGGTTTTATAAGTATATGTCTCAATCTAAATCTTTCCGAAATCAATTCCTTAAATTTGGAAGCTATATTCGAATACTCCTCATAATCCTGCTCCGAAATAGAAGTATCTCTCGGCTTGCCGTCCAATATCGCTTTCACCTTATCGAAATAAGCTTTTATATCCTTTTCCTGAGGAGATTTGACTTTCGGTCTTACGGTTTCTTCTATAAGTTTTCTGGCCATCAGATCTCTTTTTACTTTTTCCCTAAACTGCGCCATAGTAAGACCTTGTTTCTTAAGCTCTTCCGACAATATCGCATCGGCTTGAACCGAACTTTCGGCCGGAAATCTTTTTTTTATTTCCGCCACGCCTTCGTCTATCTGTCTTTCGTAAACCTTTATCTTCATCGCTTCCGCTTTTTGTCTAAGCAAAGCCTCGTTTATAAGCTTATCCATTACCATTTTATCCATTTTTTCTGAAGCGTCTTTTTGCGAAAGAAAATCAGGCGCCAGAGAAGCGTATTGTTCGGAAAGCATTTCTTTGTTTTTATTAAACTCGCTTAATAGTATCGGCTCTCCGTTAACCTTCGCTATGACTTTTTCTTCCTGAGCGAAAACGGAAGAAGCCAAAAATATAATCGGTAAAATTCTACTTATACCTTTCATCTAAAACCTCCACCTTATATTTCTTTTGAAGTTTGGCTATATATTCGTCAAATTTTCTCTTCTCCAAAACCTTTCTTACTCTCTCCGAATTTTCTATCTTGCTTAAATCCAAAGCCGATTCGGCGTTTTTCTTTATTATATGAAAACCCATTTTTGAAGCCACAACGCCTTGTATTTCCCCTACTTTCATTTTGGTTATCATATCTTCCAGTTCCGGCAAAAATTCGCCGGGTAATATCGGAGGAAGTTTTCCGCCGGCAACCGTGCCTTCGTATTTTTTATCTTCGGCTATTTTTGAAAAAGAAGTTCCCGATTTTATTCTTTTAAGAATCTCTTCGGCTTTTTCGTAATTATCGGCCACTATATGCTCCAAAGAAACCATTTTGGGATGGGCGGCAGCATAATCTTTTATCTCGGCTTGAGTCACTTCAAGCTCTTTTTTCTTCAAATCTTCCATAAACATTCTTGTCAAAAGATATTCTCTATATTCTTTTAACCTATTTTCGGATTCCTTTCTCATCTCTTCGACCCTCTCTCTGTATTCCTTCGAATTTTTAAGAGGGCTGCTTTCCGAAGCCATTTTTACGAGTTTTTCGTTTACGAGCATGTCTAAAAATTGTTTTCTTCCCGGAGCGCTCGAGAGGAACTTATTGGCCTCCGGACCCAATTCGGCTATCTTTTCTTCGAGATAGCTTTCGGTTATAAAAGAGCCGCCTACTCTGGCAATATTTTTTTCATTGTCTTTCTTGCCCTGGCAGGAGAAAAAAAACGCGCAAACGGATACGATAACGAGTGATTTTTTCATAGTAAATATAATTTAGCATTTTTTAGCCTTCTTTTTCTTGCCAAAAATCTTTTTATTTAATAAAAATATCTTATGAGACAAGTAGCTTTGGCGATAATAAGAAAAAAAGGAAAGTATTTGGTGGAAAAATATAAGGACGATATTTCCGGAATATATTTTTATAAATTCATGGGCGGAGGAATAGAAGAAGGAGAAACTCCGCAAAAAGCGCTGGAAAGAGAAATAAGAGAAGAATTAAAAAGCGAGATAACTTCTATTTCCGAACCTCAAATCTGCGAAGACGAATTTACATATTTGGGAATAAAAAGAGAAATAAAAGCCTTTTTAATGGAAGCGGAATTTAAAAACGAAGACGACTATGATTTTTCTCAAAAATTGGTTTACTCGCCGGAAGGAAAATTCTTAAGCATAGCCATGTGGAAAAGTATAGAAGAAATAAAAGCCGAAGGATTGCAATTATATCCCAGATCCGTGGCCGACAAATTAAAATAACCGTATGTTAACCCCGAGGGTTAACATATAAAGGTGGAGGCGCCGGGATTCGCACCCGGGTCCATAAGCCGTCCGTCGCAGCCGCTACATGCTTAGCCTCGGATAAGATTTCGGAAGATTTATAAGCCCGAGACGCGCAAAAATCTCCCTATTTCCGTTTAGTCTTTCGTCCGCGCTCACGAAAACACAAACGCAAACGGCATTCCGCTTATGACGCTAACCCCGCCCTGCGGAAGAGGACGGGAAGCGAGGCCCAACTTAAGCGTGAGCCCAAGCCATCTCGTTGGAGTTGGCAGTTGTTGTTTTGACCCTTTTTTACATGGCCGGGGTCATCCATGGCATGCGAATGCGGCGAAGCATGACTCATGTCGAAGCTATTCGCCCCCTTCAAAGAACATATATATATTTTAGCAGGTATCGATGAAAAATTAAAGGGACTTTAGTACCGGTTTTATTTATCTGCCGCTTACCGAAGCGTATATCAGAGCGCCGCCTTTAAGTTTGTTTATCACGCTTTGAACGGTTTCGAAGCTTACGGCCAAACAGCCCCAAGATCTGCCGGCTTTTGCATTGGCTTCTCTTACATAAGCGGAAGGATGAAGAACTACCGCTCTTTCGAAAGCGTTAGAGTTTGTGGAAGATAATCCGTGCAGTTTTAAAGATTTGCCGTATTTCCCGTCATAAATTCCGCCGGTCAAATAAAATCCTACGGAACTCGCTTTCGATTGCGGTCTATTGCTGAAAAAAGTGGCATATCCGTCATTATCGGGATCTGATCCGGCTCCGTGAGCTACGTGAATTGCCGTAACGGAAGCGTCTTTGACTCCTATTATGAAAAATCTGCTTTTGCTGGAATGTTTTCCGAAATCAACCACACCTATATATTCTTTATTGCTTATTTTGGAATAATTGGTCTTAAAATAATCTAAGGCCTGTTGTTTAAGATCCGCCGGCAAACCCGCTTCGTCTTTTATTACGAAATTTTGTTCTTCGAAAGAAGACTGCCCTTCTTGAGATCTTTGAGTTTGAGCCGGAGGATTATAATAAGCGATATATTCCGTTTCCGCGGAATAATCGGGAGAAGGAACCGGAGCCGGTTCTTCTATGTCGCCGTCATCCAAATTTTCGTCGGTTTGAACGGGTTCAAAAAAAGCGTTTTTTATTTCTATGTCGCCGTCTTCGTAAACATGAACATATCCGCTCGAAACCGGATTATCTACGGAATATGAAATCTTTTCTTCTTCCTCTATGTTTTTACATACTCTCTTAACATCGTCCATCGTAATATCGGGTGTTTCGTGTTTTAAATTTTTTATTATTTTTCTTTCGGACATCGAAAATTTTAAACTGGTGAGTTTCTTAATATCTTTATCTTCTATTTTATCGCAAATTTTTTTAAATTTTTTCGTATCCAAATCCTTCATTATACTTTCCGCCCTTTCGTCTTCCAAAGTTTTAGCCGAAAGAAAAGAAGCGGCCAGCGGAATTATTATAAGGAATTTTATATTTTTCATATTACTCTCCCTTGCCAATATTATAAAGCTATCCGTTTTAAGATTTAAGCATCCAAAGGGAATTTTAATATGGGCCCAAAGACCTATTTAATTTCCGATGCGGAAATCTTTTTCTCTCCGCCGCCTATAAACCATTCAAAAACTTCTTTGGCCCAATTTTCCGCTATCGGTATGCCTTCTTTAAAGGAATAATGTATTCCGTCTCCGCCTTCCTTGGGATATTCGGTAACCTTAGTGCTGTCAAAAATATCGCAGTAAGGCGAAACGGCTTTATACGTAAGTTCAAGTATTCTCGGCAAATCCTGCGGATTTTTTCTTGCATGAGGTTTTGTAACCCAAAAGCATTTGGCTCCGTAATCTTTTATCATAGAAGCCATCGACGACATATCTTCTACGGCAAAGTCGTCCGACAAAACATTGGCATAATTTGCCCCCAATTCTACTATGACAAAAGCCGGTTTATTTTTATCCATCAACTTTTTAAATATCGGAGTATCGGCTTTAAGACCGAAAGAAACTTTTCCTTCCTTATCCTTAAAAAAATATCCGCAATTTGTAGTTTTTCCGTTAACCCACCATTGCGCTATGGAACCGCAGGAGGCGTATGTCTCCACTATAGCGCCTTTTTCTCTAAGCAGCAAATCCAATTTTTTACCGAAAGGCCCAACCGAATGAGAATCGCCTATAAATAAAACCGATTGCGCGTTTAAAAAAGAAGAAAAAAACATTGAAAAAATCAAAAATCTCATAAAACCTCCGAAAATAATTTTAGCATTAAACACTATTTTGGCCAAATTTTAGGTCGAAGAAAGCATCGTTTCGTAATAGATTCGAGCTTTATTAATATACTATATGGTAGTATACTTGAAAAATACAAGGATTTCTATTATAATATTAAGATGAAGATTAATATATACATATTAGGAGTATTTTTAATAGCGGCGACAATATCCCCGGCTTTATCTTCGGAAATTTCCATAGATGACTATTTATCCCTCATCGAAAATCAAAATGCCGAAATCAATTACTATAAAACCATTTCCGTTTCTTTGGAATATAAATTCAAAACAGCCTATATCCCTCAAAATCCTTCGTTGGAATTGGAAAGAATGTATATAGGAAATTCGGAAGAAAAAAGTTTTTATATAAAGCAAAATCTTATTAATCCTTTGAAGTCGAACATGTATAAAAAAAATGCGAAATTAGATTACGACTCCTACCGCCTGGAATATGAAACAATCAGGAATAAAATATTGACCGAAGCGGAAAACGTCTATTACGATTATCTTTTTTTATTAAACGAGAAAAAAACGCTTTCGGACCTATCGGCGGTCGCAGATAGCGTAGTATCCGCTTCAAAATATCAGACTAAAAAATCGTCATTGGATATTTTAAGTGCCGAGACGGAATATTCCGATATAATTAAGCGTCTAAAAGAGATTGAAACGCAAGAAAAACTCCTCTTAAATAAATTGCGGTCTTTCACCGGAGATTATGAAATAAATTTTTCCACATACATATCCGAAAATATACGCTCGGATTATGACAAAAAAGATTTAATTTCAAAACTTTCCCTTAATCCCGAAATACTAAAAGCAAAAAAAGACGAAGAAATTTTTAATATCGCTTTAAAAATTTCGAAAATGTCATACTTTCCGGATTTTATGATAGGATACAGAAAAAGAACTCTCCCCCAATCGTACGACATTATTTTAGGCATGGATCTTCCGATATTCTTTAATAAAAACGCCGCTCAAATTAGGGAAGCGCGATTAATAAAAGAGTCTTACTCGTACGCATACAAAAAGAAATTTGCCGAGAAAGAGTACATGTTAAACAAAATTCTTTTAAACTTGGAAAATTATATAAACCTTTTCTATTATCACAAAGACGTTCTGCTTCCGAAATCGAACGCAGAATTTAACCTCTCCATTGCTCTTTACCAAAAAGGCGAAGCTGACATATCTCAAGTTACCAACAGCCTAAAACGAAACCTTGAAATAAAAATAGATTATTACGAATATCTTTTTGAATTCTATAAAACTAAAGCGGAACTTAAAGAACTTTTAGGGAGGAAATTATGACTAAAACTCTCTCATATTTTTCGATCGCCGCAATATTTGTATTGGGCGCCAACCTATTTTCCGAAACTCGGAAAAGCATATATTATTGTCCGATGCATCCGTCCTATGTTTCGGACAAGCCCGGTTCATGTCCCATATGCAAGATGGATCTCGTTCTTAAAGAAGACGAAACCAAAAAAACAGAAGAATCCGACTCAAAAGAAATAGTAATTAAAAACGATATGGCCGCTATCGCCGGGATAAAAACAGAAAAAGCGCTTAAAAAGGATTTTATTTTGAGTTTCACAATGCCGGCCGTAGTTTTATATGACAAAGAACTTTACTCCATATTGGAGGAATACAAATATCAAAGAGAACTCTACGATTCTATTTCTCAATCGGAAAAAAATAGAATAAAAGAAATTCTAAAATCTATCGAAGTAAAATCCGCAAATTACGGCCTTAACGAAGAGTCAATATCGGAACTCATAAAAACAGGATATAAAGGTCTCGCACTGCCCGACTCTATTATGTTTGCCGCGGCGTATGTCGACGAACAATATGCGCATTTAATATCCAAGGGAAACAAACCGGAACTTTTTTTTGAGTCTAAAAATTTAAACCTCTTAGGTGAAATAGTCGCCGTATCAAACTTGGTAGACGAAAACAGAAAAATAAAGATAATAATTCGCTTTGAGAATAAAAATACGGACCTAAAATTTAATGAGTACGCGCGCGCAAAATTCAAAAAAAACATGGGTAAGAAAATTCTAATTCCTAAAGACTCCTACATAGAATACGGAGACGAAGATATGATATATGTAAAACGCGTAGACTCTTATGAAATGAGAACTATTAAAACCGGATTATCTAACGACAAATATACCGAGGTCTTGAACGGATTAGCCGAAGGAGAAGAGATAGTTTCCTCTCCGAATTTTCTAATAGATTCGGAAACAAGATTAAAAAAAGCTGCGAATACGCATTCTCACTGAGAAAATTATGTTGAATAAAATAATAGATTCTTCGGTCGAAAACAAATTTGCCGTCATAATATTTTTCATTTTTCTAACTTTATTAGGACTGAAAGTATTAAAGGATATTCCCGTAGACGCCATACCCGACCTCTCCGATACTCAAGTAATAGTTTATAGCAAGTGGAACAAAAGTCCTAAGGTTATAGAAGATCAAATAACATATCCCGTAATAACTTCTCTTTTAGGAACGCCAAAAGTAAAAACCATAAGAGGATTTTCCGATTACGGATATTCGTTTATATATGTGATATTCGAAGATAAAACGGACATATATTGGGCAAGAAGCAGGGTGTTGGAGTATTTGGATAAAATAAAATCTCAACTGCCGAAAGACGCTCAAATTAATCTCGGCCCGGATGCCACCGGAGTCGGTTGGATTTTCCAATATGCTCTTATCGATAAAACCGGAAAGATGTCGGCTCAAGAAATAAGATCCTATCACGATTTTAATTTGAAGTACAAACTTCAGTCTGTCGAAGGAGTAAGCGAAATCGCCTCCGTAGGCGGGTTCGAAAAAGAATACCAAATCATCATAGATCCTAACAAACTCTTTATTTATAAAATTTCCGTCCAAGACATAATAAACGCTCTTAAAAATTCAAATAACGAATCGGACGCAAGAATAATCGAATACTCGGGATTTGAGTATATGGTTAAGGTAAACGGATATCTAAAAGGAGAGGAAGACATAAAGAATATCGTTCTAAAATCCGCTAACGGAATACCTGTAAAACTTGCCGACGCGGCTTCGATAAAGATAGGTCCGCAAATTCGCAGAGGAACGGGAGATTTTAACGGACACATGGACACCGTAAGCGGAATAGTAGTAGCAAGACATAATGAAAACGCGCTCAAAGTGATAGAAAGGATAAAAGACAGAATAAACGATATTAAGAAAACTCTTCCGTACGGAATGGAAATAGTTACGGTTTATGATCGATCTGATTTAATAAAGAGAGCTTTGGGTACTTTAAAAAAACAATTGAAGGAAGAAATATTAATAGTAAGCTTTATCATATTGCTTTTTCTTTGGCATATACCGAGCGCTTTAACGGCCATAATAACCATACCGATAAGCATACTTTTTTGTTTTTTATTCATGTATATGCTCGGAATAAATTCGAATATAATGTCTATTTCTGGAATAGCAATATCCATAGGCGTTCTGGTAGACGGAGCCATAATAGAGGTTGAGAATGCATATAAGAAATTGGAAATCTGGAATGAAAACGGCCGCAAGGAAGACTTTCGGGAAATAAGGCTTAAAGCGATTAAAGAAGTAGCGCCTTCGGTATTTTTTTCTCTTCTTGTAATATCTGTTTCTTTTATCCCCATATTCGCCCTAACCGACCACGAAGGAAAACTTTTTTCTCCTCTGGCCTGGACAAAAACGCTTGCTATGATATCCGCGGCTTTTTTGGCATTGACTCTGGATCCGGCCGTAAGAATGTCTTTTTCAAGAAAAGATTATTTTAACATAAAACCGAATTTTATATCGTCCATTTTAAATTCTATTTTTATAGGAAAATACTACAAAGAAGAAGAGCATCCCGTAAGTAAAATTCTTTTCAAACTTTATACTCCCGTTTGCGGATTTGTGCTGAAAAACCCAAAAAAAACCGTACTTACCGCAATATTGTCGCTGTTTGCCACCTTACCTATATTTTTCAAATTAGGCGGCGAATTTATGCCTCCGCTAAACGAGGGCAGCCTTCTTTACATGCCAACCACTCTTACCGGAATTTCCGTAGAAGAAGCAAGAAAAATTCTTAACGTCCAGAATAAAATATTAAAATCTTTTCCGGAAGTTTTAACCGTTTACGGAAAAGCCGGAAGGGCTTCTACCGCCACCGATCCCGCTCCGCTTTCCATGATAGAAACGGTCATAGTCTTAAAACCGCAGGAAGAATGGCGAAACGTAAAAAGATGGTATTCTAATTGGTCTCCGGAATATCTAAAGAAAATTTTAAGAAGAATATGGTACGACAAAATTACTTACAAAGAACTAATAAAGGAAATGGACAAAGCATTAAAATTACCCGGTTTCGTAAATGCTTGGACTATGCCTATAAAGGGAAGAATAGACATGCTCTCAACCGGTATCAGGACGCCTCTTGGCATAAAAATCATAGGCCCAGATTTGGAAAAAACCCAAGAAATAGCGGTTAAAATAGAAAATTCGATCAAAGACTTTCCGAAGATTAGGTCCGTTTATGCCGAAAGAACGGGTGAAGGATATTTTATAGAAATAGAACCTTTAAGGGATAATTTAAACAAATACAATCTGACAATTACGGATTTTCAAGAAGTTATTTCAAATACCATAGGCGCCATGCCGATAACATATACCGTAGAAGGAAGGGAAAGATATCCGATTACCCTGAGATATAAAAAAGATTCAAGAGAAGATTTATCTGACATTAAAAACGCGCTAATAACCGTAAACCAAAATATTCAAATACCTTTGCGGGAACTTGCCAAAGTTAATTTTACAAAAGGTCCTTCGATGATTAGGGATGAAAACGGTTTTTATGCCAGTTATGTTTATGTCGATTTCGACGAAAAAGATATCGGCGGATACATAGAGAAAATAAAAAAACACATAGACGATAATTTTAGTATCCCGCAAGGATATTCTATCTTTTACGGCGGGCAATACGAGAATATGATAAGAGTAAAAGAGAGGATGAAAATAATATTGCCGGTTACCATATTTGCGATTTTTCTGCTAATATATATTAATACTAAGGGTTTATTCAAAACATTTCTCGTCATGTCGGCCGTTCCGTTTTCTTTAATAGGCGCTTTTTGGTTTATTTATCTGTTGGACTATAATTTATCCGTCGCCGTATGGGTAGGAATAATAGCTTTGGCCGGACTCGATGCGGAAACCGGCATATTCATGCTTTTATATTTGGATTTGGCCTATGAAGATATGAAATCTAAAAAGAATTTTTTGTCTGACGAAGATATAAAAGAATCTGTTTACCACGGTGCCGTTAAGAGAGTCAGGCCGAAAATGATGACGGTCGCGGCGGCCTTTATGGGGCTTATTCCCATAATGTGGTCGCTGGGGACCGGCAGCGACGTAATGAAAAGAATAGCCGCACCGATGATAGGCGGTTTATTCACAAGTTTTATTTTTGAACTTACAATTTATCCGGCAGCTTATTATTTATATCTAAAAAAGACAAACAATAATCGTCTGCGATAAAAACTCATAAGCTTAGGACAGCGCTAATTTTTATTTATCTTTACGGAGAGTAATAAATCCGAAAAAATATCGTAGGCTACAATCGGTCTGTATTCAAGAGAGTATTCCCTGTGTTTTTCGAAGATGCGACTCAAAAAAGCAATCTCGCATTTTATTTTACTATACGTCCATACGTCTATACAGCTTTTTATTGTCTTTGCTCTATGCGGGAAAGAAAAACAAACGGAGGGGGCGGGATTCGCGGGCACAACTCTCGCATTCGCCGTTTAGCTTGCTTGCTATTCTCGCCGCTAAAAAGCCGCTTAACGATGTCCTCAAAACTCGGCGGCCGGCAACTCCTCGCGAAAATCAATGTTTTCGCTCGTCGAACAAAGCCGGTCCGTCTTCGAGAGAAGATTCCCTCGTTTTTCGGACATGCGGCTTATGCGGCTCAAAAACGCAAGCGCGCTTTTTTGCTATGCGTCCATACGTCTATACATCTTTTTTATTGTCTTCGCTCTATGCGGGAAAGAAAAACGAACGGAAGGGGTGGGATTCGAACCCACGATACGCGTGAACGTATACCGGTTTTCAAGACCGGCGCCTTAAACCGCTCGGCCACCCTTCCAATTAAAATTATATTTTACAAAAACTTTAACGTTTATCTTACCGAAAAATAAACAAAAAAATAATATAATAAAATCAGAGAGGCAAAAATGAAAAAAATATTTTATA